>JBHJIV010000036.1:0-14857 GCA_050043105.1 Leptolyngbyaceae cyanobacterium | reverse complement strand
TATTTATAATCTTCTGCCTAAAGCGGCATCCATGACAATACAATCAGCTCGCCTCTCACGATGCCGATGCGTAACTCATAGATAAACTCATAGCGATCTACATTCCTATCCCAAGCCGTAATCCATAGTTCATAGGCTCGAATATCACGTTCGTGACAGGGTAGCTGCCGCAGGACGTCAATTTGATAGCCACGATAACTTTTTAGAAGATCGGCAACAGCAGCGGTCACCGCTGATGTGTACTGTTGCTCTGAGTAAATTCTTGGAAATGCCATGGTGAACCGTCTACGAGCGATGGTGATAATATCCACTATCTACGTGACGTTACGGAACTATAGCCAGGTTGCAGGCAGTGTATAAAGTTTTTGAGAAAAACCCACCCCTATGTCAAGCTAGACTGACTCCTTGTAAAATTACACGTTGATGAGCACAGACACACAGCGGCTACAAACACTAATTACCCGTGCTCAACAGCTTACAGCAGCAGAAGCCTTGGCCGATTTACCGGCAGCCGTAGCTGAGCGTCTGAGGACAGAAACAGCGACGCCGTTGGTGGCCGCTTTGAGCTTGAGCGACGCCCTGTGGATTGATAACCCCTATAAAGGTGAAAAGGGCGCATCGCGGGCAGCACGAGTTGTCCAACGGGATGAGGCGTTAATTCGGGCGCTGGCCTTTTATCGGCTTAAGGGTGGGCAGGAACTGGAAAAAACAGCGATTTTCTTTGAAGAAACATTCGCAGCCGAAACCACCCACGATGGACAGGTAAAACACATGTAGGGGCACACTGCTGTGCGCCCCTACGACGCCCCTACGACGCCCCTACGAGGTGTGGTGGTTAATAATGTGAGGAATTAAGGAATGGGGTTTTTCTAAATCGTAGGTATGCATCAAATCATCGTTACCCATAATCTCTCGAGGGGAGCCATCGGCAACAATTTTGCCCTGATACATGACCAGGGTACGATCGCACACCTCCAATAAAAACTCCAAATCGTGGGAAGCAATCACCATAGTTTGTTGCAGCCCCTGCATAAACGTAATTAGACGACGGCGACTGCGAAGATCTAAGCTAGCGGTGGGCTCATCGTAAAGAACAATTTTGGGTTTCATGGCCAATAGCCCTGCGATCGCAACCATCTGCTTTTCTCCCCCCGATAAATGATGGGGAGGACGCTCTGCTAGGGGCTGTAACCCAGTTAGAGCGATGGCTGCATCTACTCGATCGCTTATCTGTTGAGGCTGTAGCTCCATATTAGCTGGGCCAAAGCGAATGTCTTCTCGTACTGACGCGGAAAACAGCTGATTGTCCGGGTTTTGAAACAGCAGTCCAATTTGAGGATTAAACCCACCGGCCACCACCGGTTTATCCATCAAACGCACTGTTCCAGCCGTGGGTGTCAGGGCACCACAGAGGGTCATAAACAATGTTGTCTTACCACAGCCGTTGTGACCGATAATCCCTACGCGCTCTCCTGATGGAATGCGTAAACAAATGTTATCAAGCACCTGTAGACCATCGGGATAAGAGAAACAAAGATGATCAATGGCAATTGCAGCTGTTGTTATTGTTGCAGGTTTAGCGACTGTTTTCTTGGGTAGTAGAGACGTCATAGAGACTACTCAGAGAGTGAGAGAGATACATTTAGATATGATTTAAATGAGCTTTCATACCTTATAAAAATTAGGTTCTTAAGAGATTGACACAAAAGTCAGCTGTTAATGATAAACGCTACGGGTTGAAAACTTAACGACGAGAGTTTGTTGAAAAGTGCTTAGCACAGTGAAAATCAATCGCTTAACACTCAATTGAGCAAAGATAAGCTGATTGCGGGGAGAGATAACGAGCGTTCGTTAAAGAGAGTAAGTTTTGAGAATTAAACTATTCTTAAGGTCCAGGAACTATCTGCCATATCTGCAAACTGATTAAGACCAGCGTAATGGTAACGCATAATCCTACAGCTGCAACATCGGTCGCTTGGCCCCACCCTTGAATCTGATTTGTCCAGCTATGTCCATAGCCATAGCCCCGCAGCCGCATGGCTTTATACACTCGCTCCGAGCGCTCATAGCTGCGTACTAATAGGGTGCCGGTCACAGCCGCCAGCTGTTGCCAGCTTTGACGATCGCCCTTTGGGTGAAATCCTCGTAGTCGCATAGCCTGTCGCAGATGGGCCAGCTGATCGGCAATATCAAACAGATAGCGATAGGCTAGCAGGGCCATTTCTGCAATCAGCGGCGGTAGTTTTAGGGAAACCAGCGTGTCAATCAAAATTAACAGTGGTGTCGTTCCTAACAACAACATGCCAATGGTGACAATTGAGAGAAATCGGCCCGTAATTAGCCCCATGGCTAGCAACCCTTCTTGCCGAATGGCGAATGGCCCCCACTGCCAGAGAATAGTACCGCCCGAGAACAACGGCAGGGCTATGACCATACCCAAAAGAAAGAAGCCTGGATAGCGTAGGCGCGATCGCAAAAATGACAAGGGCAGTCCCGACAGCAGGTATAGCACTGCTGTCACCAGCAAACAGATGGGTACCAACTGTACCTGTTGTACGCTGGCAAACCCTAACATCAGCAATCCCAAACCCACTAGTTTAGCCCGAGGCCACCAGCGATGGAGGGGAGACTGCAGCGTGGCATAGGCATCGAGGGTTAGTCGCATAGCTGCTCTCCCGATGGCTGAACCGTCTGGCTATGGGCGTTCGTTGGCTGAACAAGCCCGGTCAGCAATTCTGGTTTTGTCCGCTGCAAAAACGTCACGATCAGTGCTGTAAAAATTCCCTCAACAATGATCAATGGTCCGTGGGCAATTCCTAATGTGAGCAGTGCAGCTCGTTCAGTGGCCACATCAAATCCAGTAGGTACTGTAAAAATTAACAAGCTAATAAAAAAGGTCACGGCTAGCGTCATCCCTACGGCCCCTGCAAGAAACCCACTAATGCCGTACCGAAGGGCCGGTGACCGGGGCAACCAGCGTTTTAGCTGAAAAATAGCGTGTCCCACCAGTGCGGGCACGCCGATGATGATGGCATTTAAGCCCAGGGTGGAAAATCCACCGTGCCCTAGAAACAGAGCTTGAAAAAATAGACCAATCAGAATGGCTAAAAAGGCGTAGTAGCCCAAAACAGCACCTAAAAGACCGCTAAATATCAGATGCAAACTTGCCGGAGGTAGGGGGATCTGAATTGATGAGGCCACAAAAAAGGCCGCGGCCAGCATCGCTGCTTTGGGCATCTGTGCTGACGGATCTGAATGGCGATTAATGCGTCGTAGACATTGCCAGGTAACAAACCCGCTGATACCATACCCAGCGATGCACAGCTGGGGAGGGACAAAACCATCTGGAATATGCACTAGGAGCTTTTACCTCGCGAAAAAAATAATACGGTCCCAATCAATCCCCAAAAGGCGGCTCCAGCACTGGCCCAGCGTTGTACAACGGTCAAGGGTTCCGACGCAATGACCGTGGTAGAGCCAGTACTAACAAGACGATGCTCTAATCTTTGGGCAGCTTGGGTATTTACTGGCACGCTGACAGAGGTGCCGTGGCCCGCCTGCCGAATAACGACTTCCCAATTTCCCTGGGTATCGGGGTTAAATTCAAATTCTCCTTGTTCGCTGGTTTGGCCGGTTGTCCAAGGTTCGTCGGGTTTTTCGGGGCTGTAGACAATAACCTGGGCCTCGGCCATGGGTTGCCCGGATGTGTAGCTGGCTTGGACAGAAAAGGTTTGGGTAACGGTTGCGATCGCACCATGACTCCATCCAGGCTGAGCGCACAGCAGCACTAAACCTAGACCATTCAACCATAGGCTTAGCCTATGAAAATATTTCAACCTGATTGAATACTTCCTAGTAGGGGCAATCATAGATGCACGTTAGGAATTTGCTCCAATCAGTTAATCGTCTTCTCTTTAATAGATTCAATGCCCCAGGGGGGGACACGGGCTGACTAAGCTCTCAAAACCACAAAGTCGCTGGTGCCCAATAAAGAACACCAGCGACTTCAGCGGAAATTGGAAGACTCAATTAACCCTGAGAAAGGGATAAAGAAGTTAACATCTAGCGGATACTAGTGGCTGACAAACGACTGGCCAATAACTCAGGAGCCGTTAGCACCTGGGCATAGAATGGACCGTGGTCCGCATCCTGGGCTAGACGAATATTTTGTACTCGATTAGCAATCTCAGTGCTTTTCACATCGTAGGTTTGGGTCGCCAGTTTGGGATACAGACCAATGCCGATGATGGGTACCAGAAAACAAATCGCTACAAACGCTTCTCGTGGCTTAATATCCCAGGATGTATTGCTGGGAATGTCCAGCTCACCAGGGTTGCCAAAGAAGATACGACGCAGCATTGACAGCAGGTAAATCGGGGACAAAATCACACCGATGGCTGCCAAAATCACAATAGCCGCCTTAAAGAAGGTGCGGTAAGCATCACTGGTGGAGAATCCTAGGAAAACAGCCAGTTCAGCTACAAAGCCGCTCATACCGGGCAGTGCCAACGAGGCCATCGCACCAGCCGTAAACATACCAAAGGCTATAGGCATTGCTTTGCCCATACCACCCATCTTGTCCATCGCCAAAGTATGAGTACGCTCGTAAGCCACACCAGAGAGGAAGAACAGAACCGCTGCAATCAAACCGTGGGAGATCATCTGGAGCAGGGCACCGCTTAAACCCAGGGTGGTAAATGAAGCCAACCCTAAAAGCACAAAACCCATATGAGCCACAGACGAATAGGCCAGGCGACGCTTGAGATTGTCCTGTCCAAAGGCTGCCAGCGACGCATAGACAATATTGATGACGCCGAGAATTGCTAGCACAGGTGCGAAGTACACATGGGCATCGGGTAACATCTCGATGTTCATACGGATGCGACCGTAGCCTGCCATCTTAAGCAGTACGCCCGCCAGAATCATAGATACAGGAGCGGGCGCTTCACTGTGGGCATCGGGCAACCAAGTGTGGAATGGAAAAACCGGCAGTTTTACACCAAAGGCAATTAAAAACCCGGCGTAGGCCAGCAGCTGCATCGGTAAGGAATAGTCCTTAGCCGCCAGCTCACTAAAGTTAAATGTGACAGTATCACCGTAAAAAGCCATCGCCAGAGCTGCCACCAGAATAAAGATGGAGCCAATGGCTGTGTAAAGGATGAACTTAGTCGCTGCATAGAGGCGCTTTTGACCACCCCAGATAGAAATCAGCAAATAGACCGGTACTAGCTCCAGCTCCCACATGATGAAGAACATCAACATGTCTTGAGCCAGAAAAACACCGACCTGAGCGCTGTACATCAGCAACAGCATCGAGAAGTAAAGTCGAGGCTTCAGCCTGATATTCCAAGAAGCAACCGCTGCCAAAGTGGTAACCAAACCGCTCAAAATAACCAGCGGCATTGACAGACCATCAGCCGCTAGTGACCAGTTCAGGCCAATTTGAGGAACCCAAACGAAATTATCAACCAGCTGTAGCCCAGTTTGGTTGAGGTCGTAATAGTTAGCAAATGTATAAAGAATGAGACCAAGTTCGGCCAAGCAGACGCCTAGGGTATACCAGCGAATAGACTTACCTTCGCTATCGGGTAGCAAAGGGATAGGAATAGCTGCCAGTAGGGGAAACAGTACCAGCGCTGTTAGCCACGGAAAGTGTTCAACAGTCATGCCAACTCATGCATACAACTTATATGAAGCGCATTTTGCCGAGAGGCAGTTGGTCTAGCTTGAAGCGACAAAGCTTGGCATTTACAACGTACCCTTCCAGGGAATGACTGTTTTCGCGGCGGCCTTAATCAAAGAGGTCGGAGGAATTCAGGAGCACGATGTACTAAAAAAACTAGGCTAACTAACCGGACGGCAATGAGGAAAAATACCTATTGGAATACGCCCAATCACAGTATATGTAATTTAGTTAACTTTTGATAAGGTCAAAAGGCATAGAAACCATTTGTTTTTCTTAATTAGCCTGATATATAAAGCTCATGGGAAGATGGCGGGCTATCACACATAAAAAATAAATATAGATGTAATCAATCACACCTAAATAAACCTATGTTTAGAAAAATCTGAATAAATAAAAATAATCTATGCAATGCAATCACCATGACTGTGCCTGCAGAGGTTTAGCTAATTAGATTAGCCTGGGTGCCTTTGTGGTTAATCGCTAGCTGGTGGATGCTGTAGGGAATATTGGCAGATTGCCAGGCTCTACCCAATGTATGACAGACGGTCGGTGCGGTCTCTGGACTGGCCAATGTGAGAAGTGTGGGGCCAGCACCGCTGATAACTAGCCCCCAGGCACCAGCGGCAAGTGCCGCTGTATGAAGGTCGTCGTAGTTGGGTATGAGAGCTTTGCGATAGGGTTGGTGGATGCGATCGCACAACGCTCTAGTTAACCATTCGCCCTTACCGCTGGTTAGAGCCTGAGTGAGTAACGCTAAATGGGCCGCGTTAAATATGGCATCGGGGCGACTGTAGCTATCGGGTAAGACTTGTCGCGCGGCAGATGTCGCGAGTTCAAAGTTAGGAATAATTGCGATAGGAATGATGGCATCATGCCAGGGAATTTGGCAGAGTGTCAGGCCCTCTTGCTCGCTATGGACGGCTAAACAGCAGCCGCCTAATAGAGCTGGGACAACGTTATCTGGATGCCCTTCGATTTGGGTGGCGAGGGTGGCGACTTGGTGTTGGCTCAGGGGGCTGCCGGCTAGCAGATTGGCCCCCACGAGGCCACCGACAATAGCTGTTGAAGAACTCCCCAAACCTCTAGATAGAGGGACGTGTAGGTCGATATGAATATGGACTGGGGGGGCTGGCTTATTGAGGTGGTCATAGAAGGCTTCGTAGGCTTTGTAGACGAGATTGTCAGGCCCGGTGCTAAGGAGGTCGGCTTCTTGACCAGTAATAGTGATAGTTAAGCTGTCGGCTGGTGTGAATTTGAACTGGTTGTGGAGGGTGAGAGCTGCGCCAAGGCAGTCGAAGCCGGGGCCAATATTGGCTGTGGTTGCGGGGACTTTGACTTGGGCGGTTTGAGGCATTGTGATCTTTGAAATTTAAAGTAATGGAATTTCCTTGGAGGAACTATGTCTCAGGTTTCCCCCTCCTGGGAGGAGTACCGTAGGCGGGGTGGGTTAACCGCCACAAGCGCAGCCGATATCTCCCGTAGGGTGGGGTTGAGCCCATCGAAACCCACCAAGTCAAACTACAGGCAAACTCCTCCCAAAAAAAATCGGAGGTATCGGCTTAGAGCAAAACCGGCTGCTTGGGGTCCCTCCGAGTTCCCCAAACCCCCTGAACAGGGCCGAAACGCGGCCCTACAACCCACCGTAAGGGGGATGTCCCGGTCGATAAAAGTTTTTCCGAGGGCAAGGTTACGGAAATGTCAGAGGATGGATTGTCGACACCTACCTAAAAAGGCATCCATATAGGGGATCCCCTTGCGGATGACCCAAAATCAAGGTTCCAAACAACCAGTATTTCAGATCAGAAGCCCCATGGCTATGCAGGGAAACACCGACGTGAGCCCTCTAAGATATGTGCTCCCCAACGGTGTCCCTCTCTTCCGTAAACCTGATAATTATCCAAGCAATCAAAAATATCCGTGACTATCTAACGCTGCTTTTAATCGCGCAATGACATCCGGCACTGAGAGCGCACCCAGATCGCCGTCCTGACGTGTACGAATGCTCAGGCTATTGTTCTCGACTTCTTTAGCGCCGATCACTGCCATCACAGGGATCTTGGCTTTCTCGGCATTGCGGACCATCTTGCCTAAGCGTTCGCCGCTGTGATCAACGACAACGCGCATACCTAACAGCTGCATTTGTTCAGCCACTTGCTTGGCAAAGGGTAACTGCTCAGCGGTCACAGGCATTAATCGCGCTTGTTCGGGGGCAAGCCATAGCGGAAAGAGACCGGCGTATTCTTCGATCAAAATACCGATGAGACGCTCTAAAGAACCAAAGGGCGCGCGGTGGATCATGACCGGACGCTGACGGGTACCGTCGGCAGCGACATATTCCAGCTTGAATCTTTCTGGCAAGTTGTAATCGACTTGGGTTGTACCCAGCTGCCACTCGCGACCTAAAACATCGGTAAAAATAAAGTCGAGCTTAGGGCCATAGAAGGCGGCTTCGCCAATGCCTTCAAAGTGTTCCATACCTAATGTCTCGACGGCACGACGAATGGCATTTTGGGATTTTTCCCAGACGTCGTCAGAGCCAATGTATTTGTCTGACTCGGGGTCGCGAAAACTCAGGCGAGCTTTGAAATTCTTGAGCTGGAGGCTGTTAAAGACGGCCAAAATAAGGTCAACTACCTTAAGGAATTCGTCGTCTAGCTGTTCTGGTGTGACAAATAGATGAGCGTCATCTACGGTGAAACCGCGCACGCGAGTCAGACCACCCAGTTCGCCAGATTGCTCATAGCGATAGACGGTGCCGAATTCAGCTAGCCGCATCGGTAGCTCTTTGTAAGAGCGGAGTTCGTCTTTGTAAATCTGAATGTGGAAGGGGCAGTTCATGGGCTTCATGACAAAACCCGTTTCGTTAGCTTTGTCCTCTTCTGTTTCCGCCATCATTGGAAACATGTCTTCACTGTACTTTTGCCAGTGGCCTGAGGTTTTGAACAGGTCTACCTTGGCAATGTGGGGGGTGACGACGGGTAAATAACCACGCTTGACCTGCTCTTGCTTAAGAAAGTCTTCTAATGTGGACCGTAGCAACGTTCCTTTGGGAGTCCAAAGGGGAAGGCCAGGACCCACATCTTCAGAAAATAGAAATAGTCCTAGCTCTTTACCTAGTTTTCGATGGTCTCGCTTTTTGGCTTCTTCGCGACGACGTTTATATTCCTGAAGCTGCTCAGGTGTTTCCCAAGCTGTGCCGTAGATTCGCTGCAGCTGCGCTTTGGTCTCGTCACCACGCCAGTAGGCTCCAGCAACACTTTCTAAGTCAAAGGCTTTAGGGTGTAGTTTGCGAGTACTCTCTACATGGGGGCCAGCACACAGGTCCCACCACTGATCGCCTAGGTGATAGAGAGTGATGGGTTCTTCGATGCTATCTAAGATTTCTAGCTTGTAAGGCTCTCCTAATGCCTCAATTCGCTGTTTGGCTTCTGCGCGAGATACTTCTTCACGTTCAACTACGTAGTCCTTTTTAATGATTTTGATCATCTCCTTTTTGATCATCTTTAGATCTTTGTCGGAGAACGACTCTGGATTATCAAAATCGTAATAGAACCCATACTCGGTGCAGGGGCCAATGGTGACCTGAGCCTTGGGAAATAGACGCTGAACCGCCATGGCCATCACGTGGGAAAAGGTGTGGCGAATGCGTTTTAGGTCGTCGGATTCGTCCGTTTTTGGGAGGTGGATTTTTTCAGGCTCAGTCATGGGAACTGTCTAGGATGGTGTGTACTATCCGTCTTCTAAGGGGGTGCTGTTGCTGGCTAACCTGAGGTAAGTGTCCTGATGTCAGGCTTTCAGTGCCCTGATGTCAGGCTAACGCCTTGCGAAAGACAGCAATGGCTTTTGCTTATAGTGCGATGTTAGCGAGAACCGCCGCATATTAGCTTAGACAGACGCTATGGCTTTGGCAATATTTATCGACTCAAATTCAGTAAATTTGAGTCGCCGATATGTAGGTCTATCAGGGCTCGCTACATTGATGATCGTGCTGAAATCCTTACTTTAGTATTGCGATCTTTCTAAAGAGCTATGTTAAACGGAAATCAGTGTGGTATGTTTTATCCTTGTGAAATTCAGCGCTTGTGATAGTTAGCGTTTACCCTCCGATTAAGGGTCTGAATTTTTGATGTACGAAGAAGTTTTTTCGGAAAATTGAATCCTTTCGTTTATGGCTAAAACCACAACAGCTGATCCATTGGTATTACATCCAATGGCTAAATTTCAGCGCCAGGTGAAATCCCTTGTAGAATCTGACGTTATTAAGACTACCGATAAACTTTGGAAAATAGCGTTTCTATTTAGAGACAGCTGGGAGCATTGGAAACAAGAGCTAGAAGATTTTGATTTTTCTATGCAGGATCCAATCAGCCACCTTCTGGCAGTTGAAAGTTGGGAGGAGGAAGTTTAGCCAAAGGTTTTGGTAGGTTCTCTGTCCCAGACTATCTCCTAGGTCATTAGTGTGAAGGAGAGCCACAGTGTCAGGAAAGGTAGGGCGAAAAATAACCCGACGACATAGACGATGGCCACCAGACGAAAGCGAAGCGTTACTGATGCTAGTTTTGATGCCATCGTCACGGGTATATTGCGGAGCCCTGGTAAACCATAGATAAAGATAACGGCAAACAGGTTGTAGCTCAGGTGTATCAGTGCCAGCTGTAAAGCAACTGGGCTATTAACGGCTAGGGTAGCCAGTAACGCTGTAATGCAGGTGCCAATATTGGCTCCCAACACAAATGGGTAAATTTCCTCTAACGTGACCAGCCCCGCCCCTGCTAAAGGGACCATTAGACTGGTGGTCATGGAGGACGATTGTAAAAGTGCCGTTATACTGGCCCCCGCTGCTAGTCCTCCCAACCCTGAGCCATGGCCTATGGCCCAATGAATAGCCGTCTGTGTTGGGCCGTCTAACCAGCGTTTTAATAACCACCCTAGTGTGGTGACGGATATCATTAACCCGCCCACACTGGTGCTAAACAGCAATAGCGAATCCCATGGTCCTGGTAGGGCATTTACTCCGTAAGCCAGCAGCCAGCGTATAGGCTGAAGCAACCATTCTAGGGGCGATGAAAAACCATCTGGAATAAAGGTGACGCTAACACCTTGTTGCAACACCCAATAACTCAGCCGCTCCAGGGGATGTAACAACAGCTCTAGGGGAAAAAAGATCAGTAGCGCTAGTAGATTAAAGCAGTCGTGGATAGTGGCTGCGGCAAACCCACGCTCAAAGTCTTTGTCGTCACCCATATATCCCAGGCTGACCAGGGTATTGGTAATGGTGGTCCCTAAATTGGCTCCCATGACTATAGGGATAGCCGTAGCGATGGGTAAGCCACCTGCTACCAGGGCAACTAACAGTGTGGTGACAATGCTGGACGATTGTACTAAAGCAGTGGCTAAAATTCCCAACAGTAGACCTAGCCAGGGATTCACTGCTAAGTCAAGCAGTCCTGCTACCTGGGGTCCCAAGATCGATTGAAAGCCAAAATTGAGTAAATCGATAGAGCTAAACAAACCGTAGATGGCAATACAGGCTCCTCCTGCATAAAGCCAAGATTGGTCTAGACTAAAAGTCTGAGGCTCTGTCGGAGAGGATGTTTCAGCTACCGTCGGCGATGGCTCGGTTGTTACTGCTGCTGCTGTTTTGTCGGTCTCAGTAAGGGAATTGGAGTCGCTTTGGGAAGAAGAAGTTGCCATGAACGTTGATGCATTAATTAGCTGGGTCGAAACCTGGGCTCCGCCTGCATGGCAGGAGTCTTGGGATAATTGCGGCTGGCAAGTTGAGCCTGGCATTCTATCCCAACCGGCGGGGGGCTTGGTCTGTCTGACGCCAACACTGGCAGTCATGGCCGAAGCAATTCGGTTTAAAGAGGAGGGTGCCCCAGTCAACCTTATCTTTGCGCATCATCCTTTAATTTTTAGCCCGCTCAAGTCGGTAACTGCCGGTGATGCGGTGGGAGACATGGTGCGTTTGGGGATTACCCATGGGATTGGGGTGTACAGTGCACACACTAATTTTGACCAGGTTGCTGATGGCACTGCTGATGTGTGGGCGCAGCTGCTGCAGCTGCAAAATTCGGTGCCGGTGGTGCCGACTCAAGATGGCGATGGCTACGGTCGAGTGGGTGATTTGCCTTTGCCTCAAACTTTAGATGATCTGCTGGCGGTCATTCAAGCTAAGTTAAACCCACCTAACTTGATTCATTCACCGTCGGGTAGTTTGCAACAGACTATTGACCGGGTGGCTGTATTGGGTGGCTCAGGCGCTAGTTTTTTGTCAGCGGTGGCGAAAACAGGAGCGCAGGCGTATCTAACTTCGGACTGTAAGTTTCATCAGTTTCAAGAAGGACGCGATCGCAACCTAATCCTCATCGACGCTGGCCACTATGCCACCGAACGCCCTGCCTGCGCAAAACTCGTTGCAAAATTCCAACAGCAGGGCGTTGCTTGGACCCAGCTCAGTACTGTCGATGAAGACTTTCGCCAGTTTTGGTAGGCGTCTGGTACATATGCTTGCCCAGTTTGATAGCCCAGACTGATTTGCGCTAGCGGCCAGCTTACTTTTTCTTTTTGGCGGCCTCCCTTAACCCTTCTGCCCCACCTACTCGATTGATATCAAGTTCCAGCATTGTGGCGGCTTTATCCTTAATCTCTGCTTGTAAGGCTTTGTCTAAATAGTCAATGTAATAAGACATGTTGTGGTCGGCGATCAAATCAAACCCTAACTCAAACAAGCCTTTAGCAAAACTTGTTAAACTATCAATGGCACGATTAATCGCTTTATAATTAGCCATCAACAATCCTCTTGAATTGAAATATTTGACGGTTCCTAAATGCCCGTAAAGATGCAGAGGATTTCGTAACGAGAAAGGGGGGGGGATATGGGGAACAACATCGTTGTTGTTGATAAAGCGAAATACTTTGCCTGAGAGATTTTTGTTGAGCTGTCGGCTAAATGTTAGGTCTCCCACGCGGGGTTGACCAAAGGTATATAAACCAGCCACATCAAATCCGTTTTCATGGAGCGATGCCGCCGCCATAGTGGCCAGCGCCCCTCCCAAACTATGGCCAGTAATCAATAGAGGAGGGAGGGGCTTAGAAACCCCATTTGTGTTGTCTGTTGTTTGCCAGCGCTCAAGCTGAGCCAGTACATCTCGTTCAATCTCAGCCCAACCCAAAAAGAACCCTGTATGGACCCTACCTTTGTAGGACGATAACGTTGTCTTACCGGCGCGTCGAATGGTGAAGTTGCGTAATTTTGTGTTGAGATTAGTGGTCCAGTCGCGCATTTCTTGAGTGCCACGAAAGGCAAGAACTACGCACTCATCTGTACGAAAAATCAGTGCTTGAGTGTCGCGATGGTGGGCGTTAAAAAATCGAAAGTTGTTGCGAATATCGATTTCCCAAAGTCGGGTAATTTTGGCAATATAAGGAATGTCTTGATATACCAATCGTGATGCTTTCGCCAAGCTTAGAGCAAGCCTGGTACTATAGTTTTTTACCTCTCCTATCTTTTGAAAGTCTTTCTCTTTATAGGGGGAGCGTAAAATGCGATAGCCAAATTTTTCAAACAGCTGCCTAACGCCGTCAAATCCATTGTCGTAGATATAGTTGTAAAGCTGCTCATAGACGCGTGAATCGCAGTTGCGGCGGTAGGTTTCGTCCGCTATCAATCGCACCCAATAGTTTAACCAGGGCTGTACTTCTTTAACGTTAAATACCCTAGAATTTACCAGGTAACCAAAGTGTTCCAACCCGTTGAGCATTTGGTTAAACCAGTCACGTACCGATGTTTCAGCGTAATACTCATGTACGTTAGAATTCTGATTTTCTGGAGTGGCAGATGAATTGTTGAAGAGTTGTTCTTTACGAGTTTTTCGAAACTTAGAACTGCTCAACGCTCGGCTGAGAAGATCGCTGGTTACCCTAAAGGTGCCACTGGCTGTTTCTACGGTTGGAGGGGCACTGAGCGGATAGTCTCGATATTCTTCAAAGGCCAAAATACTCAGAGCATGGGAAATACCGGGATCGTTTTCAAACTCTTGTGTGGCACGACGTAAGAAATCGATGCGCTGCCACTGGTGGTATTTGCGATAGCTGTGCACACCAAAGGCCAAGGCGATCGCACTTAGCCCCACCGCCGCTGCAAATCCTCCCTGGATTAACAAAAACTGCCGTCGGGCTGATTCAACATTGCTACTGGTCTGATCTGGTGATGTCTGAACTCCATTTCCCGGCGGTAGCGTAACGCCCTCTTCAACCTGATTTATGGCAATGCTTCTTTCGATCTTAGGTTCTTGAGGTGCTGGAGTCGCTCCCATCAGCAGTAAACTACTGATAAGCGCTGCCGCCCTAAATGAAAGAATATTGCTTGAAAAACACACCATAGTTTTCTAAATAAACCAGATTTCTTCGATGCTATCGAAGCATGCCCCGTTTGCCTCAAAGGATCATGAAAATTGATGTACCTAATAGCTGGCCTACGGATACGGCTGGTGCGATCGCAACTCAAAACCATCTGCGTAGCCAGGTAATTACTACAGATCAGTTTGAATCAATTATTACTGTCGCTGGTGTGGATGCCGGTTTTGAGCAAGAGGGTACCGTTACCCGAGCAGCCGTAGTCGTTTTACAGCTACCAGAGCTAACACTGCTAGAGCAGGCAATCGCCTATCGTCCGACGACGTTTCCCTATGTGCCCAGCCTGCTATCGTTTCGCGAAATGCCCACAGTGCTAGATGCCCTAGGTCAGCTAACGCTTGAGCCCGATTTAATCCTATGCGACGGTGCGGGCATAGCCCATCCACGCCGGTTGGGTATTGCCAGTCATCTGGGGGTACTGATTGATAAACCCACTGTCGGTGTTGCTAAATCTCGTTTGTTAGGCACCTATGGCGAGCTTGCCGACGAAAAAGGCACTTGGGTGCCGCTGATGGACAGAGATGAACGGATCGGTGCCGTACTGCGTAGCCGAACAAGAACCAACCCCCTATTTGTCTCGGCAGGACACCGGATTAGCCTGGAAACAGCCGTTGACTATGTGCTGCGGTGTACGCCAAAGTATCGACTGCCAGAAACCACACGGTTGGCCGATCGGCTAGCGTCAAATCGAGGACCCATGCCATCAGTTGGCACCCAGGCTACCGATGGCGCAGAACAGATGGAATTATTTTG
>JBHJIV010000035.1:0-53105 GCA_050043105.1 Leptolyngbyaceae cyanobacterium | reverse complement strand
GCAGCTACCCTGTCTCGTTCGTGATATTCGAGCCTTTGAACTATGTATTACTGCTTTGGAGAGGATTGAAGATCGCTATGAGTTTATCTATTAGTTACTAATCTGCATAGTAAGAGGCGAGCTGATTGTATTGTCATGGATGCCGATTTAGGCAGAAGAATAAAAATAACACCTCAAAATAAAACCCCCAAGGCTGACGGACCTCAGGGGGATGGAAATAACTAAACTAGCGCGGTAAAAGCAATTGCTGATTTAGAGGATAGTCTCGACCTAGATCAAATACTCGTCATGAAACTATCGAGAATTGAACCAAACCGAGAACCAGCAATGGCCAGTACAAATACTCAAAGGTATATCTAACGTACTCAAACAGAGCGACAAAAGGTCTAAGCTTTACGGGAGTAATACTCAACTACAAGTAGTTCATTGATGCTGAGTGCTATCCACTCACGTTCAATGATGCTGTTTACCTTGGCTTCCATCTTGGCTTTATCAAACTCTAGGTGAGTAGGAATATTGGCCAAACCAGGGAATTCCAGATTAGATTCCACCAGCGTCTTGGAAACCTCTTTTTTACGAACACCAATAACATCACCAGGACGGCACTGATAGCTAGGAATGCAAACAACGCGACCATTGACAGTGATATGACCGTGGTTAACGACTTGGCGAGCAGCGGGGATAGTGGGTCCCATACCCAGTCGGAATATAGTATTGTCCAAGCGCATTTCTAGCTGTTGCAGAATTACCTGCCCAGTAGAACCACCCGCACGACGCGCTTTTTTCACGTAGCGCAGCAGCTGCTTCTCAGACACACCGTAGTTGTAACGAAGCTTTTGCTTCTCTTCTAAACGAATGCAATATTCGGATTTTTTCTTCCGCGCCTGGCCATGTTGACCAGGAGGATAAGCCTTACGGGCAACTTTCCGGGTTAGACCAGGCAGTTCACCCAAACGGCGAGTGATGCGGAGGCGAGGACCTCTATATCGCGCCATGTATGTTTAGTCTCCTAATTTAGGAATATTCCAGCCCCTAATTATAGGTGATAAAGGGATCGAACACTATAGGATTTTGATTAGATTATTTTTATCAATGAAATCAGAGTCTGCTGTCGCCTCCTGCCGCGCACAGGAGCCAAAGGAACGAGGAACTTTGAGAAAAGCCAAATTCAAGAATAAAAAATCCCTGAGCTAAGCTGGCCTCCTACACCCCAGAGACCGATAACGTCTTCACATTGTCCTCGGTCAGTGACTTTAACTCCTTTAGCAATTCCTGTTCGTTATAGGGTTTTGAGAAGTACGCGGTTGCGCCCAGATTCATGGCCAACTTGCGATGCTTTTCACCACTTCGAGACGTCAGCATCAAGATTGGCAACTCCTCATAGGCTGGCTGTTCCCTAAGTTCTTCTAAAACACCGTAGCCATCTAGTCGTGGCATTTCAATATCGCAAATGATGGCCTTTACGGCTAGACCACCCATGATTTTATCAACGGCATCTCGACCATCCTTGGCCTGTTCCACTAGATAGCCAGAGCGCTCCAGCGTTGTGGCCATATAACGACGCGCGTGGATTGAGTCGTCCACCACCAAAATTCTAGTGGATGTAGTAACTGCAGGCGCTTTGGGAGCAACAGTAGGTCTTTCTGGTTCCTTTTGAATCCATTCCAGTAGCTGGCTCGGTTCAATCAAAGGAACCACACGACCATCTCCTAATACGGTAACACCCCCAAATCCTGGAGGCATTGGCATGGGACTGGCCACGGATCGGATAGCGACTTCTTGTTCTTGCCAGAAGCGGTCGATATTAAGTCCGTAGGTGTGGTTGTCTTCTCCTACCACAATTACCATTGGGCAGTTGATCAGGGGTTGACCACTCATTTCTAAGGGTCTAGAGCTAGACTGTAGCGTCCAGTGGTCTTCTAGACGTACTAGCGGGATGTCAGCATCTCGCCAGGTGATGGCTGGCTCGGTGATCTCTTCAGTCGGTGTTCTGATAACTTCTTGTACAGTATCTACCGATAGGGCGAAGACAGAGCCGTTACGCTCTAACAACATAACTCGCAAAATCGATAGCGAGAGGGGAATACTGATGGTAAACGTGGTGCCTTGACCAGGCTCTGTGGCAACTTGGATATCTCCCTGTAGCTCTTTTAAGTTGGTGCGAACTACGTCCATACCATAGCCACGACCCGACAGCTCGGTGACTTTTCCACTGGTACTAAAGCCGGGCTCAAAGATAAACGACAACAGTTCCTGACGGTTCTTATTGTCAATTTGCTCGGCAGGGAGATTGTATTTACGGATGCGATCGCGAACCCGCTCTAGATTAATCCCGCTACCGTCATCGCTAAGGGTAATCACCACTCGATTACCCCGGTTCAAAGCTCGTAGAGAAATGATCCCCATTTCCGGTTTGCCAAGCATACGACGGCTTTCGGAACTTTCAATACCGTGGTCAAAGGCGTTACGTAACAGGTGCATCAGCGGATCGCTCAGCTGATCGAGGGCAAACTGTTCGATTAGAGTATTGGCTCCCTCAATCTTGAGTTCTACAGGTTTGCCATATTGCACAGACCAGTCACGCACCACCCGAGGGAAGCGGCTGATAATTTCTTCAAAAGAACGCATTTGGGTCTGGGTAATGCGGTTTTTGAGGGTACGACTTGTGTAGTTAAGCCCCCCTACTGCCTGGCCCATTTCGGTTAACCCCAGCTCAATGTCACGACTGACCTCTTCGAGTTTGACAATGGTTTCCATGTGCTCTTGGGCCAGCAAGTGCAGCTGAGAATAACGGTCAAATTCCAGCGCATCTAGCTCTTCGGGGGCTTTGATCGCAAATCGGTTAGAACCAGTTTTGCCATTGCCACCATTGCTGGACAATGCAACCATACCGCCATTCTCGGCAATGATACCGTCAGACATAGAGCCTTCTGTCGACGCCCGGTCATACCAATGACGCAGCTCTGTATTAAACAATGCCAGGGCTGTCATTCGCTCATGCATCAGTTCGCTAAAGGTTTGCAGCTGCTCTAGCTTTAGATTGACCGCATTTCGACTGAGAACTAACGACTCAAAGGTGCTGTTAATCTGTTTAAGCTGTTCCACCGACACACGCACTGTGGATGTTTTTCGAGTGCCGGGTTTTGCAGGTTGAGGCGGCATCCTCAGCGGTATTAGCGGTAGTTCTGCTGGAGGCTCAATCTCTTCTGAGTTTGCTTCAGCCGGTACGGCAGCAGTTGGGGCAGTTTCCTCAGCCGCGTCAGCTGGCTCTGGTGACAACTCCGATAGCGGGTCCTGCAGAACCGTAAGATCTTCAGATTTATCCTGCTCTATGGCCGATGGCTGGCCATAGAGCACATCGTTGTCTATCAAGTCAAGGGCCGCAAACTGATTCTGGAGATAGTCAATATCATTTGCGCCGCTGGGTAACTCAGCAGATTCTGGCAGCACCTGGGGCAGTGGCACAGCTAACTCGTCGCAAAAGGCACTAGGCGAGCCAGTAGAGGGCTGTAGCTGAGTGGGCAGCCGCTCTGTGCGACCTAACAATACTAACGAGTGACTGCGCTGCCAGGCTTTTATCGTCTGCCGTGCGATCGCATCTATTTCCTCAGGTTGAGCAAACATACACTGCTGCTGTATAGACTCACACAGTGAGACAAACGGCTCGAGCGCGGCCATGAGACCAAACTCAGTCATCTGTTTAGACATCTCAATCAGCGCCTGTCGGAGATCTTCCCCTTGGAGGTCAGGTAGCTGTTGCTTAAACTCTTCTAAAATATCTTCGACACTGGTTGTGAAAATAACAAAGTCGAGATTTTGCTCATTATCCTCCGACAGCAGTCGCGCCTCATCCTCAGGTGTCAGCTCTCCTAAACGCTGTTTAAGCTGTTCAAAAATAGGTTCAGCATGATTGACCAACCACTGAGGCGGAAGCGGTTGCTCTTCATGGTAAAACTGTCGCACCGTACGTAGACAGTCCACGCCCTGAAGCAGCAAAGTCTCTAAATGGGTATCCACCGATAGCTGTCGGGCGCGCAAGATCTTAAACGAGTCCTCTAGCCGATGGGCCACCCGACTAAGCCCATCAAACCCCATCATACCCGCGGTCCCCTTAACAGAGTGGGCCGCCCGCATCGCGATGTTGATTTGCTCAGCGCGATCATCGGCTATCTTGAGTCCCAACAAGACAGTCTCGATATCGCCAAAATAGGTCTCTGCCTCCGCCAGGAAGGTAAGTCGAGCCTGTTGCTCTTTGTCTATTGCCATTGTTTACTCTTCAACCTTAAACTGCTCGACCGATGATTGCAGCTCCTGAGCAATCTTTGCTGTGTCTTGAATTGCTTGAGCAACCTGAGCTGAGGTTTGAGACTGTTGCTCAGATGTTTGGGTCGCTTGCTGCATCAGTTCCGTCACTGCTTTAGACACCATGGTCTGGTTAGTAGTAGACGAAGAAATCTCCTGCATCAGCTGGTTAATTTGCTCAGATTTAGCCAGTACCTGCTCTAGCTGCTGCTGAGTGGTTTTAACCTGTTGGCTACTGTTAACCACCTGAGTAGTACCGGTTTCAATGGCGGCAACCACCTCTTGAGTCTCAGTTTGAATTTCGGCGACAATTTGGGCAATTGTTTTGGTAGCTCCTGCCGATTGCTCAGCCAGGGCTCCTACTTGTTCCGCAACTGCTGTAAAGCCTTGACCCAGTTCACCAGCTCGAGATGCCTCAACACTGGCGTTAACGGCCAGCAGGTTAGTTTTGAGAGCAATCTCGTCAATCAGACTAACGGCCTGAGAAATTTTCTGAGCCGATTCACCCAGACGCTTAATTTTCTTCGATGTTTCGCCCACTGTTGAGCGCAGCTCTAGAATACTGTCTGCGGTTTCGCCCATAGACTGAGCACCAATTTGGGCAGTTTCATAGGTATCGCTGGTAAGAATAGACGCCTGACCCGCGTTATCGGCAACAGCCTGAATCGAGTGGTCCATTTCTTCTACCGCTTCCATCGCTGCCTGTAGTGAGTCCACCTCTTTAATGGCTTGCTCTGCCAGAGCACGAATCTGTTGTTCGTTGGTAAGCAATGATTGGCTTACTGTTCCAGTAGAGTCTTTTACATTGACCGCAATGTCGCGCAGGTTTTCAATAATTGCGTTAAATAAGTCAGCGACAATACCCACATCACCAGGGATGAGCTTAGCGCGAACCGCAAGGTTACCATCGGCGGCATCGCCAACTTCTTCCATCAGTTCTGTAATCTCATTTTCTAGGGTCTCACGCTCTTGCCGCTGCTCGTCGGTTAGCTGTGTTTGTTGTTGAATCAGCGACTGGATCTGCTCTAGCAGGTCGTTAAAGCTTTCGCCCAAAATTTGGGTTTCGCTACTTCCTTCAATGCTGGCACGGGCGTCCAGGTTACCGGCCGATGCTGTTTGGGCAGTGCTGGTGAGAATCTGTAACGGTGCCGAAATCTGTCCGGCAAATATCTGCAGCACGAAGGCCGCCGCTGTACCCAAAACTGCCGCAGTTAATGCAAAAACGAGCAGCAGGTTATTGCCAGCAGCGTTAAGTTCGGCTAAGTCTACAGATGCAATTGAAATCCAGGGGGTACCCGGCACAGTGGAGAGACTAAACTCCCGATCTCCAGACTCCATCAAAACTGTGAAGATTTGTTGGCCCACCGCGGTTTCAATTTGGTTAATTCCCAGAATTTTGCCGATACCCAGATCGGCTAGCTCTTGTTCGAACTCCCTATTAGCCGTCTCTGGATTTTCTGTGTGTTCATGGATTGAATGCTCATACAGTGCCTGGACAGCTTGCGCTATTGAGTCACCACCAAGCAACTCTACCTCACCCTCAACAATACTCTCGGCAGTAATTGTTGAAAATGGAATAGCATTGCGAACATCAACTACTTGAATCTGCTGAGTACCTCCAATAGAAACCTTTACATAAGTGGCAATTTGCTTATTTAGGGTGTCAGTAGATACCAACAGTCCGAGCGTACCAATAAAGGTTTCGGAGTCAGGTGGGGTCAGCGCTGACACAATACCGATACCGAATGTTTGGGCAGATTCGTCAAATCCCGCTGGTTCAATATAGCGTCCCAATGACTGCCCCTGAATCCACCAGTCTTCATCGCTCTGAACAAAGTCGGATGTGATTTGGTTGTAGCCGAGGATAAAGCCGTTGCGGTCAGTGAGTTCTACTTCGGCTAAATCTTCAAGCTCAGCAAACTTTTGTAGATACTGATTAAGAGCATTGTTAACTATCAGCAATTTGTTTTGACCAAACTGTTGCTCCAGTTCTTCAATAGGGCGTCCAGCTAAATTATCGGTGCTGACTTTCTCATCAGCCTGCTGAATCGCCTGGATGACAACAGGATTTAGCTTCACCGCGCTAACATCTTCAAACTTTTCTTGTACAAAAAGACCGGCAGCCTCACTGGCCAAGAAGGACTCCTCCTGCAATCTAAACAGCGCCTCTTCTTGAGCTGCTCGACGCGTCACCCAAAAGCCCAGGCCACTCGCTACCGCCAGGGGCAGCAGGGCAACTGGCAACAGCGTTTGTAGCAGCTGTCTACCCAACGGACGCCCCGCTGCTGATTTTATTTTTGTAGGCGATGGGCTTTTCATTCGAGGGCTCTCTGAGCCTGGGAGCTGAGCCTGGTCTTTGAGTGAATATTGCTGAGCAGTCATACTGATTTCCTAATCCCCTTGGGTATCAAAAGATGAATCGTGTCAAAAAATACTTAGTCGGATATCTGAGATAGAGCAATGGCCTCAGCGCTTAAGACAAGAACGGTTTGTCCCTCAGCAACAGCTTGACCACTTAAGTAAGGATGCAAATTAGCGTCTACCTCATTCACTGGAGAAATAATGTCTTACAATGACAAACGAATAGATCCCCTGATTTTAGGTACTGCTAAGCCTAGAAAAAGCTCATCCGTCGTGTCTTGATCACTCTCTGCAGGCAGTGCTCGAATGACCACTACCTCGTAATATTGAGAGGATTCTAAGACAGTTGGCAGCTCTAGCAGCTGTCCTAAATTGATTACCCAGAATGCCTCACCCTTTGAACTCATAAGCCCCAAAATATAGGCGGGCATATTGGGAATTGGCGTGACAGATTGGGGGGAAATTAGCAGTGTTTCTTCTGCCCAGCTAAGCGCGATCGCAATCGTGGTATCGGCAGTCAGCTGCAGTCGCAAAAACTGATCACCCACAATAGGGGTGGGGTTAAAGAGAGCGGGTAAAAGCTGCTGTAGCCGATCTACCGGTTTTAGGTCTTGAGAGAGGGGAACAGACGATTCCATAGATGTACCTACATTACAAACTGGCAAATCGCACAGCTTCAATCAGCTGTTCAGCCGTGCAAGGTTTCACCACATACCCAACAACACCCTGTTTTTTAGCCCAGCTTTGGTCCATTTTGCGTCCCTTGGTGGTGCAGGCAACAATGGGAATATCAGCTGTAGCGGGATCTTTTTTGAGCTTGCGGCAAAGCTCTAACCCGGTGATATCGGGCATTACCAAATCTGTAACAATGACGTCTGGTCGATCTGCCTTAACCCTCTCAAGGGCATCTAACCCATCTGCAGTGGCGGTCACTAGAAAGCCAGCTTCTTCTAAATAATGGCTAAGGAGATCTAGCTCAGATTTAACATCGTCGATTACTAATACTTTTTTAACCACGCTATTGATACCTAATGACTATAACAACTACGTCTCTACATAGAGTATTTACTTAAACCAGGCTACTTTTACAAAAGTAACGATACTCAGGGTCCAATTTTCTTATTTAGATAAATTTTTCACATTTAATCTTCTGTTTTTATTGGTGTTTTGAATATGGTTATTTTGAACGTGTCAGCTTAACCAACTTTCTCCAGGTTAATTTCTAAATAGGTCTCTAAAACATTTATCAGCTGTGCTTTAGAAAATGGCTTTTCCAAATAGTCAGTCGCTCCTGACGATTGTGCTGTGGCTTTATTTAAGGGGCTGGCATTACTGCTAATCATGATGATTGGCACATCTTTGAACATGTAGCTACGTTTGAGAATTTCACAAAGAGAATTGCCATTGATACTGGGCATTGAGACGTCCATCAAGACTAAATCGGGTTTCATAGCACAGATCTTAGAGACAGACGCCACAGGATCGATGATGGTTTTAAGTTCAAAATGTTCTGGATCAAGATAGCTGTCAACCTTTTCTAACATCGCTTGGCTATCGTCAATACAGACAATGAGATGTCGCGATCGCGATGTCTTTTTGATCGGACGTTTGTTTGGTGTGCTAACTGCTGACCCGCCGTTAGCCACCGGGCGATTGCTCCTAGTCGACTTTGTTAACTGATTGTTGCCATTAACGGATGTCGCAGTCGACTTTGTTAACTGATTGTTGCTATTAACGGCAGCGGTTGTAGGAACAGCGCTGGCTACTTGAGCAGCGGGCAGCCAAGGGAGCCGATCAAGTGGCTGTATAGGCGGCCATAGCTTGATAACTCGATGTTCAATATAGGGATAAAGCAGCTTAGCAAGCTTGACTTCGTCCTGTTTAATGGCCTGGGCCAGCTGACGGATGCTGCTTCCCTGCATCAGTCGCACCAGTGCCTGCAACATCTGTTGAGATAGCTGCCCCTGGGGAACAGGCTTATAGATATCTTCGGGGGTTTCACAGTAGGGTCGCTGGTGGGGAGAGCAGATACGATCGGCCATTAGCTGCCAAGAGTCCAACCGTTTAGACAAATAACTCACCAGTGTAGAAACTTGGATGCCACTGGTGGTCAAATGCCACATTCCCTGCGGTAGCGGCTGCCAGGTGATCGTTGCCGACTCCAGCCCCAAAAGAGACTCCACAGCATCTTCTATTAATTTAGCTAGGGTTGCCTCTGCCTGCTTGAGATTTAGGGTATTGTGTTGCACCAGAGCACCAACAACTTTGCTAGTCCAGTTAAGAGCCTCTAGCCCACGCTCACCTATTTGACGTTTATAGAGATATTGGGTGAGTCGCCAATAAACAGGTAGCGCAGCTTCGTAGCCTAAACTTGGCAGCGCTGTCTCTAGTGCTGTCAGATACTGCAGTGAGTGAGCTGCAAAAAGTACTTGCCCATCAGCAATATCCAGACACCATTCAGTGCCTTTACCAACAATATGGGCTCGACCATTTTGACTCGATTCAAAAGCCTCACGCAGAAAAGACGTTATCTCAAACTGAACAGACATAGGATTTCTGAGCTCTGATAAATGATATGGGCAATCGCATTTCGAGGTTTCACACGCACAAATAGCACATGTGATTGTGGACGATTTGATTGCTAGCGCTCTTACCAGATAAAATCTCTGGGCATTGCTGAACCCAGGGACGACGTTAGCCCTAGGACATTTTTAAATAGCAACAGCTCTAGACTAATTCATCCCTTAAATCAACAATCGCAAACTCTGTTTATCTAAGTGTCACCAAAAGATCATTTCCTTGAAGTATTCAGCTGGTATACCCTGGCGCAAAAACTGAGTATTGGATCTACTCAAAGTAGTCGCTCCAGACATTAGACTATTGACTGTTCGCTGTGTAAATAGTTCGCTTATGCACGCTAGAAAAGCAGAAATTCTCCTAAAAATCCGCAATTTGGCGTAGGTGGCTACTCTCTTAACAAAGGTGGACAAACTTAAACTAAACACACTCAAACGAGCTGGCTACTAATAAGTGCCAACGCCCAAGCAACAGCTTTCTCTGTTAGTGTTTACTCACTGGCTAAGAGGCCAAAAAGTCCTCTCTAGAGTGAAGACATGCTATCGCTCTCTAGCGCATTTATAAATAGTTTTGACCAAAAATAGATATCCTTAAACTGTTGATCGTTTCCTGAAACGACAACGACACCCTGCATAGCAATCTTACTTAGGTCGAAAGGTTGATCAGAAATAACGCGATTTAAGTAGATATACACCGAAAAGAGCACAAATCAGAGATATTCTTGAACTCTATTTTTTTTATAGATACCAGCTTATATACTTAAGTCAAAGGTTTATATGATGATTCGATCAAGAATACTCGCACCGGAGTATCGTTTTTATTAAAACTGGATGCATTTGATACCCGTATGACGTAGGTACGTAACGCATCCTTAGTATGACAACGGCAGCCGAAGCGATCAACGGCACAGACAACAGATTCTGTAGACTAATTGTTTTTAGCTGCTGGTTTTCTGCAATATTAGGCAACCACAGTTTGCTCTAGCTCCAGTCCTCTTTTTTAGTACGTTGTGCTTTGTACAACATCTCTCGCTGATGGATCTCGCGGGTTTTGATCATTAACTCATCCTCTGTCAGCGACCAGTTAGCTAAGGTTTTATCTAAGTCTTTCCGAATATCTTTTGCTCCTGGAAAGCCGTCGTAGCGAATGCGCAGCCGAGCTAGCTCCAATAGATTAAAGTCTGTTGCTTCACCATTGAGCAGACCAGTCACCACCTCGCGGTCTGTTTTGTATTGAGGATGAGTTAGCTCTTTCTTTTCGGTCATAATTTTCAAGTTAGATGCGTGAAACTCATATTAGCGCGAGCAGAGGGTCAGGGTTGAATGTTAGCCATTGCTGATTTGGAGAATGAATCGATCTGTTAGAAACGCTACACGCCTTTCAGATGAAACCATAGTTCGGCTCAGCAACGTCAAGCTTTAAGTCCTCAGGTGATAATAGCTGTAGAAACGGCAGCCACCAAAAGAACTATCGTCCAAAACTCATGTCTACAGGTAAGTTACACACCCCAGAACTGAGAATTCAAACCTTAAGACGCCTTCATTCGTTAGGCTAAATATAGTACGCCTGACTGAAGACTTATTCTAGATTTCAGACTATGACGATTATTCAAAAATTACAGCAGCTTCAGTCGATATTTCATGACATGGATCGAGCACTGATTGCTTACTCTGGCGGCATTGATAGCACATTGGTGGCCAAAATAGCCCATGATGTCTTAGGCGATCGAGCCCTAGCGGTAACAGCCGAGTCGCCATCGCTGATGTTAGAAGACTTAGAGGCGGCTAAACATCAGGCTGAGTTTATGGGACTGACCCATCGGATTGTGCACACCCACGAGATGGACAACCCTAACTACACCAGTAATCCTACAAATCGCTGCTATTTTTGCAAAAGTGAGCTACACGATACCCTTAAACCCTTAGCAAGTGCCGAGGGCTATCCCTACATTGTCGATGGTCTTAATGCCGATGATCTAAAAGACTATCGTCCTGGTATTCAAGCGGCAAAAGAGCGGGGTGTGCGCTCTCCGCTGGCAGAAGTGGGGTTGAGTAAGTTAGAAGTGCGAGAAATGTCTAAATATCTGGGCCTACCCTGGTGGGATAAACCCTCCCAGCCCTGCCTTAGCTCACGGTTTCCCTATGGAGAGCTAATCACGACTGAAAAGCTTCATCGTGTGGGTCAGTGTGAGCGATATTTACGACAGCTGGGCATCCGCAACCTGCGGGTTCGCTCTGACGGCGAAACAGCCAGAATTGAGCTACCGCCCGGCGAAATTCAAAGCTTTGTGGCGACGGTGGATTTAGATAGTTTAGTTACGGCATTTCAAGAGTATGGCTTTACCTATGTCACTCTCGATTTAGAAGGCTATAAGAGCGGTAAGCTAAACCGCGTTTTAGAAAAAACAAGGGGTTAGGGCACCCATGCAGAGGCGTCCCTTTATAGGTGCCCTGAGAGAATACATTCGGCCATACGTAGACAAAAAAATCCTCGGCTGCTAGCAGCCGAGGATTGCTCATTCATTGTGCAACAAGAGACGTCGAAAACTTACTTGGCTTCCTGGCGCTCCTTAGCTTCTTTGATCACCTCTTCAGCCACATTTCTTGGGCAAGGAGCGTAGTGATCAAAGGACATGGAGAACTGACCTCGACCAGAAGTCATGGTCCGCAAGTCGCCAATGTAGCCAAACATTTCGCTCAAGGGCACATCGGCCTTGATGCGTACACCAGTGGGGCCTGGCTCCTGGGACTTAATCATGCCGCGACGACGGTTAAGGTCGCCAATGACGTCACCGACATAGTCTTCGGGGGCAAAGGCGTCTACGGCCATGATAGGTTCAAGAATTTGGGGGCCGGCTTTGACAAAGGACTGACGGTAGCCAGCTTTGGCCGCAATTTCAAATGCGATCGCACTAGAGTCAACCGGGTGATACCCCCCGTCCGTAAGAGTCACCTTAAAGTCCACCACCGGGAATCCAGCCAGCATGCCTTTTTCCATACAGGCAGCAAAACCCTTCTCCACCGCAGGCCAAAACTCACGGGGTACATTACCACCGGTCACCTTAGACTCAAAGGCAAAGCCTTCACCGGTTTCATTCGGTTCGATGGTGTACTCAATCTTACCGAACTGGCCCGAACCACCGGACTGCTTTTTGTGGATGTAGGTGTCGCTAAGTACCTTGGTGATGGACTCCCGATAGGCCACCTGAGGCTTACCTACAGACACTTCAATACCGTGGGTACGTTTGAGAATGTCCACCTTAATATCCAGGTGCAGTTCGCCCATTCCTTTCAGAATAACTTCGCCACTTTCCTGGTCAGTTTCCACCTGGAAGGAGGGGTCCTCCTGGACCATCTTGCCCAGGGCAATACCCATCTTCTCAGAACCGCCCTTGTCCTTGGCTTCAACCGCAATGGAAATCACCGGAGCAGGGAAGACCATGGGTTCCAGCGTGGCAGGCTTTTTAGGATCACAGAGGGTGTGACCCGTCTGTACGGTCTTCATCCCTAGCAGGGCAACGATGTCACCCGCCTGGGCGCTGTCCATTTCCTGCCGGTCGTCAGCGTGCATCTCAACGATACGGCTAACCCGCTCGGTCTTACCAGTAGCGGTATTCAGGATGGAGTCACCCTTCTTGAGGGTACCGGAGTACAACCGAGTAAAGGTGAGGGCACCACAGCGGTCGTCCATAATCTTGAATGCCAGAGCACGCAAAGGATAGTCAGGATCAACCTTGGCCATACCGCCGGTTTCATTACCTTCAATATCCACCTCAGGCTGGGGCTTCACCTCAGTGGGGCTAGGCAGATAGTCCACAACGGCGTCTAGCACCAGCTGCACGCCCTTATTTTTAAAGGAAGAACCGCAGTAGGTGGGGAAGAAGGATAGATCGCGAGTACCCTTACGGATGCAGGCCTTCAGCTCATCGATGGTGACCTCTTCACCTTCGAGGTACTTCTCCATGACGGTGTCGTCTTGCTCAACGGCCAGCTCAATCAGCTTCTCGCGCCATTCAGCTACATCATCAACCATGTCCTCAGGGACATCTTTGATTTCGTAGTTCATAGGTTCACCGGAGTCTTCCCAAACCCAGGCTTTCTCGGTCAGCAGGTCAACTACGCCCACAAAGTCATTCTCAATCCCGATGGGCAGCACCATCACTAAGGGCTCTGCCGCCAGGATATCCTTGACTTGCTTAACTACCCGATAAAAATCAGCGCCTGTACGGTCCAGCTTGTTGACATAAATAATCCGGGCAACTTCGGAATCGTTAGCATAGCGCCAGTTGGTCTCAGACTGGGGCTCTACACCACCCGATCCGCAAAATACGCCGACACCGCCGTCTAATACCTTGAGTGAACGATAAACCTCAATAGTGAAGTCAACGTGTCCGGGGGTGTCAATAATGTTGAGCTGGTGCTCATTCCAAAAGCAGGCCGTAGCCGCCGACTGAATCGTAATGCCGCGCTCCTTTTCCTGCTCCATACAGTCGGTGGTAGCTGCACCATCATGCACCTCACCGATCTTGTGTACCTTACCGGTCAGCTTCAAGATCCGCTCAGTGGTGGTGGTCTTACCTGCGTCTACGTGTGCAAAAATGCCAATATTTCTATAACGACTGAGATCTTTCATGGGTATTCTCTAGGGTTTAACTACGTCTCCAAACAGTTTTTGACCACCTTTTAGGACCGTTTCAGGACCATTTAGAGCTAAAGCAGACTTGCCAAATGGGGGCAGCTCCGTGGCCGCCCCAAGCAATAGATATATTACTTCAAAATTATTCACATTCCCTGAATTCTTAGAACAGAGCGGTCTAAGCAAAGAGGGAATGTGAACGTCGTGGGTCTGCCAATAGATAGGACTATGGTATCAACTTAGCCAGATCAATGGCGTTGATTCGCTTCGTGATAACCGAATCACATAGTGTTAGTTCGCGGTGACCAGAGCAGATGCCCACTAAAAAAGGCCGCAGTTAGCGGCCCATGTTTGAGGACATATCAACAGTTGCTATAGCTCGCGGGAGCAAACGTCTAAAAACCCACTGCAATCTTGGTTATCCATACAGAGTAGATTGCCCACAATTAAAGCATCACTCCCTAAAAATTCAGAAAATACGCTTACAACAGGCTAGAGATTCCTTTAACTGCCACCAGCTGGAGCTTTAGCAGGACTGTAATCTTGAATGTCATAGGGAGTTGGTACAACAATATAGCCTGTCTTTAAACTGCCTAATACCTGATTGCGATGCTGTCCCCAATACCACCAGTGGGCACCTCCATAGGCACAGACAAGGCTGTCGAGCTGGTCTTCGACTGCTTTTAGGGCAGTGCCTCGTTCCGGTACATCCGGCAGGGTGGGGGGCGTTAAGCTGGGAGTATGGGCGGGCAGGTGTCTTAAAATCAGCATTCGTAGTCGCTTCAGTTCCTGACATCGCTGGGCAATACGTCCTTTTTTGTATTTGAGAATACGCGACAGACCAAACAGGTGCACCATGGCAGGGTGGGGAAAAAATTCGATTTGATAGCGACCAGACTGTTGCGGTTTGAGGGTGGGCGCATGGATAAATCCTCGGTGCTCTAGGGCCTGACCAAAGGCAATCAGCTTGGCAGCAAAAGCCAGGGACTGGTTGGCCGGATAGCAGCCTGCATGGTACTTGCCAAAGTATTTGTGGGCTAAGCGGTCTGGTTCTCGCATGCCTGTGGAGTTAGGAATGAGGGTGGGGGCATCGACCGCGACCATAGCAGGGCTAGCGATGGGAGCATGGTGGTCTACCCAAGCCAAAACATCTGTGTGGGTATCGAGGCGGCCAAGAGCGACAAGGTGTAGCGTATCTCTATCTATTCTGAGACAGCAAACACCGCTAGGGCCTGTTTGCCAGCCTAAGTCAATGCCTAAAAAAATCATTGATTAAAAAGAATTTTGTCCCTATAAATAGACCGGACTTGAACAGTCTAATTTGTTGAACTCAAGTAGAGTGAATTTGAACAAGGACAGTTGAGTAGTAAGGACATAATGGCAGCTAATAGCGGATTTATTTTGGACTTGACTGTAACCTTGGCAGCCTCAGCAGCTGGGGGCTAATTTGCTAATCGGCTCAGACAGCCCGTGTTGTTGGGCTATTTGATCTCGGGCTTGGTTATCGGTCCTTTGGGATTACGACTAATTAACGATGCGGCTGCAATTCAGGGTCTAGCAGAGCTGGGGGTCGCTTTTTTATTGTTTTCCCTGGGGGTGCAGTTTTCGTTAGCTGAACTCAACCGGGTGCGTAATGTGGCCCTCCAGGGCAGTCTTTTACAAATCGGTTTGACCACAGCAATCGTAGCAACCATTAGCGGTTGGTTGGGGTGGTCAGACTCCTGGATTCAAGGATTTTTTTTAGGGACGGTACTGTCGCTGTCGTCTACGGCGGTTGTTTTAAAAACTCTGACAGAACGAGGGGAAACCAACACTCGCCACGGTCAGATTATGTTGGCGATCTTGATTGCCCAAGACCTGGCACTGGGAGTCATGCTGGCGATTGTGCCTTCTCTCAATTCTCAGGGATCACTGTTGCCGATTTTGGGACTGGCGCTGCTGAAGGTGGGGGCGTTTATCGGGGTTGCGATCGCAGCTGGTTATTGGATAGTCCCTCGCATGATTCGTGCTGTTGCCCGCACTGAGAGTAGTGAGTTGTTTTTGTTAACCTTACTGGCTCTGTGTCTCAGTGTTGCCTTAGTCACCGCTCGGTTGGGTCTATCGATTGAGATTGGTGCCTTTGCGGCCGGATTAATGATTGCCGAAATCGACTATGCCGATCATGCCCTTAGCCGGTTTTTACCGCTGCGGGATACCTTTGCTTGCTTATTTTTTACCTCCATCGGCATGCTGATCGACGCTCAGATTTTGATCCAAAATGCCGGAGTCATTTTAGGTCTGGTGGCCCTGGTGATGGTGGGCAAAGCTCTAATTGTGTTACCCATAGTCCTGTCCTTTGGTTATTCATTTAAGACAGCACTCCGCAGCAGCCTGGGCATTAACCAGATTGGTGAATTCTCATTTGTGTTAGCCCTGGTGGGTTTGGAAAATAATCTTATTTCGGAACAAAAGTATTTACTTTTGTTGGGCACCACTGCAATCACTCTGGTGTTTACTCCCATTCTCTTTGAGTCGGCCAGTCCTATTGCTGAAACGTTACTAAAATCGCCTCAGCTGCAGCCATTGTTGACACATTGGGAATCTCCTCAAGAGATGTGGGTTGAAGATGACCTCACCAATCACATCGTAGTAGCTGGCTACGGTCGTGTTGGACAGGTAGTGGTCAACGTTTTGCAACAGCAGGGGAACTATCCGGTACTGGTGATTGAAAACAATGAGGCCGCGATTCAAACGCTGCGTCACCATGGTTTTCCCTATATTTTGGGCGATGCCGACTCAGAACAGATTTTAGAAAAAGCCCATTTAGATAAGGCGATTGCTCTGGCGATCACACTACCCGATCCAGCCAGTACTCGACTGTTGCTAAAACGAGCACTTGCGATCGCGCCTAACCTTGATGTCATTGCCCGCGCCCATATCACAGCTGAGATTGACAGCCTTACCCAGGCTGGTGCACGCGAAGTTGTGCAGCCTGAGTTTGAAGCCGCCTTAGAATTGGGCTCTCATCTGCTTAAAATTCTGGGCAATGCCCCTGTCGACATTCAAAACACAATGGAAGCAATACGTCACAATCGCTATCTAAGCATTCGCGGAAGTAGATAATGCCAGAACAACAGAATGAGAGTTTAAAGCTGATTTAACAAGTCCCATGCGGTCTTACTATCTAACGGAGGTGAAAACCAATAGCCTTGCCCATAAGTACAGCCAAGATTAACAAGTTGTTGCGCCTGCCATTCAGTTTCGATCCCTTCAGCAACAACCTCTAGTTTAAGTGCCTGGGCCAATTGCACAATTGCCTCAACAATTTTGAGATTGTCATCATCAGATTTCATATCCTTAATAAATGCCCGATCAATCTTTAGGGTATCCACCGGTAGCTGCTTTAGATAGCTTAAGGATGAATATCCAGTACCAAAATCATCAATACTGATTTCTACGCCTGATTGTCTAAGCTGCGCTAGGGTTTCCAATACCGGTTGAGTGTCGGCAATCAACAGGTTTTCAGTAATTTCAAATTTAAGCCAAGATGGCTGGGCCTGGGTGTATTGAAGAACCTTATAAATCTGTTGAGCAAACTGCTCACCCTGTAAGTGTTGCACGGAAAAATTAACACTGACAAAGGGAACGGGTTTAGACGGGTAGGCCCGATGCCACTGACTTAATTGTTCACAGACTTTTTGAAATACCCAGTTGCCTAACTGAGAAATGAGATCCGTTTCCTCTGCTAGCGGAATAAAATCTGCCGGGGATAGAAAGTCAGATGTGCCCTCAGGCTGCCACCGTACCAGTGCTTCATAGCCAACAATGGGGGCTGATACCGATGCCGATGTCATCGCCACAATGGGCTGATAAAAAATCTGTAGCTGCTGTTGGCGCAACGCATGACGCAGCTGTCCTTCCAGGGTAAGACGCTGGAGAGCCTGGGTATGCATTTCAGGTTGAAAAACACGCCAACCCTGGGGCCTTTGTTTCGCCTGCAGTAAGGCTAGAGAACCATCTCGAAGCACATGCTCAGCCTGACAATAGCCAGAATCCACTAGCACAATACCGACATTAGCTCGAATAGTAACCTCGTAGTTGCCTAGTTTAATTGGGGTGACGAGACGCTGCTGTAAACGTTGGACAAGGGAAAGAATAGCTCCTTTATCAGCCAGCATGGGTAGCAAGATGGCAAACTTATCATCCCCCAGCCGCACGGTATAACTATTGTCGGGCACAACAGCCGTTATTCGAGCAGCAATTTCGATTAACAGTCGGTCCCCCTGCAGATGACCGAGCGTATCATTAATTGTTTTAAAGCGATCGCAAGCCAACATTAGCAATGTTGACCATTGCTCAGGAGACTGATTTGTTTTGACGGCTGCTTCTAGACGTTTAACCAACAGCGTCCGGTTTGGCAATCCTGTAAGCGAGTCATGCATGGCCAAGTGCATGAGCTTAGCTTGAGCCTGCTGCCGTTCCTGGCTCTCTTGCTGAAGCGCTTGATTGGTCTCATAGAGAGCCGTTGTCCGTTCTACAACCCGCTGTTCCAACACCTGATTATTTTGATGGATTTGCCTCTCAGCAATTTCATACTGATGCAGAATAATTTTTAGTTTTTGGTTTTGAGACTTCAGCGTTTGTCGTAGATGACGTAACTCCAGCTGATGCTGTATGCGGACTAATACTTCATCGATTTGAAAGGGTTTTGTAATATAGTCAGCTCCCCCGACAGAAAATGCCTTTAATTTTTCAGGCACATCGTCTAAGGCACTCATAAAAATAATTGGAATATCCGCCGTAGTAGAATCGCTATGGAGCTGACGACAAACTTCAAAGCCATCTAAATCTGGCATTTTAATATCGAGTAAAATTAAATCCGGTCGCTCAGTGGCGATATCTTTAATCGCCGCTGAGCCACTAGTAGCGTTGCGAACGCGATATCCCGACTCAGTCAATGCTGTCGACAGCAATTGTAGATTGCATGGCAGATCATCAACAATCAAAATCTTCGACGGGCCACGACTCTCAGGTCGCAGGACCATCTTAGCGATATCAGCATTTTGAATAGGGGGCAAAAGACTTAAACCGTGCTTTCTAGTTGTTGTTTTGTAAACCAGCGCTGCCCGTTTGTAGCCACGGGACAATTTGAGCTTGCTGCCACAAATTTACATGCTCGTAACCCTATACTAGCCCTAAGTTTTACTGCAGACCTATGCAGTTGCCGGTAGCTTCACAGTAATTATAGGAGCCTCATTTGCTGTTGGTAGAAGCAGTTCCCCATTAAGCGCCTTTACCATCTCTTGGGCAACAGCTAAGGTTAACCCAGTGGAAAGATAGACCGATGAGAGATTGCTTAAATCCACTTCACGACCATAGAGGGAGGTGTCTAATCGGGCACTCAGCTCGCCTACCGGACGATCAGCTTCTATCTTTAATAGAACATACTCTCCATCCGCTAGCGCTTCCAGGGTGATATCACCTAACTTGGTTGATGTAATAGCATCATCGAGCAGACTAATTAACATCATCTGGAGCCACTTCAACTCACTGACCACTGACAGGTCAGTCGGTTTCAGCGTCAGACGTAGATTGTGATTAGCCGCCTGTAGACGGGTTAGCTCCTCCAAAGTTTTGAATAATGTTTTTAATGGAATCGGCTCCAGGGCAGGAACCTCACGACCAATATCTAATTTTGAGGCTGCAATAATTGTGTCAAAGAGCTGTAGAACTTTGTAGGCTGCTTCTTTAGCCTCAGCCGTAAACTGTTTTTCTTCGTCCGGGGTTTCACACAGTCCCTCTAAAATCAGCTGATGTAATCCAATAACGCTGTTGATGGGAGATCGCAACTCATGGGCCGTGCGAGCAAGAAAGCCGCTTTTAAATCGTTCTAATTGGCTCAATCGTTCATAAGAGAGGGCTTTTGGATCATCCGGCGGAGTCCCCTTAAGGGCGGGGGAAGGGGGAGTGAAATCCTCGTCGGGCGGTATGGACGGCTTAGCAGGCTCTAAAGTATCGGCTGTGCCTACCGTTGCTTCCTCAGTAGATAGAGACATAGAAGTAACAGGGGCAACACTTTCAGGCTGACGGCGCAGGCGGGTGGTGACGACGCCTCCCAAAAAGCCAAGGCCGATTAGTACTGCTGTTTGCCAATCCATAGGAATTTTATATTATGAGTACTCTGGTAGCTATACAAATAGGAACTGCTGTTAGAACATTGTCCACAGGGCTCGAGCAGGTTTCCCATTGACGTCTAGAAGTTTCAAAAGAAGCAGGATTTAATGTGTCTTAAAGCCCAGACATTAAAATAACTTTCTTCCTGGGAGAACTTCCTCATTACTTATACTCTATAGATGCACGGTTCCCTGACGTATCGTTTCCCAATGATCAGATTGCCAGGCCGCTACTGTAGACGGCAATCCAGAGGGAGTTGGTACGACGGTATGGGGAGCCAAAAGTTCCAAAACAGATCGTAGAGCGTCGTCGTTTAATCCACATATCTGCGGAAATTGGGTGAGCACCTCCTCAATAGTCATGAGGGCGGGTTGACCTGAAATATTAGCGCTGGTGGTAGCGAGAGGTCCTGTCAGTGTCAGCAACTGTCGAGCAATTGGATGGTCTGGCACACGCACCCCGATAGTATCTGGGGTTTTTGGATGCATCTGCAAAGGGACGTTGGAACTAGACGGTACAACTAGGGTCAGCTGGCCTGGCCAATATCGTTTCGTGATGGATTGCCACTGGGTCTGGTCCATGGTCACATAGGGCCACAAATCAGCAGCGCTTGCCCCCATCAAAATCAGCGACTTCTCTAAACTGCGCTGATATAACTCATATAGGCTGGGACTGTGCTCAGGGAGGCAGCGAGTCCCCACACCGTATCAGTGGGCAAAGCAACGATACGGCCGCCCTTAACTGCTTCAACATAGGCTGATAACGATACGTAGGACATGGGCTACAACAAAATAGGGTGACCTACCAGATAATCGTCGCCATGAGCGAATGCGCACCTCTAGCAACGATTGGGGCAGCTTGTTACATTATTGCGGCTGTTTGTTTATGGTCAGGGCCTGACGCAGATTGCCGGTTTGCTGTTCTAGCGCTAGCTGAGCGGTCTCTTTGTCTAAACCAGTCCAGTGCATCAAAAGCGCCAGCTTAACGTGTTGATCACTCCGACTCAGTAGAGCATCCGCCTCTTCCCGTGATAGATCGGTGAGGGCAACAAGAATTCGCAATGCCCGATCATGGAGCTTGACGTTAGTCACTGACACATCCACCATACGATTGCCGTAGACTTTACCCAGTTTGACCATCACTCCCGTAGACAGAATATTGAGGGCCATTTTGGTCACAGTGCCTGATTTAAGTCGGGTGGACCCGGCTAAAACTTCTGGTCCCACCAGCAGCCGCAGGTCAATATCAACCTCTATCTCGACTTGCTCTGCTGGAACACAGGCCATAAAAATCGTCGTTGCCCCCCGCAGATTGGCTTCTTTAAGCGCGCCATGGACATAGGGCGTAGTCCCTCCTGCTGTAATTCCAACAACTACATCAAGGGCAGAAATCTGGTGAGTTGCCATGGCCGCCGCACCATCTGCAGAGAGGTCCTCCAAGGCTTCTGAACTCTTTAACAGAGCCGGTGGACCTCCCGCTAAAATTCCTTGGACTAGCTCGGGTGGGGTACAAAATGTGGGCGGACATTCAGCGGCATCTAAAACCCCTAAACGTCCGCTAGTGCCAGCACCGACGTAAAACAAGCGACCCCCTGCTCGTAGGGCAGTCGCGGTTTGATCAATCGCATCTGCCAATACGGGGGCTGCGGCCGCGATCGCATCCACCGTGCGCTGATCTTCCTGGTTAAACACCTGCACCATTGCCAACGTTGACAGCTGGTCAAGGTTTTGACTGTTGAGATTAATCTGCTCAGTTAAAAGATAGCCACGATCGTTTGGGGGTTGAGACATGAGAATGACTGAAAGACAAGGGCGGAAGTTTGAAGTTTACGCTGAGAGCGGGCCATGGGGGAGCGGCCAACTCAACACGCTAAAAACATATCCCCCCTAGAGTAAATTCTCCAACTGCTGTCGGATACGGTCGAGTTCTGTCTGCGACATGTCCTGGTCTGATGGCGATGGTTCCTGGGGCTGTGACTCCGGGCGGGTGTTGGGGTCCCAATCCGTTGCTTCCAGGTTTTGCTCTGGGGGCATAACCAGGGTACCGGTTTTTACATGTTTAGCTTCATACTCAGCACCGCGACAAAATTCCTCAATTTCGTCTGACTCAAATCCTTCTACACTGCAGGGCGGAAAATCTTGTGCTTCCAGCAGGCCACCAAAGCGGGTGGCATCATCTTCGTCCTCAAACATTAAAACGATGTTGCGATCACCCACCTTTAAGGAGTGGATGCCTTCATTTTCAGTGCGAGCGTTAAACAGAACCACAAAAACACGCATGGCCATTCTCAGGTCTAGAAGATTTGATAGTTATTTTATCAGCACGATAAAACAGCATTTTCAATGGTTAATCTTTGTCTATTTAGCCCCTTGAACCCTTTCAGTCTATTTAGTTAACTAGGCTGTAAGTACTCCATTCCATACCGTTTACGCCGTTAGAAAAGTCGTTTTTCTGTAGCGAAAGTTTGCCTTTTACACAGATTGAGCGTTCACTATTTCCCGTTAAATAAAAAATAAATGTTACATCCATTCCATCGGTAACCCCCTAGACAGACGATTAGGAGGCCAAGGCAGTTCACTAGGATTAAGCTACACACGACCGCTATGTCTAATCAATCGGGAAATATTCAACAGCCATCTGGTTTAACTAGGGCCATTGCTAACTTTTTTAACTTCAGTGCTCTCGGTACAGATTTACCGACCGAAGTATTGGCTGGGGCAACTACGTTTGTCACCATGGCCTACATTTTGATCGTGAATCCGGCCATTTTATCGGAGGCTGTATTTCTCGACGGGGCCGGGGACTTGTTTGGAGAGTTGGTGATGGCAACGGGCATCTCAGCTGCGATCGCAACTCTGGTGATGGGGCTTTACGCTAAGCTGCCATTTGCCCTAGCCCCTGGTATGGGTATCAATGCGTTTTTTGCCTTTAGCGTTGTTTTAGGGATGGGGGTGGACTGGCGAGTAGCGCTAGCTGCCGTCTTTGTAGAAGGCATCATTTTTATCATTCTTACCCTCACCAATGTGCGTAGTAAGATTGTTTCCGCTATTCCCGATGCCGTTAAACACGCTACCACAGCAGGCATTGGTCTGTTTATTGCCTACATTGCACTCAAGAGTGCGGGCATTGTTGTCTCCTCTGAAGCCACATTTACCACCCTTGGCAATCTCAGATCGCCCCAGGCCGCGATGACGCTGTTGGGGTTAGGCATTACGGCTTTTCTCTTCTCTCGTCGCGTCACCGGTGCTCTGCTGTGGGGCATCATTGGCACTGCTTTACTTGCTTGGCTATTTGGTATTGCCCCTTGGCCAGAAGGAGTTGTTGCCCTGCCTGCAGCACCCACACATCTGTTTGGTCAAGCCTTTGTAGGTCTGGGTGAGTTGTTTCAGCTCAACATTTTAGAGATAATCAGCATTGTGTTTGTCTTCTTATTTGTTGATCTGTTTGACACCATCGGTACCTTAACTGGGTTGGGGTCAAAGGCGGGCTACATTGACAGTGAGGGTAAGTTTCCTGGCGTAGAAAAGGCGTTTATGGCTGATGCCGTTGGCACAACCGCAGGGTCTATCTTGGGCACCTCGACGGTTACCACCTATATTGAGTCTGCCTCAGGTATCTCTGAAGGGGGGCGTAGCGGTCTAACGGCCATTGTTGCGGCCGCGTTGTTTCTGCTCGCTCTATTGTTTATTCCGCTTTTCTCCGGCATTCCGGCATTTGCCACAGCGCCTGCATTAATTATGGTAGGGGTAATGATGATGTCCGGCGCTCGGTTAATTGATTGGGAAGATCCGGCCGCTGCGATCGCGGCTTTTCTGACCATTATTATGATGCCGCTTGCCTATTCCATTGCTGAAGGTCTAGCCATGGGATTAATTGCCTATCCGTTGGTTAAAGCATTCCAAGGGAAAGTACGGGAAACTACGGTTGGTATGTGGGTTCTAGCCATTATCTTTATCTTGCGGTACATCTTTTTGGCTGAGGGATAAAACTGGGCCCGCTGCATTTTTAGAATTGCCGCTGCTCTTCTGAAAATTCCAGCTACAGTAATAAAAAGGGACACTGCTGATCCTCGGGATGATGTTAGCTGCGAGCGGCTGTTAAACAACCGCTAGACCGATTCATCCCGAGGGTCAGCAATCGCTTAAAAGGCTGAGGTGTTTTTTTGGGCGGTAGGCAAATAATGATATCCGGCATATTGGCGCTGACCTGTGGCTTGGGTGCCATGGGCTGCACTACTGCTCTGACAGCTTCCCAAACGACTTCACCCCGCATTACATTTGAGTGAGAGCCCCCCGCTTGGGCTGACTCGGCTAGCTCTGTAATGACTGAGCTAGAGCAGTGGCGTGGTCTCAGTTTTAAGCAAAGCCTACAGGTCACGTTTCAACCTCAGGATGACCCAACCCTCAATGGCTGGTACAACTCAGAAACAAAACAGCTGGTCGTGACCACATCAGGTTCCGATGAGCTGGGTCGTGGCGTTATGCTGCACGAGATGTTTCATGCCCTGCAAGATCAGCACTTTGATCTCTATAGCCTGCACCTACAGACCCAAACCGCGCCTGACTACGATAAAGCCGTCACCGCCGTGATCGAAGGTGAAGCCATGTTGGCCGTCAGCGAGTTACTTAACTATGACTTTCTGGCCCATGCCCAGCTACCTCCAGACGGTCCCGTTAGCGAGCAGCTGCTTGAAAACATTTTTCTCTATGGTGCCGGTCTGCAGTTTATTCAGGCGGTCCGAGAAGATGGTGGCTGGGATGCTGTCAGTGCTGTCTTTGCCGATCCGCCCCAAGCGACCGCGCTAATTTTAAACCCGGAACGCTATCTCGCTGGAGAACGAGCCACAGCACCTGCCGAGATTCCTCTGGAGGCAGATGAGAGCTTGAACGCTCAAACCATACGGGGTGAATATGCCATTCGCTTACTATTGGCAAAGCAGCCTGAAACTCGCTCTCTGGTAACCGATATGGGCAGCACCTACCTAACAGATACACTAGGCGTCATCACTGACGGTAGCGGTAACACGCTTCATCGCTGGGTGATTGAACTGAGCAGTCTCGATAACTCAGACCAGCTAGCATCTGATTTAGCAACCGCACTACAGCCTGAGCTACAAAAACAGCCACTGGTGGAAATTCAAGATAACGCTGTTGTGCTTGAATGGTAGTCTAATAATCTTAGGGTGGATCGCTCACGAGGGCAGCGATCTGTGTTTTTCTCCACTGAGCATCTGCTTTGCGATCGCTACAAAATTCTAAAACTCGCATACCAGGATTTTTATCTAAGTTTTTGAGCTGTTTTATTAGCGACTCCCAGGTTTGAATCAGGCGATGGGAAACACCATAGGCGGCGCATAGTCTCGAAATATCCACAGCTTGTGGTGTAGCAAAGTACTCTTCAAACGGAGGATTAAACGCTGCAACGGGCAGCATCTCAAAAATCCCACCCCCCTGATTGTTGATGACAATTACGGTAAGAGGCCCCTTTAGGTAACGATGATTTAAAAGCCCGTTTGTGTCATGTAAAAACGCCAAATCGCCCGTTAGCAAAACAGTGTTTTGGTGACCATGGGCAACTCCCATGGCTGTGGATAGTGTGCCGTCGATACCGTTGGCCCCTCGGCTAAAATAGGGGTGAATATGACGATCGTTAGGCTGCCAAAAGGATTCAATATCTCGTATTGGCATACTGTTGGCAATAAAGAGAGCGGTATTCTCTAGCAGATATTGTGAGAGTATCCAGGCAATTTTTCCTTCAAAGGGTGTTTGCATCGCTTGGAGACAGTCAGTCAGGCGTTGGCCAACGCTGTGCTCATATCTGAGCCAAACGTGACAGTACTGACTAGAGCTTTGCCTCGACAAAACCGATTGTTCTGTCGAGGCGATTAACGCTCCCAAGTCTTCTACCGAGGTTTCAAGCACCTGGGTTCTACCATGTAAAGCATCCACATTAGAGACATGGGGAGTCACCTGCCAGGTATGTGGCTGATGGGTTTGTAGCCACTGTCGTAGCACTTTACTCGTGGGCAGCGGCCCCAGCTGAATTACAGACTCAGGTATGAGCCGATCAGCGACAGCATTGTTGCGCAATAAACTGTCGTAGGTGCTAATTAAATATGGATTGACGGCATGATAATTGCGCAGTGGCGATAGCCCATCTGCTATCACGGGCCATCCTAACGCTTGAGAGAGTTGGGCAACGGCCTGACAATAGTTAAGCGGGTTGAGTGGCTGTGCCGGTCCCGCCACAATTAGTCCCCGCTCAGTGTTTGTCCACCGCTGCCACAGATGTGGCCACATCTGTAGGGGAAGCTGCCGCAATGCTGCTGGTTTAAGGGCAGGGGGGGATACCGCTGCAAAAAACTCGGACTCCACTAGCTGCAAATTTATGGGTTCATCTAGAGGAGGAAGCGGATCTCTAAATGGACAGTTGATGTGTACTGGCCCTGGTGATAGTGCCTGTCTCCAAATTTGCATGACAGTTTGGCGGGCGTAGCTTAAAAGGGCAACATTGGGTACGGCCATTTCTGTGTACCAGCTGATAAAGCTACCAAATAGCTTTTGTTGATCAATGGTTTGCCCCGATGCACAGGATCGCATTTCTGGTGGACGATCGGCAGTAAATAGAATTAGGGGAACATGACTTTCTTGCGCTTCAATGATGGCTGGATAAAAGTTTGCACCTGCAGTGCCTGACGTACAAACAATAGCAACAGGCCGATGGAGGCGTTTTGCACAGCCTAACGCAAAAAACGCCGCCGAACGCTCATCTAAAATTGGGACAGTTTCGATATCAGAATGGCGCACTAAGGCCATAGTCAAGGGAGTAGACCGAGACCCTGGACAGATAATGGCCATCGTTAGCCCTAGAAGGCTTAGGGTCTCTGCCATAACTGATGCCCAAAGCGTATTTGTGTTGCGATAGTCTAATGTGTTCACCCTAAAGCCCCTAGCAGTGCCTGTAGCTTAAGCTTGACTTCTGCTAACTCACTTTGGGGTTTTGATTGGGCAACAATACCAGCGCCAGCAAATAGTCTGGCCTGACGACCATTGATGAGGGCAGAGCGAATACCCACAACAAATTCGCTATTGCCATTGGCATCAATCCAACCGATGGGAGATGCATAAAGCCCCCGATCAAAGGATTCTGTTGTTTGGATTAGCTGACTGGCGACAGGTCTTGGAAATCCGGCTACAGCTGGAGTCGGGTGTAAAATTTTGACTAGATTTAGGGGCTTGAGATGATCTGGCAAAACGGCCCGAATCGGCGTGTGCAGATGCTGAATGTTGGCTAGCCGCAGCACGTTAGGAGAGTTACCAAATTCAGGGTTAAGACCAAGTTCGATCAGCTGTTCGACAATAAATTTGACAACAACTTGATGCTCATAGCGTTCTTTTGGATTTTTGAGCAACTGATCGGCAATCAGCTGATCTTTAATTGCTGTATCGCCTCGCGGTGCAGAGCCAGCCAGAGCGTCGGTGGTGAGCTGTTTGCCATTGACTGATGGCCCCAACGGCCCAATGCTTAACAATCTTTCTGGGCTAGCACCGATAAAAACAGGTCCTTTGCCATTACTCACCGAAAAAATGCAGCAGTCTCCATAGGCCAGGCTAAGTGCCCTGAGCGAGGCTGGAATGCTAAATGGATTGACAGACAGCACATCAAGAGCATCTGCAAGCACCACTTTGTGGAGTTTAGAAGAGCGGAGCGCTGGCAGTACGCCGCTAACCATCTGCTCAAAGTTGCCCACATCTCTCACAACGTTTGGAGTCTGTAATGCATTTTGAGACAGTAAAGCAGAAGACGCTTTTTTAGCAGCTGTTTCTAAGGTTTGGAGCCGCTGTCTAATATCATCGACAATACGCGTAATGTTTACTTCATCATCCACCAAATAGTTTAGACTTACTGCTGTCTGACCGTTGCGCTGAACGATTTGGAGCTGAGGGACAAACACTTGGGCGGCACTAAATGAGCTATTGGCGGCCTGGTCAAAAAAGGTAAACCCACACAGAAAATACGGTTTAATAACAGGACCATTCTGCTCAGAGGAAAGAATTCGCCGCTTCCAGACATCTACAAACTGTTGCATGCGCTCAAAGCGATCGCAACCGGCGGCCTGTTGAGCAATGGTGATGCCCAACCCTAAAAGGGTGTAATTCGTAGTTGAGTAGTAAAAATGTATCGGATAGGTGGCTTCAAGCTGCTGCAGGGCTAACCAAGGCTCAATCGGACTGATGGGGACTGTGAAATTAGCTAACTTGGCATGCTGGTCATGGGTTGCCTGTCGCTGGCAATCTGACAAAAATCCATAAATTTCTTTACATCTTTTAAAAAGGTCAGATTGATACGGTGCAACGGTCATAAATCAGACTTAAACGCTAGTTTTAAATAATGAAATATTTCTACAGGTAACATACTTTTAGGCGTCTGAGCTAGCGGTTTAATCTACATGTAAAGAGTCATGAAACCTTGTGAGGAATACTGGTCAAGTCATTGATTTAATGCTTTTGCTTAAGCCCTTAGCGTCTGACGGTTGTAAAAATTGAGAGCGGCGCGGCTATGATTGCTAACGTTAGGTGTGAGCGTGGTTTGCGATCGCACGTGAGACCACAAAAAAGACTAGAACACTAATTCTTCCGGGACGGGGTGAGCAACAAACTTACAAAAGTGAACAGCTAGCAATTTTGAGATCTTCCAGATCATAGATTTATCCCTGATATTGATGCTCGTTCAAGCAAATGCTAAGCTTTTGAGCCAGGCTTTGAACATAGGGCTCATCCATCAGTAAAAAGTGATGACAGTCTACGGGTTGAAGATTAATTTGGCCCGTGACAACCTGATCCCAACCCAGATAATCATCCACCTTAGGCGCCTGATACCCAAACTCCTCAGGCGTACATTCAGCCCTAAACAACACAATGTCACCGCTGTAAGCTTTGGCCTATAGTGTTTTAATGCGGCTTCAAATGCGGCTTCATGGACAGTAATTTTCTCTTGAGCTTGCTGTTCAATCGCTGAAGATGGATGGAGCACGGCACCTAGAGACCGTAGCTTTTGTTGGCTGTAGGCTGAGCGTTCTGACCATGACAGTGTTTGGAACCTACCCACAACGTTCCGTAACCGCAGCGACAACGGTCTACAAAACCAGCTATCTGAATAATTGTAGGTGTCAAACAGAGCCACCATACCCATAGATTTTCCCTGAGCAGTTAGCTGTTGAGCAATCTCATAGGCCAGCAGTCCGCCAAAAGAGTAGCCGCAAAGATAATAAGGACCGACCGGCTGTAGCATTTGGATTTCCCTAATATAATCAGCAGCTAAGGTTTCAATACTGTATTGCAGACGCTGGCTTTTCAGTTGGTAAAACACCTCCTGGTTATCCAACCCTCGAGCTTGTAAACCGTAGACAGGCTGATCGGGTGCCAAATACTTTGCTAAGCCATAGTAGTTAAAAATGCTGCCGGTTTTTGTATGTAAACAGAATAGAGGTGGCTTGCTACCTTCAGTTTGAACGGGTATCAGCACCAGATCAGGGGTGTCACCTAGATTTTTCTGAATCAGAGTAGCCATCTGACTCAGGGTGGATGCTTGAAATAAACTGGCTACTGGAAAAGGATGGTTAAAGGTTTTTTCAATGCGTGTAGCCAGCTGCGTTGCTAACAAAGAGTCTCCCCCTAGCTCAAAAAAATTATCAGTTTGGGCTACGGTTGATACTCCCAAAACCTGACACCATAGTTTGGCTAACTGAAGCTGCCACTCATCTTGGAGTGGGGCACCCTCATTGGCGACATAGGTATGGTGAGAGATAGGTGTCGGCAACGCTTTGCGATCTAATTTACCATTAGCATTTAAAGGAAACGAAGCCAAAGGCATAAATATGGCCGGAATCATATAGTCTGACAAGCGTTCTTGCAGCCAGTTTCGCAGCCTTGTCACATCTAGGGACATCGTGTCACGCGCAACAAAATAAGCCAACAGCCGCTTTTGTCCTGGTGCAAATTCCCAGGCAGTGACAGCACTCTGAGCAATGGCTGGATGCTGATCGAGACAGCTTTCAATTTCACCTAACTCTATGCGAAAACCGCGAATCTTTACTAGCTGATCGACTCTCCCCAAAAACTGAACCATACCAATAGGCAGATATTTTCCTAGATCTCCAGTTCTATAAATCCGAGACTGGTCTACAGAAGAGGTAATAAATCGAGCCGTGGTTAGATCAGGACGATTTAAATAGCCTTGAGCTAATCCTGCACCTCCAATGTAGATCTCTCCTATTTGTCCGGGTTCCGTCGGTTGTTGGTCGCTATCTAAAATATGTATCTGGGTATTGGTTTTGGGATGACCGATGGGGGCAATGGGAGAGTTATTAGTCTGCTCACAGGTCCAGTAGGTCGCATCAATGGAGACCTCCGTTGGCCCATACACATTATGTAAACAAGTCGATATGCCCACAAAGCGCTGAAAAAACTGTTGCCGAAGGTCTAAAGGGAGTACCTCACCACCGCAGAAAATATGGCTTAATGTCTGACATCGCTCCAGAGCAGGGTGCTCTAACAAAACTCTCAATAATGAAGGAACTAGAGCAATTACCGATATCGCTTGCTCAGCAATTAGCTGTACCAAATAATTAATATCTTGATGTCCCTTAGAGTTTGGGAGAACCAGCTGGGCACCAACCACCAGAGGCCAGAAAATTTGCCAGACTGACGGGTCAAAGCTAAACGATATATTTTGTAGGACTCGATCCTCAGCATTTAGGGGGAATGTTGTTTGCCGCCAGTGCAGCTGATTACAGATACCACGGTGAGGAATCATCACTCCCTTGGGGCGTCCGGTTGAACCTGAGGTATACATGACATACATCAAATTGTCGGTACCCACTGTCTTTTTGGGATCCGGACAAGAGCGCATGTTGGTCCACCGATCGCGATCCAGACAAATCAGAGTCGTTTGTTGCCCAGATAGGCAAGTGGTAAGGGTGTGCTCAAGAGGGGTTTGACTTAATAGAACCTTTACTTGAGTATCTCGTAAGATAAATTCTATGCGCTCAGTTGGAGAGTCTGGATCAATCGGAACATAGGCTCCTCCAGCTTTGAGAATAGCCAACAGTCCTACCACCATATCTAGGGAACGCTCTACACAGAGCCCGACTAGATGGTTAGGACCCACACCTAAAGCTGATAGCTGATAGGCCAGACGATTGGCCTGTCGATTTAGCTGCTGATATGTAAACTTAGCATTTTCAGTAATAACGGCAACAGCTTGAGGAGTTTTCTGGACTTGTCGTTCAAACAGACGATGAATACAAACATCTAGGGGAAGACGTTCTACCGACCTGTCAGATGCTTGAGCAGATCTGTGGTCGTCATAACCATCAATGTGAGCGGATTTCAACGAGGCTGGAGCGTTTACGTTGGAAAAACTCATGAAGACAGCGTGTAGTAACGATGATATGTGTGCACCACCCGGGCGCCTACATTCCGGTCAGCTTCCAAAGCTTTCAAGGTTAGAGCCTCAAAATCTCTTGAGTTTAGAATTCTTTACCTAAGCCTTACGGGAGATTAAAAGCTCCGTTCAGATAATCAACAGAGTACGGGACTAAACCATTAAATTCATAATCGAAAAATAGTGGTTTTAGTTTGTGTTTAGAAGGCGAAGAATACTTATGAAATTAACAGACAGAAATCCCTGATGTAGTCAGCCGTATTCAGCCTAACACCTACGATGGGATTCATTTAGTTTCGGCTCTGTTAAAGTTTTGATAATTTCATCTGTAGACTTCTTAGCGGGCCAGCAAGAGAGTTCTCATAATTAGATGAAACACTACTCAATAATATTCCGTCTCACACTGGTAAGGGCATCTCTTTAGGGAACTATCATGCCAAAACCTGGAGAGATATTTAAAGGCTATATAAGGTTCTTTAAAAGAAAAACTATCGACTATTTTTGTGCAGCCTCTTGTTATCAGCAGCGGTGTGTCTTAACAAAATTATTTTTAGAGACTTTTCTCACATTTATTTGTCATAAGCCATCAAGATTTGTGTGAGATTAAAAACCAATGTGCTTAGTTACACCCAGTCAGTCAAAAGATCCTGCTGTTGTGTCTTCTGCTTTACTAGCAACAGCCCGGTGGCTTGAACAATTTTTGGCCAAACCCCATCCAACGTTAGGACGCGCTGGGTTAGTGTGTCCGTTTGTGCCTCGGGCTTTAAGGATGGAAACGATTCAAATGGTGGAAGTCTCGACACAGGAGCTAAACCAGACTGAATTAGAGGCACTGGTCAAAAACTGTCGTGAGACATTTTTAAATCAATTTCCTCAGCAGGGAAATTTGGCTACATATAAGGCATTGCTGCTGATTTTTCCGGATATTCCAAACGAACAGTGTGGCATTGTTGATCAGGTTCAACAAAAATTAAAGCCTTTTTTTGTGGAAAAGGGCCTGATGTTAGGAGAGTTTCATCGGTTTAACCAGAGCCCAGGGTTACATAATCCTGATTTTCGACCGCTCCAAAGCCCAGTACCAATGTTGGCAATTCGGTTTATGACAGAAGCCGACCTCCCTTTTCTCAGTCGCACAACCGATAGTCCCGAAATGAGGGTCGAATACCTAGCAGCTTATTTGGACCATATGTCTGCTGTGGGTATCGGCACAAAATTACCCCTAGCCCAACAGGCGCTGATTAAGGCTAAATATCAGCTGCAGAGCTCGGATGAGACCGGTACCGGATGCCCGATTAAACGGTTGACGACTTTTGTAACTCGCAGAGCGGATCACTGTCTACAGTGGGCGCTACACCATTTGCTCTTACATGGATGGCCAAAGAGACTATGGAGCCTGATGTGGCCGATGTGAACTAGTAGTGATTGCCTGTTTTGCGATGGTGCACGGCGGTCTTAGCATTAGTGTCGAACACCTGACCGCTGTCGATGGTGGCGTAAACAACCCAGTGGTCACCGCAGTCCATCCGGTTTCTCGCTGTACATTCTAGATATGCGATCGCATCCTTGAGAATATACGCCCCGTTGCTAGCCACCTCAATATCCACCCCGTCAAACCGATTCTCACCTGGACTAAACGGCTTTAGAAACTGTTTCATGGGGCCAAGATGTTTGCCTTCACCCAAAATATTAAGTACAAACGGACTGTCCGGATAAAGCAGCGTTTCAATGGCACGTTCTTTGGCAACCGAAACCGTAAAGCCAGGTGGATTAAATGTTGCCTGAGCGACCCAAGAAGCCAGCATGGCGCTGGCCACCTCACTTTGTTTAGCCGTAACCACACATAGCGACCCCACTAAGCGGCCCACGGCTTTTTCCACATCACTAGCCGGGGTGCGGGGAGTTTTAGCCCGTCGCGATTTTTTCAACGCCTGGGCAAAATCAGTTCCCGCTTCCTCACAATATTTAAGAGTCACCTCATCGGGTTTAAACTTGACTCGAATCGGATCAAACCCAAAGCTGTAGCCACCGTCCCGCAGCTTGTTCTCCAATAGGTCAATGGCTTCACCGCTCCAGCCATAGGACCCAAAGACACCGGCTAGCTTATTTTTAGACGCCGTAGATAGCAATAGCCCTAACGCTGTCTGAATTTGAGTCGGGGCATGTCCCCCCAGAGTAGGAGAGCCAATAATAAACCCCGCACAGCTCTCAGCAGCGGTTTTCATATCACTCTGAGGGGCCTGTTCAGCATTGATAGATTCAACAGCCACACCGGCTTTAGTGATACCGCGGGCAATAGCCTGACCGATGGTGGCAGTGTTGCCGTAGGCGGATGCATAGATCAAGGCCACACTCAGAGTCTTTTGCTTTTGCTGATCGCACCACTGTTGATATTGCTGGGTCAGTTCATGCACACCGTACTTCACCATGGGACCGTGACCGGTGCCATAGAGATGGGCAGGAAACTCACTCAGTTTTTCTAAGGCTGTGGCCACCTGTTTGGCATTGGGCGCCATCACCGTATCAAAGTAATAGCGACGATCGTCTAACAGGTCTTCCCACTTAAGATCGTAGGCATCATCGTTACAAATGTGGGTGCTAAAAAATTTGTCGGTGTAGAGGGTGTAGCTACAGGGATCGTAGGTAGCCAGGCCGTCGGGCCAGCGCGGTGTAGGTACTGGCATAAACTGCAGTCGGTGGCCCTGACCGAGATCCAGCACATCATCTGAACTTTTAATGACCAGTACCGGATTTTGTAGCGGTAGCTCAGCCGCGTTCACTGCGAGCGCACCCGGATTTGAGCACACAACCGTTACCTGTGGGGCTTCGCTGATTAGATGCTGCAGCGTTTCTAGCCGGTTAGGGTTAACGTGACCGAGAATAATATAGTCCAGCTGGTCAAGGGCAGTGTGCGATCGCAAAGCCTCCAGAAAGATAGTCGTAAATGACCCGCCAGGTGGATCAATCAAAGCCATCTTGTCGGCACTAATCAAATAGGAATTTGCCGTTGTGCCTTTTTCTAAAGCATATTCAATCTCAAACCGGAGTCGATTCCAGCTGCGAGAGCGCAGGACGAGGGTATTGTCCGCAATAGGCAAGATTTGAACATCCCTCTGTTTGGTCTCAGTCATAGTACGCCTCACTGTCCCCAATAAGTAGCAACAAGTTGTCAGGGACCCGATCAACCCATCGGCTAATATTTCTTAATCTATCTTAAAGGTATCTGCAGCCAGCCACTATTGGTTCCTTTAATGACAAAGTGGCTGAAGTTACATGATAGTTATCATCCGTCGACATAGACCAAACAATGAAGCGAACTCAAGCCCTTACTCGCCCAGATCTGGGGCACCAACGCTTTTGGCGATGGCGCGGCTGGCGGGTGCGCTATACCTATGTAATGCCGACTGACCCAGTTGCCCAACAACAAACACCGATGGTGCTAGTACACGGATTTGGGGCCAGCCTAGAGCAATGGCGCTCTAACCTCAGCCACTGGGTCCATCAACGCCCTGTATTAGCCCTAGATTTACTCGGGGTAGGCCACTCTCTAAACCCAGCCGTGGGGCTCGGCGCGCAACTGTGGCAACAACAAGTCTATGATTTTTGGCAGACGATAGTTGGTCTGCCAGTGATTTTGGTAGGTCACTCTCTCGGTGCCCTAGTGACCCTAACCACAGCCGCCCGCCACCCTCAAATGGTCAGTCGGCTGATTTTGCTAACGCTGCCGTTGGCTCGACAAGAGCTAATTTCTGGCTGGCTAGATCGCCTAGCGCGAGGGATCGAGGGGCTTTTTGCCACGCCGTTACTGTTACGTCCTTTATTTGCAGCTGTACGTCGGCCAGCATTTATTCGTCGAGTCCTGACGACTGTTTATCAGCAACCAGAGCGAGTGGACGATGCACTTGTAGAGGCCTTTACCCGCCCTACCCTAGATCGCGGTGCAGCCCGCACCCTTTGTTACTTAGTAAAGTCTCGCACCAAGGCTGATTTTAGTGACGTGACTGCCGATTTAATCGAGCAGGTACAAGCCCCAATTTTGCTGGTGTGGGGACTGCAAGACACTGTTTTACCGACGGCCTGGGCAGACCAAATTGTCACTGCCAATCCACAGATTACCTATCGGTCCATCGATGGGGCCGGTCACTGTTTGTATGATGAAGTGCCTGATCTAGTGGATGGAGCTATTCAAGGCTGGTTAACTTTACTAGAGCCCTAACGGGGAAACAGATGGCTAGGGCGGTTTTTCATATGCTGACGCTGCCGCAGACGTCGAATAGCCGCCGCCCGCCGCTGGATTGGAGATCTGATTTGTTCTAGATCAATGACATTTTCCTGAGCAGAAGCTTCTGCTTTAGGAACTCTATTTAGACAGCGTTCTAGATTGCTGTAGTGGGTATCCAATTGGAGGGCACGCTGTAGATCGTCAATCCGTTTAAAGCGCTCTGACAAATCAGTGGTGACCATTTTTGCCAGCAGCCGCTCAAACGGCCTACTGACATCGACCGAACGCTGCCAGGCGATCTCTTGAGTATCAGAATTGATATCAAACTCTAACGGAGATTTACCCGTGAGCAAATATAGACAGGTCACACCCAGGGCGTAGATATCACTGCTGTAGGTGGGACGTAGGGCTAGCTGCTCGGGGGGGGCAAACCCCATGGTGCCCACAAAATGGGTGGTGGGGCTAGCCGCATGATCGCCGGGGTCATCATCATAGTGAAGACACTCACGCACCGCCCCAAAGTCTAGCAGCACCAGACGATTGTCATCCCGGCAGCTGATAATATTAGGAGGTTTAATGTCTCGGTGAATCACCCGGTTGCGATGAATATATTGAATCGCGGGCAACACCTCAACCAAAAACTTTTTAACCGCAGGCTCTTTTTGAGCCCCGTTTTTACGAATTTCTCGGCTTAGGGTGTCTCCATGGACATATTCCTGAACCAGGAAAAACTCCCCCTTGAGGGTAAAGTAATCCAGCAGCATGGGCAGCTGAGAATGGCTACCCAAACGCCCTAAAATTCGAGCTTCACGCCGAAAGCGCTGCTTGGCTCGTTCAAGGGCAATGGGATGACTGACCTTAGGAAACAGCTGTTTGATTACACATAGGGGTGAACCAGGCAGCATGCGATCGCGAGCCAAGTGGGTTACCCCAAAGCCACCACGACCCAAAATGCGTACCACCTCATAGCGCTCACGAAAAAGCTGCCCAGAATCACAGAGCTTTTTGTTGAGGCGAGAATCTTGACGATCTTGAGAGTTGGTTTCGGACATGAGCGAAAAGGGCGGACGAATAATAGCCGCGGTTCAAGAGAAGCCCAATCAAATGAACTACGCTGCTAACGTATAGCTTCTCACCAATTGATTGTCCGCAGTCACGGTCATTGACATTAATTATTATGGCCCATCAGTTGATGGATTGTAATCCGTGGGGAGGTTGTCTACGTCAAAACTTAGCGAGTTTACATAGCTTTGGGCAACCAGAACTGAAATGTGCTGCCCTGATTAACCTGACTATCGGCGTAAATTTCTCCCCCCTGTAGCTCCACCAGACGTTTGCAAATCGCCAAACCAATACCCGTCCCCCCAGATCTACGGCTGCGGGAACGATCAGCCCGCCAGAACCGTTCAAAAACATGGGGCAGATCGACCTCAGCAATGCCAATGCCAGTATCTTGAACCGCCAGCCAGATCTGACTGTCTTCAGACCAGGCATTTATTGTAATTTCACCCCTATCGGTATAGTGCAACGCGTTACTCAGCAGATTTACCAAAATTTGTTCAATCCTTGCGGGATCGGCCTTTGCAGCCGGTAGGTCCGCAGGGACGTTTACGACAATTGGCGGATTTTTAGCATCGGGCTGCTGCTGACGAAACCGCTGGGCTACTTGCTCAACCAGCGGGAGAAGGTCCAAAACCTCCTGCTGGACAGGCAGATAGCCCGCTTCTAATTTAGAAAGCTCTTGTAAATCATCCACTAGACGCTGCAGTCGTTGAGTTTCACGAATCAGACGCTCATAGGAATCGGGGGCGGCCGGCAGTTTATTGTCCGCCAGAGCTTCAAGATAGCCACGGACAATGGTTAGCGGTGTCCGCAGTTCATGGGATAAGTCACTCACCAGGTCTCGCCGCTGTTGTTCTACCCGCTCTAACTCGCTGGCCATCCGATTAAAGCTGTGACCCAGCTGGTGCAGCTCTGGGATATCTAATGGCGGAACGCGAGCCGCCCAGTCACCAGCGGCAAACCGCTGGGTGATCTGCTCCATACGAGTAATTGGCCGAATAATCCGGCGAGAAAGCAAATAGCTGATACCGCCTGCGGCGCTTCCCCCCAGCAGCACCGACCACACCATGCCCCGAGCCCAGGCATCGGCAAACCCCTCTAAAATTTGCCCCCGCATTTGCTGAATACGAATCCCTCGACCTTCTAGGCGCTCTAAGGTCACCACAAAATATCGAGGTGTAGACAGACGACTAATCCCTGCCAGGGCAATGATAGCCACTGCCATAACAATCAGGTGAGAGATAAACAATCGACTCCTAAGGGGGACTTTAGGCATGGGCTATAGACATAGTTGGGGCATAATTGAAAAAAATTTTGAGCTACAGCAATCGACAGATGTAATAAGTCTTCAACCCAAAACTTACAATGCCTCAACCTGGCTATCTTCAAACCGATACCCCACCCCGACAACGGTTTTAATAAACTGCGGTTGGGTAGGATTAGGCTCAATTTTTTTGCGCAAACGGGCAATGTGGGTATCGACCACCCGTTCATCGCCAAAAAAGTTGTCTCCCCAAAGTTTTTCAATCAGCTGTGGACGATGCCAGACGCGACCAGGGTAGCTCAAAAAAGTGGCGAGTAAATCAAACTCTAACGGAGTTAAATCGAGGGGACTCATATCTGAATTGTGACCCGGTCGTTGGTAGCGGGCAGAGCGCTGATCAAAATCCAGGGTGAAGTGGGTCGTCCGATAAATTTGGGTCGATGATGCCGCACCGCGCAGGCTGCGGCGCAGCAACGCTCGTACCCGAGCAACCAACTCGCGAGGGCTAAACGGTTTAACCATATAGTCATCTGCCCCGGTGGAAAGACCAATAATGCGGTCTAGCTCTTCTCCTTTGGCAGTCAACATCAATATATAGGGATCTTTTTGGGCAGGGGTTTGGCGAATACGCGCACACACTTCTAGACCGTCTAACCCCGGCAGCATCAAATCCAGAATAATCAAGTCCGGTTGAAAAATTGTGAAACGTTCAAGGGCTTCGGTACCGCTGGTACAGATTTCAACCTTAAAGTTCTCATTCGTCAAATACAGCTCGATTAATTCAGCAATATCGACTTCGTCTTCAACAATTAGGACGTTCATCGGTCAATCTAGCCTGATGGGGCCACCAAGGGACACGGCTGATTACTAGAGTAGCGTGACCGATGAATTTACCTATGACACCATAGGGATTGCAGGGCTATCGATTGAACAAGTAAAAAAGGGCTTGCGAAAACGTAAACAATAGGCCAATATTCAATAGCATTAATAACCCCCTTGGTCTGTTAATCTCTGGGCATGTGGGTAAGCTAGTGGCCGAATCCAACTTTACACTCGTTGGTTTTAAGCAGTTGTTGATTGGGGTAATATCCCCACTGGTTACCATTGTGGAGGCGTAGCGCATGAGTCTAGCGGCGGCATTTAGCCTAAGTCACCTATCTGCTGATTTAACCTACGATTTGAGTAGAGCGCCGGAGGTACCTGAGGAAATAGCGGTGCAGTGTGCCGTGAGTCGGGGCAAGATCATGGTGCTGGTGGAGAGTCCCAACGCAGATACGGTCCCCGTCCACTATGTCTTTGCTCAGGTAGAAACGTTAGTTCGTCACCGGTTAGAAATTGCCGGTTTACCGGTCGAGGCAGAGCATTTAGGCGCCCGTGGAGAGCCCATTCCCATCAAGGTTTATCTAAAACAGCAATCCATGTCAAAACCGCTTGGGGTCCATCGGTTTATCTGGCTGTTGCAAGATAGTTCAGGCCCGATTTTATTGGATAACATTGCTCTGGATAATCAAGGATTTGAGCCGTTGTTAAATCAGCCCCCTGACATCGCCCCCGGCAGCTTGTTTGGTGAGGATGAGGAAGATGATGATGAAGCAACAGGTGATTTATCAGAAAACGAATTTTTATCTGATGAAGAGCGTCTGTACGGCGGGGAACTACCGTCTAGTCAAGATTTTCGGATCAATGATGATGAAACTGAAACGTTAGACCAGCCGTCAGTGGATGAGCTGCTTAATTTGGATGGCTTTTATGAGCAGGTCCCTGACGATGTGCCCGTGACAGAGTCAGCCGCATTTGAGGAGTTTGAGGAGATTGAGCCCTCAGAAACTTACGTAGAGTCCCCCCGCATTAACCGGGGTTTAATGACTGCAGCAGTTAGCGTAGCGGTGGTGTTTGGTGGATTGGGATACGCATTAAGTCGTCCCTGTGTGATTGGTAGCTGCGATCGCATCCAGCAAGCTCAAGCCCTGGGAGACGCTGCCCTAATCGCCCTGCAAGATCGGCCGACACCACAAACAGTGCTCGATATGAGCGATCAGCTCAACACCGCCATCAGAACCCTCAAACCCATTCCCCCGTGGTCGCGTCATCGGGCCAGCGCTCGGGCATTATTAGCCGACTACCAGGGAGAAGCTGAGCTGCTCAACGCCGTCGCCACGGCCCAAGAAAATGCCCTAGCAGCGGCCATAGAGAGCCAGAACCCACCTCACCCCATAGCCCATTGGGAAGGCATCGCCAATCGCTGGCGTGAGACCATTGCCCAGCTAGAAGAGATTCCCACCGGTAGCCCGATCCACGCCGCATTTGTCGCCCCCAAACTGCAGGAATATCGCAACAATTTAGAGACCATTGAAGGCCGCGTCACAGCAGAACAACGGGCAGAAGAAAACCTCAATCAGGCCCAGCTGGGGGCTTCTTTAGCAAAAGATCAAGCAGAAATCGCCAACACCCTATCTGCCTGGGAAACCGCTTTAGATTCCTGGAATCAGGCGGTAAAACGAATCAGGCAAATCCCCAGGGGAACGATGGCCTATGGTGAATCCCGTCAATTATTGGCCACCTACGATACCGAGCTTGGCAAGGTACGCACCCGCTATCAACAAGAACAGGCCGCCGACCAGTTTTACAATGAAGCCGTGCGCCATGCGGCCAGCGCTCGTCAGTATGAATCTGAACAGCAGTGGACCCTGGCCATGTTGGGCTGGCGCGATGCCATTACCCAGGTCAAGGGCGTGCCGGTTGGCACCTCACGCTATTCGGACAGTCAAAGTTTGCTTAGAAACTACGAGCCGGCGCTCTCTAAAGCCCAAGAGAATTTGCGATTAGCCCTGCGGTTTGAGAAAGCAAAAGAGAACTTTGCTGAAATTTGTCAGCCAACGTTTTGTCAGTTTGGCATGAAGGGGGGAACAGTGCAGCTCATCTTAGCCCAAAACTATGACGCGTTGGCCGATTTCTCCATCGCTGACCCCAACACCCGCACAAGCGTACCTGCCTCAGACCAGATGATTCTTGAAATTAATCGTCTGCTAGAAGAAGTCATCAATATTGGTAAGCGCACGCAGCTGCCCATTGAGCTATATGGTGCAGACGGCGGGTTTATTGCCCGCTTTGATCCTGAATTAGAAGGATATGTCAAAACAGTAGTGGTCAATTAGCCCCCCACTGCATCGTTTTCCCCTCTAGTTTGTTCTGTCACGCACAGCTGAGGGCGATAAATGTGCATAAAATTCTCCCAGACAAATTGCCGCTAGCAGCCGGCGAGGGAAGTAAGGATGACCTATCGATTGCAGTTTCAAGTCATTTGGGACAATTGGGAGCTGTTGATAGAAGGTGTGGGGCTGACGCTGCAGCTATCAGCTCTAGCAATCGGTCTGGGGCTCATGGTTGGAATTGTTGGTGCTCTTTTTCGAACATCAAACAATCAGTATCTGCAGGGGCTGATGGCTGTCTATATTGAAGCCATTCGCAATACGCCGTTTCTAGTACAGCTGCTGTTTATTTTTTTGGTATTTCTAGTCTAGGTCCGCGTCTGGGCAGTACCAAGGCGGCACTGTTAGCGCTCACAATTAACTTTGGAGCCTATGCCACTGAAATTATCCGGGCCGGAATTCAGTCCATCGACCAAAGCCAGATTGAGGCCGGTATGTCCCTGGGTTTAAACAAACGTCAGATATTTCGTCTGGTTGTACTTAAACCGGCCATTGCCAATATTTATCCGGCGCTGACCAGTCAGATGGTGCTGCTGTTGCTGTTGTCCAGCGTTGTATCGCAGATTTCTGCCAAAGAGCTCACATTTATGGGTAACTTTTTGCGATCGCGCACCTTCCGAGACTTTGAAGTCTATTTTACCCTGGCCTTGATCTATGTACTGTTAGCCCTGGGCTTTAAGCTATTAGCTCAGCTCTTTCACCATCGTCTATTTACCTTTACCCGCCACATCTAAGCAATTGAATGAGAGACTTTAGTCACTTAGACATTATTTTTGCCCTATTATGGGCAGCTCGGTGGACCCTGCTGCTGTCGACGATTGCCTTTATTTGTGGAGGGATAGCAGGATTTATATTATTGTTAATGAGAATCTCTCCATTTCGTCCCCTCAAATATGTAAGCTGGGGCTATCTAGAAATTGTGCAAGGCACACCGCTGCTGATTCAGTTTCTGTTAGCCTTTTTTGGCATCAGTATTTTAGGCATCGACATCAGTCCGTGGATGTCTGCAACGCTGGCATTAACTACCTTTACTAGCGCTTATTTAGGAGACATTTGGCGCGGCGCGGTCGAATCCATTCCTGCCGGTCAATGGGAAGCCTCTAAAGCCCTTAGCATGAACTATTTTCAACAGCTTGGGCTAGTGATCTTGCCCCAGGCCGTCCGACGCTCCATCGCCCCTACCGTTGGGTTTCTGGCCCAGGTCATCAAAGGCACGTCTCTGGCCTCTGCCATCGGGTTTGTTGAGCTGGCTCGCTCAGCAACCAATATTACCAATGTCACCTTTGAACCCTTCTTTGTCTATCTAGTCACGGCTGTTGTCTACTTTGCCATTTGTTTTCCCATTTCTGTTGCCAGTCAAAAACTAGAGAAATTCTTAGCTTACTGAGACAAGACTGTATCTTAAGCTACAGTCAGTCCCGTTGAGCCTGCTACGGTAGGCCTATCGTACATTCCTTATGTCTGTAAGGGTTTGAAAAGGATTCTTTGACCATGGGTTTTTCTATCCCAAGACGATGGCTGCAAACCATTTCGATTGCCGTTGTCGCCTGTGCATTTTCGCTGGTGGCCGTCGCCTGTGCCGGAGGCGGTAATTCCCCTAGTGTGACCGCTCAGAACGAAACAGCCGCGGTCTCCAGTCTGGACCGTATCATCGAAGCTGGCACCATTAAAATTGCTGTTCCTCAAGACTTTGCCCCATTTGGCTCAGTGGATGCCAGCGGTGAGCTAGAGGGCTACGACATTGATGTTGCCAACCTGATTGCTGAAGATCTTGGCGTTGAGCTAGAGCTAGTACCTGTCACTAGCGATAACCGGATTCCCTTTTTACAAACAGACAAAGCAGATCTGGTAATTTCTAGTATGGGAGCAAACCCTGAGCGGGCTAAATCTATTTTCTTCTCAATTCCCTATGCACCCTTTTTCTCAGGCATCTATGGCTCAGCTGACATTACTGATATTAGTGGCTTTAGTGAGTTAGAAGGATACAAAGTCGGTGTAACCCAAGGTACACTAGAAGATTTAGAACTCACGGACGCTGTCGGAGACACGGTGCAAATAGAGCGATTTGCCGATAACAGTCTAACCGCATCATCATTGATTTCAGGTCAGGTGGATATGATTGCCACAGGCAACGTTGTTGCCTCAGAGCTATCAAAAAACAACCCAGACAAGACTATTGAAGGTAAATTTATTATCAAAGAATCTCCGGCCCACATCGGTCTACGTCGAGGTGAAGTCGATTTACTTCAGTGGGTGAATACGTTTGTTTATCACAAACGTCTAGGGGGTGAATTAGATGACTTTTCCCAGAAGTGGTTAGGAGAACCGTTGCCTCCATTACCCGCGTTCTAACAAATAGATGAAAGTAGCGACAATCAGTATCTAGACGGGGAACAGACTTTAGAAGAATCGCTGGGCTCTGTTGACTATGATGTTTGGCAATGCCCTAGCTGCACCAGCCATGATATCAATCGCTATGGCAGTTTGTTCTCTTAATACAAGACTTGTAGCCGGTGTCACTATTGTTCTTATCGCAACACTTATACGGTGATGATTCCTAGAAAAGAAAGGCCCAGCAGCGGCGGTTTATCAGGCGGCTCATCTTCAAGCGGGGGTGGGCGTTCGTCAGGGGGTGGGGCAAGCGGTAGCTGGTATAAAGGGTTCTCGCTAGGTAGCCGAGTAATCAAAAAACAGTAATAAAAGACTCAGCTTAGCTAAAACTTTAGCAATATCAGCCGCTGTTGTAATAATCCAGGTTTTACCTAAAGAAAGCAGATAGTACGGAACTTCGCACATCTACCCCTGGTCGCTGAGAACAGCTGGCATAATGCATAGATTTTGTGGAGGTACTTGGCTTGGCAACAGCCGTGGTAATCGTCATGCCCTGGATCGCACTGTGGGCTCTAAAATATGGAAACCGATACAGACCTTTGCGCGTAGTACTCCTAAGGCTGATCTTGAGTTCAGCCTGGAGTAAATTTATGCCAGCTTAGGGGTTAAATTGTTCATGTAACGAAGACAGGCATTTTTGATTTTGCTTTAAACACCTTTGGATTAGTGCTGGATAACGTTTCGGAGTAACCTACTAAGCTGATCCAGCACAAGTTGCTTTTTGGATACGGTGTTAACTATAGCCAGAAGCCTAGGGAAACAGCCGTCTAATAGCTGATTCCCTAAATTAAACCGTCTAGATGATTTGTTCCAGGTCTAGGGCGGCTTCATTTAGCTGCTCTGTACCAATTTTGGTTTGGTTGAGACCACCGGCTGTTTCCTTAGCGCCCCGATTAATCAGCTCCATTGCAGTCACAACCTGCTTAATGGCATCCACTTGTTGTTTTAGGTTTAGAGATACCTGCTGGTTATTCAGCACGACCTGATTAACCGACTCTTGAATATCCCCAAAAGCAGATTCTGTATGCTTGGCCAGCTGCACCCCTGTTTTTACCGTTTTAGTTCCTTCTTCGGTCACCATGACGGTTACATTGATAGCTTTTTGAATATCCGACACCAGATTGTTGATTTTGTCCGCTGACTGCTGACTTTGGTCAGCGAGCTTACGAATTTCGTTAGCAACCACTGCAAAACCTTTACCATGCTCCCCTGCTCGAACCGCTTCCACCGATGAGTTGAGGGCGAGCATATTAGTTTGGTTGGCAAAGTCGATCACCAGCTGAGAGATGTGACTAATCTGGTCGGCCTGGCTGCTGAGGTTAACAATTTGCCCAGCAATCTCATCTACCTTGCTCTCCAGGCTAAACATGCCGTCTAAGCCAGCACTCAAGGATTGCGCCCCTTCTTCTGACGCACTAAAAGCACGTTTGGCGGCCTCAACGGCAGCATTGGCCTGCTCAGCTGCGTGCCGAGAAGAGGCCTCTAGCTCATCCATGGTGGTGGTGGTTTCATTGACAGAGGTGGCCTGCTGGCTAGCAATGCGCTCTTGTTCAGCCACAGTGGAGGCCATTTCTTGAGCAGAGGTAGCAATATTTGAGGATACTCTTTCAAGCAGTGCCACCAGCTCCCGCCCGCGCCAGATAGAAAAGGGAATTACCAGACCCAGCGATAGCATCACTGTCAGCCCTGCAAACAGCTTAAATGAGTTGACGGAGGCGAAGACTTCGCTTTTGGGCAACTTTGCGATCGCAGTCATCGCATAGGGTCGCTCAGGGCTGGGCACAAACTGTTTATTGGCCAAAATAGAGTCGCCAACGTTGATCGTGCCCTCTTCACCAGAGAGAATTTGTTCGGCCACTTCTGGAGAATAATCATTGGCCAGGGTTTCGTCTTTGCCGAGGTCAAAGCCCCACAGTTTTTCGGCATTGGGGTGAAAAAGATAATAGCCCTCGTCGTTAACCATATACAGCTCCTCTGTTTCAAGCTCATCGCCTTCTGATTGAACTAAAGATGCCAGAATACTGTCTGCATAGACGTTGGCAATGATAATGCCCCGCTGTTGACCCGCCGCATCTACCACTGGGGTGGCATTACGAATATCCGGTTTAAAGGGGATCTCAATTTCTCCCTGCTCCTGGTTCAGGTTTACCGGCGATGTATAAACGCTACCGGTGGCCAGGCCAATCGTATTTGTAAAATAATCACTATCGCCTATATTTTGCAGCTGATCCTCAGGAATCGGGGCAATGGTGCTGCCATCGGAGTCCACCCGCACCAGCTCTTGGCCAGATTCGTCAATATATCGCAGCTGCATGTATTGATCGTTATCTTCCATCTTATCGATAAAGATATCCTGCAGACGACTGACCCATTTATCATAGGAAAAGTCGTCTTCGGGGTCGATGCCGTCGTTAGCGCGAGCCCGGATCATGCCCTGCACCGGAGGCAGCTTACTCAAAAACAGCACGTCCTTATTGATACCCGTCAAAAACGTGGCGGTTTCCTCAGCACTATCCTGCGCCTCTTCGCGGAGTAATTCTGTTGCGTTATGCCCTAAAGTATTACCGGCGGAGGTGACACCCAACATACCAACGGCAAAGGCGGGAATGGCTGCACTCACAATAATCAAAAGTAGAAGCTGCTGCTGAATTTTGAGCTGCTGAAAGTTGCCAAAGAAATTTGTAGTCATAATAGCTATTGGTTTAATCGTAAGAGATTACTAAAAAGGCAAAATTTGAAAATCAAACAAAACAGTTGGCGATCGTACTGCTTGACCTGGTCATATCTGGCTCCGACGAAGCACAAAATTGTCGGCTATTGGAGTGAACAGCCAGCAAACGATATGAGCGACAAACTTTCTAAAAAAACTCATAATTAGCCATGGAAGATGAGAAAATTCTCCTCAAGAAGGCTAACAAATTTATAACTCTCTCCAAGAGTCATGAAAAGTGTAAAAAAGAACACCCAGAATAAGTAAAAAGGCAGTGCTGATCCTCGGGACGACTTTAGTTGTGAGACACCGCCAAATAAGAATGGGGCTAGATCGGTTCATCCCCTAAATCAGCAATCGCAGTAAAAAAGATACGAAGCAGTAGACTAAAGCACCTGGAAGCCTGATATTTCAAATGGTTGGGGATGACAACTAGCCCCACAATAGTTCATTCTTAATCTTTCTGGAGAACTGACTGGACTATCTACGATTTCACCAGATAATCATAAACTCTATGAAAAATTAGTGCTAATTCTACTACATCTTCAAAGAAAGTATTAATCGGATTAAGTTTAAGAAAAATCTGATACTTTACCTGAATGAAGACGACTCCCTTTGAAAAAATGGTGATCATGGAAAATCATCTCCACATGATTGCCAGTGCTGATGATCTTTCAAAGGAGATGAGAACATTCAAATCGTTTACTGCACGCTCAAATATTGATTGGCTTACTGAGCACTAGCCGCAAAGCTATTGGTTGCGTTGCATGGAATCTGCCAAGCTTCCTCATAAGACAGGGTAACGCCAGATGTGACAAGAGGAATTTCATCCAAAGATGATCTTTTCTGAGGCGATGTTGCACCAAAAATTAAATTATATTCACAATAATCCCGTGAAGTACGGGTATGTGGATGCCCCAGCGCACTGGCGGTATTCGAAGAGTGCAAGAGGAGAAAAGTGTACAACGTTAATATTATGTTCTGGGGAGAAAACAAACTACTCGAAAACCAGTGTTGTAGTAACGGAAATCGAGAGAGTTCCTGACGCGATTAGCAGAGCGGCAGTAGCCTGGATTATTGAACCAGGAGCCGCCTCGTAGTATACGTCCAGATGAATCACCATCAACAACCCAAGCAGCCCCATTCAAAGGTGCTCCAGCGTAGTTACCATGCCAATGATCCAAGCACCATTCCAAGACGTTGCCGTGCATGTCGTAGCGACCGATTGAGTTTGCGATCTCAAAAAATCCTACTTCTGTTGTACCTTGTTGGGCTCCTTGATAGTTAACTAAGTCTGTTGTAATCGCCAGTCCAAAATGAAACGGTGTTTTGGTATTAGCTCGGCAAGCATACTCCCATTGCGCTTCGCTAGGTAGCATATACTCTTTCCCTGTCTTCTGCGATAACCGTTTATAAAACTCCTCAGCATCTTGCCAGCTTACACGTTCAACTGGGCGTTTTGCCCCTTTAAACTCGGCTGGATCACTTTCTAAATCTCGATCAATTTTTTTGAGTCTTGATACAGCCTGCCACTGCTCTTGAGTGACTGCAAACTTACCCATCCAAAACTCAGGTACTGTTACCTCATGCTGTGGGTATTCATCTTTACTTGCACCTGATTCTTCTTCAGCAGCGCCCATCATAAACGCACCACTCGGAATGCGTACCATATCCAGTATGACACCATCACCTAAGTCTTCAGCAAAATAGTCCGCCTCTCCCGAGATGGTTTTGACTTTCTTACCTCTCTTATCTATCCGTACTGTCTCAAAGCTAAATGTAGAGTATTTCTGTTTTAGACGATTTCGTGCTTGATATTCTTTAGGTGAGAGATTTGTTTGCTCATTGAGCTTTTGCCAAATGTAACTTTGAAACAACTTAATATCACCCCAAACTTGCCAAAAGCTGGAAAAGCTTTTGTTCTGAAATGATAAAGTCGCACCACCCACAATGGTTGGCGGATCGAATCCTAATATTTCTCGTTGATGAGGTAGCTGCGACCAATCTCCTTCAGAGGGCATCCATAATGCTCTTACCCATCGGTAAGTTCCGTGGCTATCACTGCGAAAGGAGGTATCCAACACTTCGACGATGTGGGTAACTCGAGCCCGCTGATGCAGGATAATTAACTCATGTGATGATGGAGTTTGAGCACCTTTACTACTTGCTGGCCAGAATAATTCAAAGACTCTAGAGTCTGCGGAGCCTCCGCTTTGTTTGATGCGTTGAAGCGTATATGCCCAACCGTTTGAATCTTTAATATTCTTGAGATACAGAATTTTTGAGGTGCCAGAAAGAGTTTGATAAGGAACATTGGGAGGGAGATTAAGTTTCTCTCTAAGCCTATGTTTCAAAATCTCTTGTTCAGTTGCCTGCACATCTTCATCTCGCAGGTTCAGCTGTCGCTTTAACTCCTCCAGCTCCTCAATAGCCTCATCATCTAATGGATATGCATATTCTTTTTCTGCTATGAGCGCCTGTTTGTAAGTTTCTAAATGTTTAGCTTTCTCCCGATAGGGTTTGAGCACTTCATCTTGAATCACTTTTGCATCAGCATCAGAAATGTTTAACCGAGTCTGTTGCTGTCTTAAATTAGCCAGAGCTGCAGGTCGAATACGACCGTTTTTGACTTTCTTTTGTACCTATTTGCGATAGCGCTGCAAATTATCAATCTGCACCCTTGCAATGACGATCTCAGAGCCCTGCTTCGCGTTAAAAATTGTGGGTTCCATTGCCGGTGCTGCCGCTTTCACCTGAACATGGACATAATTGTGTAAGTTTCCAATGGAGATTAGCTCTCGTCCCTCAGGAGCAGCACCACCGGTCTTTAAGCCCTCCACCAAATAGCGGGTATACACTGATAAGTCTTCACCTTCTTGCTCCAAAGCATATTTGGTGGAGGTAGATGCTGTCAAAACACACCAGCCTTTTCCACCCAGCTGAGTTTCTACATCAATACTGCTGTCATCCATCCCCAAAAAGCCCTTAGCAAATGTTGCCCCAAAGCAGCAGTCGAGAATGACTACCTTCCGTTGAGCTAACGAATTGCCAATAACACTTTTGACAAAGTCTGCCGAAACAGCAGTGCCAGGATTGAGGGTGCCGCTTTCAAAAAGCTGAGTCTGAGCTGTAGATAGGTAAAATTTACCCGTCATGTCCTTGAGACCGTGCCCTGTAAAATAAAACAGAACTAGATCATTTTTAGATAACTGACCAAACACCGCACCAATGCGAGCTTGCATCGTACCCACATCTGGGTTAATCAGCGGTACCACCTCATCAAAACCGCCAATGTCAGAACTTTCCAGAAGTCCTTGCATTGCTTCAACACCATTAGCAGGGCATCGCAGCGGCTTTAGACCGTTGCCATATTCCCCAACACCAATCAACAATGCAATTTTCCTAGCCATTCACCCAGCAGTTAGCACCTTTCAATTCTTTCATACCTAATCCAGCTAATTCCCTACTGTTTAGGCTAACTATCCTTTAGTTTCTGGGCTGCTGCAACCAGTTTTTCGAGCGTCTCATCAAAATTATCTGGACGGACGTTTTTGGCACCAATGTTTGCTTTCTTGCCGTCTACCTCCAGGGTAAACTCAATTGGTTTTCCTGGGAGTCGTTCATAGGCATCCTGACAGACTTGCTTAATCCCTTCAATAGTGATTTCTGCTGTTAGAACACTCCATAGCCAATTAGCCCCCATACCCCCTTCAGGTACGTCTTTATCAGCCACCCGCTTAACATCATCTACCTCGTCCAGTGCCCGCAGCTCTTGAAATAGTGTTTGGGTTAATACCTCTTGCTGTTCCTCGGGCATATTGCTATCAGCTTCACGCCAGTCAATCGTCAGCGAAATCGTATCAGTCATGAGCGGGGTACATCAGTTGCCACCGCCGTATTCTAGCCAAATCATCGGCAGCTACCCAGATTTGTAGCATTGCCTTAATAGAGCTGCTACCCGCTCGCTATACTAGACCCAAACCCAGTTGTGACTTCTATGGTTACCAACCCTATACGCTGGACAGTTCGAGACCTTGACGTCATGCCCGATGACGGCGGTTGGAAGCGTTATGAAATCATCAATGGAGACCTATTAGTGACCCGCGCCCCACACATTCGTCACCAAAGCGCAGGCGGCAACATCCATTTTGAATTAGAAGCTTGGTCCAGACAAACTCAGCTAGGTAAACCCTACCAAACACCAGGAGTAATTTTTTCCCCAACAGATGCCGTCATCCCAGATGTAGTTTGGATTAGTAAAGAGCGTTTAGCCAATGGCACTGACGATGCTGGTCATTTAGTTGTCACGCCAGAGCTAATGGTCGAGATTTTGTCCCCGGGTGAACGCAACGAACAACGTGACAGAGAATTTAAGCTTAAGCTTTACTCACTGTATGGGGTGCAAGAATATTGGATTGTAAACTGGCAACTACAAACGCTGGAGGTCTATCGGCGTAAAGATACCCAGCTAGAGCTTACAGGTACCTTGTTATCGAAAGACAGCTTGAAGTCGCCCATCTTACCAGGGTTTACGATGTCAATAGAAAAGATTTTTGCGTGAGGCCGCTGGGTGAGCGAAGCCGAACCCAAAGGTATTGTTTCATGGAGAAATGTTTTAACACTTGAAAAGTGAGTGAGATGAATCTTGAAAAAGTGTCTTAGACAGGTATCAACAAAATTGTAGAAATCTTGAAATAGCTGACATAACGCCTATCGCGTCATCTATTTGAAAAAGCCTTAACCATACCTCGGGTGTATGGGGAGACTAGCTCTCTTTCATGAGGCTGTAGTTGTTTCAAAATTTCATCTGCCAAAAACATGGTTCCCTTGACCGTCATTGACCAGGGTATATTCAAAGCATCAAAAACGAGAATGCAAACAGAACGCAACTCCTGTTCAACAAACGTCAAATTTCCCTCTAGCAAACAGAGCCATAGATAAACTTGAAACATGTCAAAATCTCGTACAGAGGAATGTCTGACGTCTGGATTATTTAGTTGACCTCTACGACTATCGTAATTTGGGAAGGCTGCAAACCATCGCTCATGGACTGCTGCTGAAATCTCTGATGCTAACGGCAGCATACGTTCAACAATCGTAAAAGCTGGAGAATTTTGAGAATGTTTTGCTGCGGCTAGACAAACTCGCTGCAGGGGCAAGCAAACTTGTTCCTCGATAAATTTGAAATAAGAGCTGATTAAAACTTGTTCTGCAGGGGTTAATTGCTCAAGCAATAGCGCATTGCTAAGATTTATTTGTGTTGTAATAAATCCTAAAGACCGCCACTTGTTAGTTACCATAAATTGGTTCTGCAACTCTAGTAGCAGCGGCTCTAATGCATCCGATAGTTTATCGATTTTGGGAATTCCCCAAGCTTCAAGGGAGATATTTCCAAATTTTTCCGATAAATTCCCCTTAGATGCCATCACAATTGGTGATAGTTCTGAGTAAACTTCTAATAGTTTTAGGTAGATGCGGCTAATCAATTTAGCAAATTGTGCCGTTTCTCTAAAAGTTGATGTTTCGTAATATGAATAGAGCCCTCTGGCCCTAACTGCTGCCAGAGTACACTGTTGCTCAACTAGATGTTTATCTAATTTTTCAGCTGTACGATTGCGCCCATTTTCTAAGGAAGCCTCACGCAGACGTCCTCGAATTAATGGATCATCATCAATCGACACCATAGAAACATCAGGAAAATAGCGGTTAGTCCAAATATTTACTAGGCTTTCAACAGTTGAGACACGAGATATTTGAGAGCTTACTAACATGTGATTTTAACGTATTGGATTAACTGTAGCTAGGATGAGAAATTTCTAATTTCCTAATCTTTAATATGAGAAATTACACATTTTTTGATGCAGATCTAGTACAAACTACGTATTGATAAAACAGTCAAAAATATAGGTTTTCAATAGTAGTTAGATATTGATATTAATCTTACTTGATTGAATCAATTACGTTTAAGGCTAAAGATTTTGCAATCTTCACAGGAGCAGCTGCATAATTTGAAAATACAAATCTAATACCAATTGCTAATTGACAAAATGATTACAGTCTGTAATCAAGGACGATCCGTGTTTACTAATCGACATCCATGAAAATATTGCAACGTGGTTGACAAGCGAGGGCTATAGATTATTTCCCCGTTAATAGATGAGAGTAATAGTCTGATTGAGCGCTAGGCAGAACAGCGATCTGCTGCAGTGTTTGCTGTTTTAGCTGAAATGAGTGTGTGATGTTAATGCGACTGAGAAAGTCTAGGTTGTGTGAGATTACCCAAAGAGCTCTTTGATAATCGTTGAGGGCTGTCACCATTTGATCGACGGTGATAATATCTAGATTATTGATGGGCTCATCCAAGATCAGTAGATCAATTTCTGAAATGGTGATCATCGCGATCGCAAGTCTCGCCAACTCTCCGCCACTTAACACTGAAGCCGACTTAAACACATCGTCATTAAAAAATAAAAAATGGCCTAGCTGCTGTCGCAATAGTTGGTAGTTGAGGGTAGGATTCGCTCGCTGCATATTTTGTAATACAGTTTGACTACGATCTACTAAGTCATAGGTTTGGTCTAGATAGACCGTTTGCATATCGGTCAGCTGCACGCTGCCGCCTTGTAAACAGATCGATGTCGATTTAGTACCCAGCACTGCTATGAGCAGGCAAGATTTACATGCGCCGTAGGGGCCTGCAATGGTGATGCGATCGCAGCTTCCAATCTGCAGCTCAATATCTTTTAGTAGCAATCGCTCTCCCACCCACAGGACGGC
>JBHJIV010000034.1:0-20499 GCA_050043105.1 Leptolyngbyaceae cyanobacterium | reverse complement strand
TGTAATACGCGGAACCATATTGAGATAATGCAAACCGGCCTGTTTACACATCACTTCAACGAGTCGAGCTACAGCATCTACCTGCATACTGCGAAACTTACAGATCTGAAATAGTTGCCCCTGATAACCCACTCGCCACTGTCGAAACAGCATAGGTCCAGGAGAATCCAACCGCACACAAACTGCCAGTAGTCCCATAAGCGGGCTCAACACTAACAACAATATTACAGCTGCCAGCCAGTCTATTACACGTATTATTCGCCATGCTCCTGCTCTCTTAGACTGTGGTAAATCTGGCGCAGAGGGAACTTTTAGAAAAATCTGTTTTTGAGCAGCATTACAGATCTCTATCCAAGATTTTATCACCGACTCCTCCATTGCCGGGTCCAAATAAACCCTACTAATAGGAGACCGTTGCAAGCAATTCTGTAACCATACTTTGTTCTGCAACGCAGGTATCTTGTTTTTTGTATCAGGAGCTATTGGTGCAACTGTCAATGCATCTTGTTCCCAGGTTAAGCTACAGTTTTCAAATGTAGATGGAGCATCAGTTTCAGGTGACAAGTTAAGAACTAGAGGCGTATTCAACAAAATAGTAGAAGTTTTCATGACTCTTGTTTATGTATCTAGCTCGATATCTCAGAGGGGAAGTACTTTTGGTAGATCTACTTTGATGCACCTGACCTACGTAGATTAAATTTGTCTAATTCAATATCCTAAAGGAAACAATTATTTCCTTTCATATTGATTGTTCTCTCTTGTAAGAACAATTTAGGATGATCTTGATGACCATTTGGGGCCTGGTAACGATATACCCAAAGAATTCTGTGACTGAATAGACTCAATCTCTTGCGTACCCTGCTCTAATTCAGACTCACCTGACTCATCTAACTCAATCAAAGGTACTATCTCTGACTCAGCAGGTTTCGATAACGCCTCAACAGGCAATTCAGCAGAGACATCGTTAGAAAATAGCTTATCAGCCGCATCCTTTATAGGAAGATTAGCATACCCGTATAACAGAGGAACAGAAATGGCACCGACACCTGCGATCGCACGAAACTTTTGCCAGAGCATGGTGGACTCTTTGTGAGTGTGTTCTAAATCCCTATGGGACTCATACGGTATATCTAAACGATTACTATCTCGATGCCCATTGGCAACAATACCAACGGTGTTAATTTGGCTAAGGATTGCAACTGCCTGAGTTAAGTCAGCCTGAGTGGTTCGATCAATTCGACTAACCATGACTGATGCCCGACACATAGATGCCAGCTGTAACCCATCGGCTAGCCCCAAAATAGCAGGGGCATCAACAATAACTAAGTCATAGCTTACTTCAGCCTTTTCCAAGAAATAACGCATCTGGAGGGAGCTGAGAAACATCATGGGATCCTCAGGAACTGGACCTGCAGGCAACACATCAATATTGGTGCCTGCAAGTGAGACTGGAACTGGAGAAATCTTAAAGAGATCATATTGGAATGGATTATTAGGTAACTGAGTCGATACCCCCTCTTCATTGGATATACCAAAATACTTATGTAATGATGGACGACGCAAGTTGGCATCAACTATGAGTACACGTTGATGCGATCGCGCCGCGCTCAGCGCCAATCCGATAGATAACGTAGTTTTGCCCTCTTCAGCCAGAGCTGACGTAACCATCAAAGAGGTTAGCGGTTGAGTATTTCTTAGCTGAATTGTTTTGTAGATTAAATCGAGAGAATTCCGGAAAGGCTGATACTGACTTAGAGCAAACGCCTGGGTTGGGAACTGAGCAGCACCGTCTACAACAGGTAAGGTATCCCATGTTTTTCTAGGTATTTCTGGAATAATACCCAACAATGGAAAACTTGACTGCTGCTTAAGCTGATCAGAAGTTCGTACGCTTTTATCCATCGCTTCGCGCCCAAACGCCAAAGCACCGCCAACAAAACAGCCAGCTATTACCCCCAACAGTATATTTTGCATAGGCTGGGGTGAAATTTTTTGACCTGCTTGAGGTGACTCCACAATATCCCAGCTAAACCCTCCTTGAGCAATCTCATTACTAAGTTCTTGACGAAGCTGTAATAGCTTTGTTAGAGCCTCCTCCTGGATAGCAACTTCAGGTTGAATACGATCATATTCTGCAATTAAATCTGGGAATGCGTTGAGTTTAGCTTGCAATTGTTGAGTTGCTTGCGCTAAGCCCGTCTGTCGTGCCGCTAAGCTTTTCAGATTCACCTCGGCCTGTACAAGACTACTAGCTAATTCCAGATCGATTCCACCGAACTGCCCCTCAGTTAATAAAGCTGTTTCGCCCAAATCAATCTGAGCTGGAACGGTTCCAAAAACTCGTTGAACTTCTTCCTGAAGCAGCGCTATTTGTCCTTCTCGTTGATTAACCAGGTCCTGCACGCCCGGATCTGCTTGTGTGTACAGTGCTAGCCGCTGATCTAAGGCTAGCTCCGTTTCCTGTAATGTATTTAGGAGACTCTGATAGCGAGAAGACTGGCTCAACCGTGAGGATACTAGAGCAGTTTGTGGATCTGCAGAGAGCTGCCCTTGCAGAGCGCCATACTGAGCCTGAACCTCAAGTAGCTGATTGTCCACCTCGGCTTTTGCCTGTTCAGTCTGCCTTAGGGAGTTAGCAACCGCCAATGCTTCTTGTTCAGGGTTAATTAAATTTTCTACTTCACGGAAGCTCTGTAATGCTTGACGAGAAACAGAAAGATTAGTCTGAACTTCTTCGATTTGTTGATTGACCAGCGCTAAGCCTTTCTCTAATCTTTGATCTTGCTGGTTTTCGTTATAGTCTAGATAAACCTCTCCTAAAGTTTCTAAAAACGCCTGGACTGTAACAGGATCGCTGGCGTTGAATGCCGCTTCAAAAATTCGTGTTTCTGTTTTATCCTCAACAACCTGGGAAAGCTTCAACGTATTCTGAAGATCATTAACGCAGGCAGATGTTTCTGACTCACCACAGAACTTTGGATAATCAACCAACATTTGCTCCACTGCTTGCTGAATAAATGTTTCACTCCGCATTAAATTGAGCTGTGTGGCATAATCTGTCTGAGAGCCAGATGTGTTTCCCACTTGATCTTCGGTAAAGTCAACTGTTTCTCGATAGTTAGGCTCGACTAACAGCTGCATTGAGCTTTCATAAACGGGCTCTTCTCTGAGGGTGGATACAACCGAGAGCCCGACAGCTCCGGTGATTGCGCCTCCAACCCAGACCCAGCGGCGCATGAGGACGTTGAAGAGTTGACCGTAGCCAAACTCCGGTTCGTTTGTAGGGATAGATGCTTGGTTCATCAGCATACCTTTGCGTATTTATCCATCAACTCAGTTAGCTTAGATGCATCGTAAGATAGAGGTCTCTCTTGATCGGCTAGACGCTGAGCAAAAAAATCTTTAATGACGGTTGTTACTTTTTCAAAGAACACATCCTCTGTAAAATTATTGAGGACGTGCTCTCGAATCTGATGGTAGTCCCACTGAATGTTGTTGGCCTCAATCAGTGCCTGATGTATTGCCTCTGGAGATTGACGCTGAAAAAAGAGACCCGTTTTTCTAGGAATCTGAGTATCGAGTACCCCTCCAGCTCCATAGGAGATCACAGGAGTGCCGCTAGCATTGGCTTCAATCGGTACAAGACGATAGTCTTCTAAGGCGGCTACAATGACGGCTTTTGCGCGTGACATCAAATGCTTACGCTGCTCATCACTTACATGCCCTAGAAATGTGATGTTTGGCAATGCCATGGCCTCTAAGCGATCTCGCTCTGGCCCATTGCCTGTAATAACAAGTGGCCACCCTAACCAGTTAAAGGCTTCGATTACAACATCTACTCTCTTATAACCAAGCAAACGAGATGATATCAGGTAAAAATCTTCTTTTTGATCAGAAAAATTAAATCTGTTGATATCGATAGGATAATTAACTGTGATTGCAGGTTGTTTGTAGGTCTCCTGAATACGTTGGGCAACAGTCGTTGAATTGGAAATGTATAGGTCTGGCTTTTGTGCATGCTTTAGGTCGATCTCTTTTAGCTTCTTAAAGATAGGTTGAATGATTGGCATTAATGCCTTGTAGTCGCGATATTGATCAATGTAGGTACGTGTGTCCCAAAGAAAACGAGTAATATTATGGCAAAAACAGATGTGATAAGCATCAGATCGTTTGATGACTGACTTGGCAAAGCTGGTTGTGCTACTGATGATCAGATCATATTGTTGTAAATCTAACGCTTCAAATGCAGAAAAATATAGCGGTGCCAGCAGTCTAAAATTTTTGCTTGCACCTGGAATTGCCTGTAATTTTGTAGTATAGACACGTCGATTGCCAATATCAATAGTGTCTTTAGGGCTGTATAAAGAGGTGTAAATATCTGCCTCAGGAAATCTTTTGCACAGCAGTTCAAATACTCGTTCTGCTCCGCCTTTTTGTGTCAGATAATCGTGAATCAGAGCAATTTTCATATTGCGTTTACTGCTAGTTGTTTAACTTAATCTTGAGGCGTCGACCACATGCTCACAGACTGCTTAAAAATTAGACCAGCATGCTACTTAGGTTGGTTATAAAACTAAAGCCAGTCAATGATGCTGACCTGATGCGAGAAGGGAGATGAACTGCCGAATATCAATGCTTTTTATCTGTTCTGAAGCAACTGTTCAAGCGAGATCTGAGTAAATACTTTGCTTGCAAAAACAGCTTATGAGAGGTGCATGCTCCTTGAAACACCTAATTCTAAGAGTTATTGTTTAATCTCTGAACTAAATCTCGATAAAGATTTTCTCTTAAGTAAGTTGTTAGATATGCTAGATGCTTCTTGATATATTTTTAGATGTAGAATGTCCAAGCGATAAAGAGATGGCAAAAAGGTTATAACTATCCATCTGATTTCCCAGAGACTGGGCTTAGCTCTGAGGCTATAGCCCAAATAATCGAAGAATATTGAGGCCAAAGTTTAATGGTGCAAGGATCCCCCCAAATGTGTCACTTGTGCGTGCTAAGCCAGAGCGTTGAACAATGATTGTGTCGTTAGGGCGCAAAGATGGGTTGGTATCTTCACTAACCCCTTGAGCAAAATCGACTTCAAGTTCTCTCTCAGTTGCTGTGCCATTAGGGTTTAATCTCACCAGATTAACGGTGCCTTTTCTAGCTCGGTTGTTAAACCCTCCAGCTGCTAAAATTGCCTGATTGAGGGGAGTATTTGGAGGAACGAGAACGCTACCAGGAGACCCAACTTCCCCGACAACATTGATCGTAATCTGGTCTGGTGAAAAACTGGCAGTGGCTAATTCGGTGACCTCGCCAGCGCTAAGCGTGTTGGCTGTAGGGATAATGATGCGATCGCCATCCTGCAGCTGCAGGTCTTTGCTCAAATCGCCTTCCTTTAGGAGATCCCAAAGATTAATGGGAATCGTCTGTAAGCCATCCGTACGGTTTGATAACGGGCTGCTGGAACCCGGCAGACGACGTTTGACTTCAATTTGGCGGATATCGGCTAGCTGTGTAATGCCATCCGCTAACTCAATAGCCTGGGTTAGGGTGGGTAATTCGGCTGCACCTCCTCCCTCGCTAACCTGATAGGCACCTGGTCGACGAACTTCACCTGCGATCGCAATCTGCATAGGGCGAGTCCCGATAACGCTTAAGGTTACATTAGGACGCCTCACATAGTCTGCCAGACTCTGCTCAATCTGTTCTGTTGCCTGCGCGACAGACAGACCTTCTACAAAAATAGAGCCAACAACTGGAATATTTAAACTACCACCGGACAACACACGAAAGTCTCCGCTGTAGTCGGGAATATTAAAAATGTCTACTCGTAACGTATCCCCAATCCCAAGTATGTAAGTATCGTCTACTAAAGAGCCTGTCTCAGAAGAAGTAGGTAACTGCGGTAAACTCGGTGCAGTTTGTGGAGACGGAAAGGTTTCTCTACTCGTTGTCTGAGCAACTGCAGGATTCTGCTCCAAATAATGCCCTAACATCAATGCCGTCAGAACTACGACAAGTCTGGTTAGGCTGACTGAGAGTCTTCTCTTAGCCATAGCTACAGGGGAAATGATAGTGGATGTAGTATCGCGTCAATACTAAAGATGAAAATACGTGAAACGTAATGTGCTTAAAGATGTGCAGAACCTGCGAACGAAATCCTCCTCCCGCTAAAAGAGAGGACTTCTTATCTATGACCAATCAGCACCAGGGCGTCCGCTTGCAGAACGGACTAACCTGGCTATCAATCAACAGTTATGTAGAAAGTGCCTTACGCGCCAGCTATTTTAATAGCTGGTGTTACTAATCCTCAGTATGACTTTGGCTGAAAAATGCTGATATAGCACTCTAACAGATTGGTTCATACTCTGAATCAGCAGCAAATAACCTTAGTCTGCAGATCGAAATAAACGCAGTCTTTACCGTCTTAACGCACGTTCCAGTAAATAAAATCTTTAGGAAAAAACCCACTCTTTATGAAAGAAAATACCCTGTCAGAGGTATATAAATGTAGCATGAAGAAGCCTAGCAACTGCAGGTCACTGTTTGAAACTAATACAGTGTTGATGATTTGACGACTCTCAGAGCAAGAAGCTCTAAAGTATCAATGCCTGCGAGGTGCTGCTTGTCCGCTACAGTTACCTATTCTTAGGCCGACAATGCAATCCGGAGATAACCGGCAAGTTTGTTGAGTGAAAGCTAGGAACTAGGCAGTCATTAGTTTTTATGACATGTTGGCCTTTTCTTGAGTTAATGACTCGTCTACTTGCAAGCTCTAAGAGATTTCATCTTTATCAGTCAGTAATTTAGGCAAACATTTATCAGCCATACTGCTTGAAACCCTCTTGGATGTTGACGATGACGCACCTCTGGGAAATGATTGCGTTGGCAATAGTCCTGCCTGGGCAAGATCAAAATCAGTGAGAATACTGTTGCTAAATCTGAGCCGAGAACTCTCAAACCAGAATGTGAGAGTTCTATCAAAGTGGCATTAAGATTCACAAAGCTCTAAAACACTTCGACTGATGGTTGGAAAATTCTTTTTTAAGTTGATAGCAATCAAGAGATTAATTTCTTGCGATTCAGTATATACACTGTTCCCTGCATAGCTGTTGATATGCGGTAAGGCTAGCTTAGCCCCACTCATGGTTCTTTAATGCGAAACTAAAGCAGAGATAAAGGGGAGAGCAACAGTTTCAACAGCCGCTCAGAAAGTGGTCAAAGCTACAGGGAAAACGTAACAGTGCTTTCACCCATTTTCTGGATTTAATGCTTGAATATCGTGAAAATCTCCTTGGCGGCGTAAACAAAAGTGTTCGTTATTGTGTACTACAGGTATTAGCTAAGTGGCAATTCTTTGGTGCCTCCATGGCAATTTGCAACAGCCAAAAGTATGGGATAACTTAAGCCAAATATCTCAGGCTCTACAGGTCAATGTGATCAGCCTATGGGATACGTCAGCCCATAGCTGTTGGGCTTGGGCAGATGCTTTTTGCAAAACTGTTCGTTCTGCTGACAGTGATTCCAAACATTACCTATTGGGTTACTCCCTGGGTGGACGTTTGTCTATGCATGCATTGATTCAGGCTCCTGAGCTGTGGTCAAAAGCCATTATTGTTGGTGCCGATCCGGGGACGGCGGATGAGCAAATACGGGCAAGATGTTTGAAGCGCGATCGCATCTGGGCCAATCGGTTTCTAACCGAGCCCTGGCCTAAGCTACTGGCCCAATGGGATGCCCTACCCGTTTTTTGTGGCCGACCTTGCCCGACCGCTCGTCGAGAGAATGATTTTGATCGTCAGAAAATTGCCCATCTTTTTGAAGTTTATTCCAAGGGACATATGGATGACCTAACCCCTCATCTGCGCTCTTTACCGGTGCCCATCACCTACGTCACCGGCATAGACGATGAGCGTTATTGCCGGTTGGGGCAGACCCTAAGCTCACAGTGCCCCAACCTGACTCACATAACAGTCAAAAATGCTGGCCACCGTGTTCCATGGGAGCAGCCAGACATATTTGCGAATATCGTGCACCATAGTCTAAACCTATAGCTAACCCCATGTTTGCTCTATCCATAGATATACTTCTATAAGAATGGGTTTGCATTTCTTAATCTATTGGTTACAATTTTTAATATACGTAAGACGCAGTTTGACACTCAGCAATGGCATTTAATACTCTCCTCGTTTCTCTATTCAAGCCCAACGTCAAGTTAAACCTAGTCGCTCAAACCACCCTGGCAATTGTCAGAGTTGTCGTCGGCATCATGATGGTGCACAACGGTTTTGACAAGCTAGCCAATATCGAAAGCTTCGCAGCCGCTTATGTTGAGTATATCGGGCTACCGTTCCCTATCTTCCTAAGCTACATCGCTGCCTACACTGAGCTGATTGGGGCTCCACTGGTGGCATTTGGTCTGCTGACGCGACCTGCCGCACTGGGTTTATTCGGAACAATGTGCGTTGCTATGTACCACCACATCAAGGTTGCTGGTCTAAGCCTGCCTTACCTTGAGTTGTCAGCAATCTACGCGTCAGTATTCTTATTCTTTGCGGTTAATGGTGCTGGGCTGTTCTCAGTGGATGCACTGCTTACCTACTGGATGAATAAGGGCGCTCTATCGGCTAAAGCCAAGCAAGTCATGAATCTTGAGAAGAGCTTTGAAGCCTCTCCTTCTGATAAGGTGACTGTCAACTCCTAGGTTCTAGTCTGTACTTCTGAATTTACACTTCTGAACTTAAGCGGCTGTCCTCTACGAAGGGTGGCCGCTTAGTTTTTGGCTTCTAATCTTTTAAAGTCAAACAGTTCTGAATCGGCTAGCTGAGATGGGGACACGTTTTGAATGCTGCGAAATAGGCTATCAGTACGGCCAGGAAACTCCGCTTCCCACTGCTGCAGCATGTGTTTGATATTGGCTCGCTGCAGATTCTCTTGGGAGCCACACAGGTTGCAGGGAATAATCGGAAACTCTCGATAGCGGGCATAGCGGACAATGTCGTGCTCTGGGCAATAGGCCAAAGGTCGAATAACGATATGTCTGCCATCGTCGGTACGTAGTTTGGGGGGCATGGCCTTTAACCGCCCGCCATGAAACATATTTAAGAAAAGCGTTTCTACAATGTCATCTCGATGGTGACCCAGGGCAATTTTGGTCGCACCTTCTTCAGCGGCCACTCGATAGAGGATACCCCGCCGCAGACGTGAGCAGAGTCCGCACATTGTTTTCCCTTCAGGAATGATGCGAGTAACTGTGCTGTAGGTGTCTTCTTCAACAATGCGATAGGGGACACCTACAGACTCCAAATAATTGGGCAGCACCTGTGCTGGAAAGTCGGGCTGCTTTTGATCTAGGTTGACTGCCAGTAGCTCAAACTTGACCGGAGCACTGCGCTGCAGCGACATCAGCAAGGACAGCATTGTGTAAGAGTCTTTGCCCCCAGATAAGCACACCATGACCTTATCGCCCTCTTCAATCATGGCGTAGTCATAAATGGCTTTGCCCACTAGCCCCCGCAGACGAGCTTCTAACTTTTTGGCATTTTTAGAGGGCAACGTAGCAACCATAAAGACGATGTAACGATATGAGCCTTGCTATTTTACGCTATGTACCTGAAGGTATTTCTAGCCACAGCCTCTCAGGCTAATCAGGAACTTCAGCCTTTGCTTGAGCTTCATGACATAGGGGAATCGAGGCTTAAGTCGCTGATTAATGCTGTTTATATTCGGTGATGACGTTAGTTGCCTCTTAATAAATGACCTGGATATTGAGAGCTAAGCTAGTGCTTAATCTTCAAGTAACCTTAGTTAATTCTTGGTTTGCAACGGTATTGAAAACAACAAGCCGTCCGGCGAATGCCATCCAAAATCGTATTACCGTTAGTGATTAGCTAGATTGAGGCAAGTCATCCAGTGACCTAACGGCCATTAGTCTAACTAAGCCAGCAAATCGTTATCGTTGGATTTACAGCTAAAGGAGACATCATCATATGTGTGGAATAGTCGGTTATATCGGTACTCGAGCCGCTAGCAATATTTTGATTGAAGGGTTGCGTAAGCTGGAGTATCGCGGCTATGACTCAGCTGGCGTTGCCACCATTAGCGAAGGCAAGCTCAACCGAGTGCGGGCGAAAGGTAAGCTACAAAATCTGCAAGATAAGCTCGATGGTCTTGAAGATCCGGCTCGTCTGGGGATTGGCCACACGCGCTGGGCCACCCACGGTAAACCTGAAGAGCATAACGCCCATCCGCACACAGACAGTAGCGGACGTCTGGCAGTGGTTCAAAATGGCATTGTTGAGAACTATCGAGAGCTGCGAGAAGAACTCATTGCGAAAGGATATGAGTTTCAGTCTGAAACGGATACCGAGGTCATTCCCCATCTGATTTCAGATTATTTGGCTAAAGGATCAGACGGTCCCCTCAACCACGAGTCAGCCTTACTAGAAGCTGTACGTCAGACTGTTAACGACCTTGAAGGGGCATTTGCGTTAGCCATTGTCAGTGCTGACTTCCCCGATGAGCTAATTGTGGTTCGCCAACAGGCTCCTCTCGCCATCGGATTTGGTCAGGGTGAGTTTTTCTGCGCTTCTGATACACCGGCTATTGTGCCCCACACCCGAGCGGTGTTGCCTTTAGATAATGGTGAGATAGCTATGCTAACCCCGTTGGGCGCAGCCATTTATGACTTTACGGGACGGCGCTTAAAGAAACATCCCATCACCCTCAGCATCAGCCCCACCATGGTTGAAAAGCAGGGCTATAAGCACTTAATGCTCAAGGAAATCCATGAGCAGCCTGGGGTGGTGCGCACCAGCTTAGAGACCTATCTTGCCAGGGATTGGACCCCTGAAGGTGACAAGTCGCCTGTGAATTTGGGGTTAGAGAAGAGTTTTCTAGCCGGTGTGGAGCATGTGCAAATTGTCGCCTGTGGTACCAGCTGGCACGCTAGTTTGGTGGGTAAGCATTTGCTAGAGCAGTTAGCGGGTATTCCAACGGTGGTGCATTATGCTTCAGAGTTTCGGTACTCGCCAACGCCGCTGATTGCGAACGCCCTGACTATCGGCGTTACTCAGTCGGGTGAAACGGCAGACACACTAGCCGCCCTAGAGATGGAACAAACCCGACGTAAGAAAACGGGAGATACCGCATTTGCCCCTCGTATGTTGGGGATTACTAACCGTCCTGAGAGTTCTCTGGGTCGTTTGGTGCCCAATGTTGTTGCGACCCATGCGGGTATTGAAGTTGGTGTGGCTGCTACGAAGACATTTGTGGCTCAGCTGATGGCGTTTTATTTTCTAGCGCTGGAGCTGGCCTATCAGCGAAAGACTCTCTCGGCTCAGCGGCAAGCTGAACTGATCGATGCGATGCGTCAGCTGCCTACCCAAATGGAACATGTGATTGAAAAGCAGGAGGGCTATACCGAAGAGCTGGCCCATAGCTTTACAGAAACCCAAGACTTTATCTTTATTGGTCGTGGTGTAAACTACCCGATTGCGTTGGAAGGGGCGCTAAAGCTGAAGGAAATTAGCTATATCCATGCTGAGGGCTATCCGGCGGGTGAAATGAAGCATGGCCCCATCGCGCTGCTGGATGCAAAGGTGCCGGTGGTTGCGATCGCAGTTCCTGGCTCTGTCTATGAGAAGGTTCTCTCCAACGCTCAAGAGGCTAAAGCCCGTGACGCTCAGCTGATTGGTGTGGCCCCGGCCAATGACCCTGAGGCTGAGCATACCTTTGACACACTGCTGCCAGTACCCACAGTGGATGAGCTGCTTTCTCCAATGCTAACGGTACTGCCTCTGCAGCTGCTGTCTTATCACATTGCAGAACGACGCGGTCTTGATGTAGATCAACCCCGCAACCTGGCCAAGTCAGTCACTGTCGAATAGGCAGATGTCCATAAAAATCAATTAACGATCAAAAAACTGCAGCTAGGATTTCAGTGGACACCTAGCTGTAGTTTTTGTTGAAAGATTACGGCTATGCGAATAAGCTTCTTATTGCCAAAGCGGCTTTAAGTTCAAAACTAGACCAGGTAAAACATCCTCATTGCTAAGTCGATCAGGGGTATTTAGAATTTCAAGTTCTTGCTGCAGACGATAAATCTCTACTTGCTTTGCCTGTCGATTCAACAACCATCCTAACCGCACGCCATTGTTAATATACTCACGCATTTTTGCTTGTGCAGTATCCAGCTCGTCACTTGGAGACATTAGTTCTAGAACAAAATCAGGTGCAATAGGAGGAAACTTTTTTTGTGCTTCGGGAGAAATTTTATCCCATCGCGCTTGCTGAATCCAGGCAATATCTGGCGAACGTTTTGCCCCGTTAGGTAGTTTGAAACAGGTTGAAGAGTCAAAGCCTACTCCCAGTTTTGCTTGACGATTCCAAATGCCAAAGTCCACTACCAGCTCAAAGTTGCGATTACCAGTTTCTCCACCAGTCGGTGCCACAATAATGATTTCTCCATTGGCATTGCGTTCAAATTTGGCATCAGGATTAGCTCGACACAGTTGGTAAAACTGATCGTCAGTTATTTGCATAATGCTGTTTAAATTCAATGTGTAGGTAGTCATTATGGTTCGATATCCTTTTGGAAAATATCGGTTCGAAGCTGCTTTAGCATTTTGCGTGTACCAATTTGCTTTGCCTGTTGCAAAAGGCTGGGAATCATTTGCCCCAGAGATAATGATGGGAAAGTGGTGCTTGTCTTTGATAACGCGTAAGCGCCGTTTTTCAGAATATGGATTTCCAGAATACCCTTGGTGTAAATCCAAACCTCAGGTATCTGCAATAGACAGTACGTCTCTAACGTTGTTTTAGGGGTGACATCAGATTCAATAGCTAAATCAGGTGGTGGATCTTGTTCAGGGTCAAAACGCTCCTATTAGCTTACTGCAATGTCATGTAGGTTGGCTTGAGGAATATACGAAAGCGTTAGCGAGCTTTTGTGCTAGGCCCACCTAGGGTATAGACCGTTGTTTGAGCAGTGCGCCCCCGCAGTTGAATGTGTGCTTTTTCAGCCGTGATTGAGTAATGGTCTGCCACATGCTGGTAGGTGGCCTCGCTCATCAAAATTGGGTAGGGAGAATTTTTAGTCAGTTGCTTTGTCATATCTTGCAGTCGTGCTGCGATATTAACTGTATCGCCAAAGAGAGAATAGTTGGCTCGATGACGACTGCCAACGGTGCCAGCAACTAAAGGACCCGTATGCAACCCTATCCCAAATCTAACGGTGGGTAATCCTTGATCTGCAAACTCTTGGTTCAGGTCTTTTAATTGTTCCACCATGGCCATGCTGGCACTAACGGCGGCTAAAGCGTCTTGTTGAATTGCTCCCTCTCCTGTTCTCGATATTGGTGCTCCAAAGGCGGCCATAATTGCATCACCGATATACTTATCGACTACGCCACCGTGGGTCATGATACACTCAGTCATCACCTCAAAATAACGATTGAGCCAAGCGAGTAGCTGGTCTGATGGTAGCTCTTCAGAAATTGTTGTAAAGCCACGAATGTCGGCAAATAATAAGGTGGCAGTCAGTTCTTGAGAGTGAATTTGCCCCTTAGTCAATAGCTCTTCTTTATGCTGCCAGATGAAATCTGCCATCTCTGGCGATAAACTAATGGCAAAAAGATCGGTCAGTGCTTGGCGTTCTCGTTGTTCTCCCACCTGGAGGAACATCATGCCTAAAAATATTGTGCCAATGGGAGCGGCCATGGGTAGCCATAGACCCGCTATAAACCCAAGATAAGTGACGACAAACCAGGTAGGGATTAAGGTGATGACAAAAATGAGTCGTCCGCGTAGCTGCATGGGTTTGAGCAGCAGGCTGCTGCCCATGGCACTCAGCATGATGAGGGCGAGTGTCCAGCCTTGAGGGAGTCGACTGAGAAAACGATCGTTTAATAAATTGTCTAAGAGAGCTGCATGTAGATAGACCCCAGACGTGGGAATATCTGGCTCAAAGGGAGTTCTGATAGGGTCTTCCGCTGTGCCTACCACCCCAGTGGCTGTGTAGCCTATTAAAACAATTTTATTTTGAAGCTGGTCGATAACAGCATCGTCATTCAAGATCTCTGAGAAAGAAAGGGTTGTTAGCCCTTGGGAAGATTGTTGGTTTTTGCCCGGACGCGTCAGACCTGGCCAGTTGATCAACAGAGGTTGAGTTTGATCAAACTGCTCAGGATACTTTAAAAACTGAGCGGATTGTTCTGATAGCGTAATGGGGGTATCTGTAATGAGCTGTGCCAGATTCTGTTGATAAACGTCTAGCAGGGCAATGGCAAAGCTAGGGGCAAGTGATGTTTGATGTTTTTCGTAGAGAAAACCTTGACGACTGAGTCCATCTAAGTCGGGTGTATGTTTTACATGCCCCAATTGAAAGAACCCTTGAGCAGGTGTTGTCAGGGTAGGTGTAATCTGGATTCTGTTGCCTTGACCATCTCCTCCAACGGCCAGAACGACATTGTTGCTAAAGCGGATACTCTCTGCTAGCTGGGCATCTTCAGTTGTAGCTTCTGGCATGAGGATGTCGAACCCCACAGCGGCTGGTTGAGCAGTCATTAACTGATCGAGTAGGGTGGCGTAGCGATCGCGAGACCAGGGGTATGGGCCATACTCTGCCAAACTGTCATTATCAATGGCAATGACTACAATTCGATCATCCCACTGCAGTGCGCCAAGGCGATCGCGTGTTAGAAAGAGGCTGTTGTAGACCATTTGCTCTAGGGGTTCCCACACACCTAAGCCAAATAGGCCTATCCCTAGCCCCGCTGCTGCCAAACTGGGGCCTAAGAACATGTTGTGCGATCGCGCTTTACCTCTGGTGTTGATCTTTCCCTGAATCCACTGTAGAAGTTGCCTCATAGCCCATTGTTCTAAGAGTTTTTCTCACGATTGATGGATAGCTTTGTCTTAATCATTGGATAACCAAGGCAACAGTCTATGGGTTCGAGACTCGCCAACAGCGTTTTGAACGGTTAACGCAACAGGCAGGCTACGATCGCTTAACCGTAGTTTTTGCTCAAAATGTCCAGTACGACTCACCGAGAGTTCTTCCCCCATCGCTAAGAGGGTGTTGGCTGCATCAATCCGGCCAGCCATATAAAAGTGATCCTCTCTCCACTCATAGAGATCCCATTGAATGTCTAATTTACGATCTAGGGACCGAGCCGATGTAGGTGGCTCCCCTGGATGAATGATGGAAACCATGCCTGCATCGACTGGCACAGCTACATTTTGCGCAATAGCCTCTACCTGTCCTTCTAGGGTAGCCACATTAGTTTGACCATCATCGTCTACTGAAACTCCAAATTCTGTGCCGCGTACTGCCGCCACTCCACTAGGGGTATGTAGTTCTAAGCGTGAGTTTGGGTGAGTAAATCGTCTTACCTGGAGTCTTGCCTGACCTTGAGGTACATCAATAACGGTTATTTTGCTCCCATCCGATAAAACGGAGAGCTGCCGAATAGCTAGGTGTGTATTCTGAGCAACGGCAATTGTGCCAATGCCATCATCAACGGCTAAGTGAGCGCTAGAGCGATTGCTTGTAATTAAGCCATGCCCTGCAGCCGATAAACGATCTCCCACCTGTGCATTTTTACGGCGACCTGCCACTGTTGTCACATCACCGGAGATGCGCTGTATTTGTAACCACCTTCCTGCTACAGATTGAGCCTCCAATGCGGGTGCTAGTATGACGCTAATAGCCGTTGTCACGATTAGCGATCCTAAAATTGTTTGCTTCAATCGTTTGGGTTGCAACATAAGACGCACATTCATGTTTTTATATTTGCTCGTGCTAGCAAGCAATAGCCGGATAGTTCCAAGGCTCTCTACTATAATTTTTTCCCACTGTTATTTTTAAAGCTCGGTGGGTAGTCTCATAATCCGGAATGAATTTTTGGGTTTATACGTTGTAGAAGCTTTAGATTACCTAAGCTCCAAGGCATCCGTCTGTTTTAATGGCAGAAATAATGTAGCTCAGAAATCAGCCAGAAAACTTTCTTAAATCCGCACTTTGGCGCTTGTAATTTGAAGAGGCGTTCCATAGAGTGCCTGTACACCTAGAAATAGAGCCTCTCAGTTAGATTGAGCCATACCTTCATGAATCGCGAGTTGTTTCCAGCTGCCAGGGCCCACTTCTTTTTCAAACTCGTGGGCAACCCAATCGTCTCGTCTCCCTAACCGACGAGCGCTTTTTCTCAAGTAGTCAAGAATTGTGAGCTGCTGTTCCCAACTGGGGCGATGACCGTAGATAGACCCACGACACCATTCTGTTTGAGCCTTACGACCCGTATGTTCAAAAAAGGAACGCTCAGCCCAGGTGGGGGCATAGTTGCTTTTAAATGCGCGGCGACGATGACCGTGGAACAACTGTACAAGGGTGGGAATATCGTTGATCTGGTGAGCTTGTTGAGATGAATAAATCTGTACCATATCTTCTAACAAAATAGGGCGATCGCTAACCCACTGATGACCACATTCAGGGCATTTAACAATAAACGAGTACACAATTAAACCACAGGCAGGACAGGGTTTTGTTGGGGCTGGTCCGCCTTGGCCAGAAGACTGATTGCGAGTGGGTAAGGTATATTCTCGAATATCTTCAGGAAAGCCCAGACGTTCTAAATTACCTGCCTGGTCCAAGATAATTCCATAATGTTTACCGGTTTGAGGAGAGATTCTCATGACGCGCCCCAGCTGCTGAAAATGGAGGGCGCTAGATTTGGTGGGTCGCAGCATCAGACCCACTTCTACACTGGGTTCATCAAAGCCGATACTAATGACATTGCAGGAGGTGAGTACCATCAATTCTGCATTGCCAAGGGCCTCATACAGTCGCTTACGTTCTTTGATGGGGGTGTTGCCATCGACGGTATCAGCGGTGATGCCTGCTTTGCGAAATTGTTTTGCGACATTGCGGGCATGGTCGACGTCTACACAAAAGGCAATGGTGCGTTTGCCTGGGATTAACTGCTGCCATTCTTCGACAATACGCTCTACTAGTTCAGGGCGATCGCAAGCGGTCTTTAAGTCCTTCTCGTCGTAGTCACCGCCTTTGGTGCCCACTTTTTCTAAGTTGGCAATGCTATCTGTGGGCATGCTGAAATATTTTAGCGGAGCTAGATAGCCCATCTGCTGCAGCTCACTGGGGATGGGGGATGCCACCAAAGTGTCTAACACATCGCCCAGCTGTTCTCTGCCTAACCGCAGAGGAGTCGCCGTCATCACCAGGTGGACTGCATTTTGATGAGTCTTATGCATCACCTGTTTGCCAATCTGACTTAATAGGGTGATGTGTCCTTCATCGTAGAACACAACATCCGCTGGCCAAGTTTTCCACCAGCGACGTTTAGCCATGGTCTGAATGCTGGCAATTTGGATGGGAGCGTCAGGATTTTCAGGCCAACCCGCTTTAATAAAGCCGCAGTCTAAGCCAAACGACCGCATTTTTTCGTAGGTTTGCCCCACCAACACATCCAGATGAACCAAAAACATCAATCGACGACCGGCTGACTCAGCATGGGCGCAAATCTGGCCGCTGATGACAGTTTTGCCAGCACCCGTACCCGCAATAATGGCAATGCGGCTGTGACCCTCATTGAGCTTGCGGTAAAGGTCGTTGACTAAATCTACCTGGTAGGGACGCAGCTTAGGGGGGGCAGCAGCTTGCTGCAGCGGAGTCGGTGGACCATTTTCCGAGGGTTGTGGCTTTGTGGAAGAGTTATGACGTGACACCTCGGTCATGGGTAATTAGGGGTTACAGGCTATGTCAGAATTTACCAAACCTTTATTGGGTTTATCTCACTTGGCTGAAGAAATCGATAAAAACTGCGTTTAAGTTGCAACATGCAGTTCCCTCTACGGTAGAACCACGGGTTTGAATGTGGGCGATATTTAAAGCTACCCGTAAAGTTTAGGACAAGGTCTGCGCATTGTTGGGGTTATCACCGAAATCACTCGAAACTCTGAATATAAGAGTCATCCACGTTCAAGATTTCACGTAGGGATTCCTATCGGGAAAATTGATCATTTTGGATGGGGGCAACACCTAATTTTATGTCGAATATCAGTTCTATGAATCGTGCAATATCTTGGCAGTGTGCTTTACCTTTGGCGTTAGGAGCCATCGCGCTTAACGCCTTTGAAGCCGATGCAGCTACCTATTCTCTGGGGGAAGCCGCTGACTACAACGTTGTTGTTCTCGGTGACTATCACCTGATCAATACTGATGTGGAAGGCAAGCTAGCTGTCGGCGGTAACTTCACGGCTAATACCTTTGGGGTGGGTAGCAAACTGCGGGGCAACAGCCACGGTGACACCCTGGTGGTGGGAGGTGATATAGACCTGAGCAATGGCAAGGTCTATGGGGATGCTGTTTATGGTGCTAGCGCTAAGGTTACTAGCGATGTCGGCTTTGAATTTCGGGCTAGCGACAACACGATTATTCGTCGAGCTGATTTGTCCCAAGAGACACCGTTGAATTTTGCAAACTTGGGACAAAATTTGAAAGATTTAGCTCAGAGCATCGCTGATACTGCGTTGGGAGCACCCTATGCTAAAACTATCCAACCCATTGCTGGAGGGTTAGCTACAACCATTACCGGGGCGACCACAAATATTCTCTACGAACAGTATGGCAGCGATGTCACCTTAGCTAAATTCACAGGGACTGACCCGACAGAGAATATCTTTAATGTGGCGGCTGGTGAGCTAGATACGCTTAAGAAACTCACCTTTGATGTACCGGAAACAGCCAAGGTGGTTATCAATGTTGCTGGTGATGCGTTAGACCTGGGTGGCTTTGGCTTTTACTTTGGCGATCAAGACTGTAATCCTGGGGCTGATCGCACTGTGCACATGTGGTGTCGCGATCGCAGCCAAAATGTCATCTTCAATTTTGCCCAGGCCAGCAATCTCAGTGTTTCAGAAGTCGGTTGGATGGGGAGTATTCTGGCTCCAAATGCCGATATTCAATTCAACAATGGTCATATCAACGGTACCCTGATTGCCGGTTCCTTGAGCGGCACCGGTGAGTCTCATCTGCATTTGTTTAACTCTGATGAGCCTTCCACATCAGTACCTGAGCCGACTGGCTTATTCGCGCTAGGGCTATTGGGCGTAGGGTTATCTCGATTTAGCCGCAAAGCCTAAATTACCTCCAAAGTAGTCTGATTGCCAGTGGTGCTGCGGTACCGCTGGTTTTTTTTATGATTGGAGAATGTTGAAAGGACGACTGAGTCGTCGCTGATTTGGAGGATGAATTAATCGCTTAGAAGAGCCATACATTCGTATCTTTCAAATTAATGCCTACTGAAGAGCATTAACGCTAGGGATCCGTTAAGCAATAACATTATGATTTGAGTATCAAACTCGAAATCTTCCTCAGACATCGATCCAGAACATTTATAATCGACCCCACCGTAACCCCAACTTAATGCCATTAGGAATAACCCAGTCCGCTGGGTTTTAGGGCGGCGTTCCGGCCCTAACCATGGGAAACCCAGCATGCGATTTGGGACAACATGACTACTTCCAGAAAGGGAACTCGGAGGGACCCCAACTCAACACCTTTCACACTCAACCAGCCATGCAAGCTATTTTCCTAGCTAAAACCATGAGCTTAATTTTTAACAAGCCCTAAATGAGTTCACCATGTTGGGCAATAAAGCTCAAGAGTGCTCTTTGATGGGGGTGACCCAACGGTCTATCTTCCCTTAGTTTGAGAGAATATTTGTAGCCTCGTTGGATGTCTGCAACAGTGCATAACCCAATGTCTTGGCCTTCGTTGAGTTCCAGGTCTTCAACGGGGACAGTCAGCTCGGCTTGGTAAAAATGCCGAATGACCCGCTCATCTTCAGTGCTCTCAAATAGAGTGATTGTGTTGGGCACATAGCCAATCTCTTCGTACAGCTCTCGTCGAACTCCAGTATCGGCATCTTCACCAGGCTCTATGTGCCCACCAAAAAATCCCCAATGGCCAGGAAAAATAATAGTGGGTAAATCATCCCGTAGCTGCATGAGAAACTTACCGTTTTGATGGATGATTGCGATCGCAACTTCTACTTTATCCATAGCCGTCATGAAATCCACCCAATCAAGTCAGCTCTCAGATTAGTCTAAACCCCGTCGGCCTCAGGATGTTTCAGCACGCCCGCTAAAATAAATGCGATCGCAGACTCTGCGTAGGCTTCTATCGCCTGCGGTGCTAGCCAGTCACTCGCGGGCACCAAATTTCTCAAATTGTTCTCCGCATTAAAGTAAAACGTCACTGTCCCCATGATGTGAATCATGATCAACCAGGGGTCCAGGGGGCGGAAATAGCCTTCATCCACCCCTTTTTGCAAAAACGTTACCCCCAGATTAATGGGCACTTCCCAACCCGTCAGCTTAAAGTACTTACCTTCATTACTCATGGCCTCATGCAGCAGCACCTTACCCTGATAAGGGTGGTTAACCTCATGGGCGACAGCCGCCCGCAAAAATGTCCTTAAGACCTCCGGT
>JBHJIV010000033.1:0-65698 GCA_050043105.1 Leptolyngbyaceae cyanobacterium | reverse complement strand
ACTGTTGTGAGCTATGGGCACAAAGCTATGTTTAAGGCACCAATTAGAGAGGGATCTCAACCCATATGGGTTGAGATCCCTCTCTAATTGGTGCCTTAAACATAGCTTTGTGCCCATAGCTCACAACAGTGGTGATCGCTGAAAGCGTTAGATAACAACAGCGAGGTGCGGATCAGATGGCTCAATGCATTGAGCCATCTGCTATATTTGCAGGACAATTCATAAGTTCCATAGATAGCATTGCTGTGGAGTAGATCCTGGTTTTGCCTCAAGATTTGACAAAAAACAGGTGTCATCAATCGTTGACTTTTTGTTGAGTATACTCTTAATTGCTTAAGTCTTCTTATCGGGAACTAATTTCAATTATTTCTTGATGAAATTGCGCTTCATTATCCCGCTTTTATCTAAAAATTGCCTTATTTTACACATTTATCGGATTCTGTTATTGACTCTAATTATTAATTAGATGCTATTTGTAGATTACGTATGTTTACTGAGGAGACTCTTTAGAAAAAACAAAATGAATAAGATTTAGCTAAAGATAATTTTCTTAGTTAATACACCAAATCCTTTAGGGAAAAACTTTTTCGGCTTCTCAAAGAATTTGACACCCCGTAAGCTAATCATATCTTTAACTGTAGAGAAACTTTCATTAACCTTGCCTTTACCTGAAAAAATGGTATTTATGGAACCATATTGAACGGGGATGAAGTGAGCTAGTCGAACGACTAACGCTTCTAATCTTTAGTTTCACAAGTATTGCCAAACTATGTTGGCTAATTGTTTTTCTATGATGTCTAGCAGGTTGCTGCTAGGCGGTTTTTCAGTGGCCACATGTCTTATCAGCATGGCTGCTACAGCTAGTTTTTCTGGATCAGCGTTAGCCAGTTCAAATGGGCCAGTGCTTCTGGAAATGCCCATTTATAGCCGAACATCCAGCGATGACTTAATTAGTCAGGCTGAGTCGATGGTAAGCCAAGAGATCGTCCGTTACTTTGATTCTGATCCCAGCTTGGCTGAGGTCGAAATTGTTGTGTTGGGTAGTCGTAATGGTGATATCGTCCCTGTCCTGACGACAACTGTTTCTCGCACACAGTGGCAAGAGAACCCGCAGATAAGTGCTTGGACCAAGTACTACAGCTCATATGCTTTGATTCGACGACATGATAGCCAGCCACCTACCCAGGTGGCCGCTGCCCCATCTCGTCGCTCGGCAGCACCGCAGGGTGCTATTGCCACCCGGTTTGAGCGACAGTTTGATGCTGGTCAGCTCAGTGGTAGAACCGTACAGGCTTATGCGGATCTAATAGATTAGCGTTTCGCATAAGGTCTTTTGACAGAAAGGACTCTTCTATATTCACAAGGATCTAGACACCAGTCTGGATTAGAGAGTTCGATATCTCATGTTTCTTGATGGTGTAACTACGCTCTAAGAGAGGAGAACCAAATCCATGCTTCATGATGAAAAGCCCAGCAACCGCTCGAGCAATCGCCCTTTTCAGGATGTGTTGAAGGCAAATATGTCACGGCGCAATCTGCTGAAGCGCAGTGCTGTCTTGTCTGCCGCAAGTTTTGCTAGTTCACTTGTAGGCAATGGTTTAAACAGTAGAACTGCTGCTGCAAGTTCCTCTGGAACTAGTTTCGCTGGGTCTCTTATTGCTCAGAGCCTTAACCCTGAGATTGGCTTTAGTCCAGTGACCATTGCAGAGGCTATTGTGGACAGCACAGTACCCCACATCTCTTCTGACTATCAGTACGATGTTCTGATTCCTTGGGGAACTCCACTGGAGTCTGGTGTTCCAGAATATGCCGGTGACCCAGTCAACCGAACTACCGCTGATGCTCAGCTAAAGCAGGTGGGTATTGGTCACGACGGGATGCACTTCTTCCCTGAGAATGGCACCAGCAATACAAAGGGTGTGCTGTGCATTAACCACGAGTTTGGCCGCACCCCCCATGTTTTAGGCAAGGCTCTCCCTGAGTCGGTGTCAGACGTTCGCACGATGCAGCATGCCCACGGCGTTGCCTGTGTGGAAATTGAGAAAGTTAACGGTGCGTGGCAGGTCGTATTGGACAGCCCCAAGAATCGTCGAGTTAACTTCAACACACCGGTCGCTTTCGGCGGCCCTGCAGCCAATAGTCCCCTATTGCAAAACACTGCTGGTAATGAGTTCCAGGGAACTGTTAATAACTGTGCCAACGGCTTCACACCCTGGGGCACTTACCTAACCTGTGAAGAGAACTTTCACGGATAGTTCAACAGCTCCCAGGTCGATCAAGCTATTGCTCCCGATGCCCCTGCATTGGGTGAGGGGAGTCCTCTCACCGGTGCTGATGAGCGCTACGGTGTGACGGCTGAAGGCTTTGGGTATGCATGGGGTGGCACCAGTGGCACCGTTTTTGACCCCCGTTGTGATACTTCTAACCCTGCTTTTGTGAATGAGCGTAATCGCTTTGGATGGATTGTGGAAATTGATCCAGAAAACCCGACTGCAAAGCCTGTGAAGCGGACGGCGATGGGTCGCTTTAAGCACGAAGGTGTTGGCGGGACCGTGGGTGCAGGTGGTCGCTTTGTGGGTTACATGGGCGATGACCAGCGCTTCGACTACTGCTATAAGTTTGTATCTCAGACAAGCTGGCGCTCTATGCGTGCTCGTGGTTTAAGTCCATTGGACTACGGCAAACTATATGTTGCGAAGTTCAACGACGATAATACCGGCGAGTGGATGGAAATCACCTATAGAAACCCCGCCATCCGTGATGCTGTAGACGAACAGGGACAACCTGTATTTAGAAATCAAGCAGACGTCCTAGTGTTTACTCGTGTGGCGGCTGATATTTTGGGAGCCACCCCCATGGATCGTCCTGAGTGGGTAACCGTCGGACCAACGGGTGATTGTTTCTGGGCGATGACCAACAACAGCCAACGTGAAACAGCGGATGCTGTCAATCTCCGGGCACCAAACCCCGATGGTTATATTCTGAAAACAAGAGACTCAGGTAATCACGTAGGCACCACATTTACCTGGGAGCACTTTATCTTTGCTGACGAGACGCACGCTGAAGGCGACGAGCGCACATTTAGCGATCCCGATGGTCTATGGGCTGACCCCGATGGGCGTTTGTTCATTGAAACCGACGGTGGTCAGCAGAAGGGGCTGCAAGATCAGTGTTTGGTTGCTAATCCTGAAACCGGTGAGATTCGTCGTCTCTTTGTAGGTGTTAGCGGCGATGAAATCACGGGTATCGCATACACGCCCGATCGCAGAACTCTGTTCATCAACACCCAGCACCCCGGTAACGGCGATCCAACGACAACTAACTTCCCGGCACCGACTGATGGTGTCACGATTCCTCGCGACTGTACGATTGTCATCACCCGTAAGGATGGCGGCATTGTTGGCTCGTAGTTAATAGCCTTTTCTGGTCCTGACAATAGTCAGGACCAGAAATTAATGGGGGATTTGGCCGTTCTGTCTATCGCTTCTTATTGATCAACAATATAGAATTATGAGACGAATTGTTTTAGCAGTGGCTGCGACACTGGGCGTAACTGCTTTTGCAGCACCTGCCCAGGCTGCTTTGTTTAAGTGGAGTGTTGATTACACTGGTTTTTTTGCTGAAGATGCTTTCATTAGTGGTTTTTTTATTGCTGAAGATGCAGCAGCCACTGATGGTGTTGTCTCTGGTGATGAGTTTGATTCTTGGGAATGGAGCTGGAGTGGTAATAGCGAAGTAGAAGCATTTACTATTTCCTCCTCTGAAGGTGAGTTTGCTGCTCTGTTTGACAATACTGGCTTCTTTGTTGACGGTACACCTAACCAAGTTGGGACTGCTGACAATCTGGATCAGGGCCTCTTTAGCTCTGATGATTTTGGTCTTGATTTCGAGTTTTTGCTTGTAGATAACTTTAGTGCAGGTACCACCTCTGATGGTGATGTAACTGCACTTGGTACAATTTCAGTCTCTGATCCTGAGCCTGTTCCTGAGCCTGCGACTCTACTGGGTCTTTTGGCCGTAGGTGGTGCAGCGGTTTTAGCCAAGCGTCAGAAGCAAGCGGCTTAGGACAATTTCTGAGCTTGCGATACTCGGTATGATTCCATACTAAATTTGAAACCCTGTGCCCAGGCGCAGGGTTTTGTTTTGACCGTATCTGTAGTTTCTGAGGCAATAACGGCATTATCTCATCACCGTGGAAGTCGAAAAAGCAATAACACAGTCTCGACCGTTATTTTTAGCGTTATACAGCGCCTGATCGGCCCAACCAATCAGTGTTTGAGGTGAGCTAGTCAGGGTTGGTATAATCGATACTACGCCGATGCTGACAGTCACTATGGGTCTAACTGCAGAGCCAATGTGAGGAATAGCAAGTTTTTTCAAGTCTGCCTGTATAGATTTACCAATATGCATCACACCTTCGAGAGCTGTGTTGGGTAGGACTAATGCAAATTCTTCTCCCCCATAACGGGCAACTACATCAGCAGGACGACGAACACAGCTTTTGATAATGTTGGCCACCTGGCATAAACACTGATCGCCCCCTAAATGCCCGTAGGTGTCGTTATATGCCTTAAAGCAGTCAATATCAATTAGCGCAAGTCCAAGGGGAGATTGTTCTCGACAGAGTCTTTTCCACTCAGTGTCAAGTCTCTCATCAAACATACGACGGTTGGCAATACCAGTAAGACCATCAATGGTAGCAAAATGGTGCAATTGCTGATTGGCTACCTTAAGCTCTTGGCGAAGTAATCTCTCTTTATGCAGAGATTGTTTTAACTTTTGGTTAGCGAGATGGGCCTTGATGGCCTGACGGACACGTCCACGGAGTACGGCCCAGTGAAACGGTTTTGTGACGTAGTCCACGGCTCCAGCTTGATAGGCAGACTCCACTGATTCACTATCATTCAGACCCGTAATCATCAACGTAGGAGGGCAATCATGGCCATACACGGCATGCAGTGTTCGACAACAGTCAAACCCATTTAGAACCGGCATAACCGCATCCATCAAAATAATATCTGGCAGTTCTTTTTGACATGCAGATAAAGCTGCTCGACCATCTTCAACTATTAAAGTCTGGTAGCCGTCTTTGTGTAAGACTTCAGATAGCATATAGTTCGAAACGCTATCATCGTCCACAATTAGAACTACGGGTACTTTTTCAACGGCAAACGTTCTATCCAAAACTGCATTCATTAGCTCTTAAGGCTGATGGTGGACGCAGCCATGGCAAAGTAATTCAGCTTAAACAGGCCACCTTATGATTAAATATTCCCTACTTTTGCTGTAAATCAAACAAACTTAAGACGACCCAATATCCCATAATTTCTGCGAACCAGGTGCCAGGTGCGCGGATTTATACTCTTGTCTGAATGCCCTAAACAGTCGGTGGTTTTTTTAAGTTTATCAGCGCCACTTTGAAATTGGAAAACGCCACTTTTATGTCTTCAGACCGACTCAAATCTACAGCTTCTTTGTATCTGCCTGACTTTTCCAACGTTTGACATAGGTCTTGGAGAATGACACCGCCCAGAGCCGCACTGCTCGATTTGAGCATATGGGCATTGTGTTCTAATTGCTCGCAATCTTCCGTTTTAATGGCTTGCACAATTTTATTGACTAGTATTGAAGCTTCGGTAATATAAAGTTCGCGAAGATTGACAAAGGCGTCTGATTCTAGCCCCCCTAACGCGACTAAGGTCGGCTCAAGCATTGATAAATCTAGGGCTTGAGGATGGTGAGAGATTGACAAAGGCTGCACTTGTTTTAAGGCAGCTACCAAGTCTGGGACATGAATTGGTTTACTAATATAGTTGTTCATACCAGCGGCCAGACACCGAGCCCGGTCGCCCTTCATGGCATTGGCCGTTAAGGCAATAATATGGGGACGCTCAGCAATGGGCCACTGCTTACAGATTTCAGCTGCAGCTGTTAGGCCATCCATTTCAGGCATATGAACATCCATAAGAATGACATCATATATCTGTCGTTTTAAGGCATCAATGGTTTCATGTCCGTTACTCACAATATCAGAGCGATAGCCAAGCTTACTGAGCCACTGTCGGATTAATTGTTGATTTACCAGATTATCTTCAGCTACCAAGATGCGAAGAGGATGAGTTTTAGCTAGACTGTCATCTAATCCAGAGCATTTGGTTAATTCAGGCGTTTGTATTTTAACGGGTCTCTCAGCAAAAATCTGATTAAGAACATCGTACAAATGAGACTGCTTAATGGGTTTGTTGAGAAATGCCTTAAAATTTGCTGTCTTGAGAGAATCAGTATCAAGAATTGGTTTACCTACAGACGTTAACATCACCAGCGGAAGAGTTTTGCCATAGGACTGGTTACGAATTTCTTGGGCAAGAGTCAGACCGTCAACCTCTGGCATTTGCATATCTAGGATGGCGACATCAAAGGAATTTTGATGACAGCTAAGAACACCTAATGCTTCATAGGCGGACTGAGCTGCCGTTGACTTCATTTCCCATGATTGAGTTTGCAGGGTTAGAATTTTACGATTGGTGGCATTATCATCCACGATCAGCACTCGTTTTCCTTTAAGCTGATTGTTGGTAGAGACTATCTCAGATTCCAAAGAGGGAAGTACTTCTGTCACAATCGAAAAAGAAAAACAAGATCCTTCCCCAACCACACTGCTAACAGTCATAGCGCCTCCCATAAGTTCACAAAGCTGTTTGCTAATGACGAGTCCAAGCCCTGTACCACCGTATTTTCGTGCAGTGGAAGAGTCCACCTGGCTAAATGATTTGAAGAGACGGTCCATTTTGTCGGTAGGGATGCCAATGCCTGTATCTTGAACATCAAAATAAACAGTTACATAGTTTTTATCTTTCTCAATAGTTTGTTTTGGATATGCTGGAGAGCTGACTGACAAAGGGGCCGTACGAACTTTGACCAATATCTCCCCTTCGTGGGTAAATTTAATGGCATTACCCACTAGATTTACTAAAATCTGACGTAGGCGGGTAACATCTCCCACCAATCGATTCGAGATATCGGGTTGGGCCAGATACGCAAGTTCTAAGTGTTTTTCTGCGGCCTTAGCAGCGAGCAAATCTAAAGATTCTTCAATACAGATGCGAAGGTCAAAGGGGCATTCTTCCATATCGAGCTTACCGGACTCAATTTTAGAAAAATCAAGTATGTCATTGATGATCGTGATCAAGGAATTACAGCAGTTCCAAATTGTTTCTGAAAAGTTGCGTTGTTCTCGGGTAAGCTGAGTATCTAATAATAGCCCTGACATACCCAAAATGCCGTTCATGGGGGTACGAATCTCGTGGCTCATATTAGCCAGAAAATCGCTTCTAGATTGAGCTGCAGAAAGAGCCTCATCCCGTGCAATTTCCAGACCAATCAAATTTTCCTGTAGTTGGTCAGCCATGCGATTAAGGGCTCGGCTAGCCTGACCAACTTCATCTAGATAGTTAATCTGAATACGCTGTTCTAAATCTCCCCTCTCAAAGGCTTGGGCAAATTTACTCAAAGCTCTGAGGGGAATATATACCTGTCGATTAAATAATATAAGTGTGAGTAATGCCAATAGCAGGCTGACAAACACCGCTACTGCAATATTAAATAGAATTGCGAAGATACTTTCTCGACGTAACCGTTGAGATGAATACCCTAAGTGAATTTCTCCTAATGGTTTCTCGATCGAACCAATGGGGATATTGACCTGATGAAGTTGGGTCGGCTGCTCAAGGGATTGGAGGATTTTTGAAGTGTCTCCTGGTTGAGCATTTGATTTCTTCATCGCAGATATAATCAAGGGATGCTCATAATCAAGATAGCGTGTGACAGCGTCTCCCTCATTATTGATAATCACACTGTAAACAACATCGACGTCTTCTGTGGTCTTTTGCATTAGCGTTTCTAAGTACAAAAGATCAAGACTTAAGATAGCTTCAGGAACAACATTGCTCAAAAAATCAGCTTGACTTTCCATCTGATTACGCAGGCTTTTTATTTGGCGTGCCTGAGTGCGCTGGATTTGAAGTAAGCTAAAAGCCAACTGTATGACCAGCACAACAGAACTGGCAATGGTTAAGTAGCGTAGTGCCAGACTTTGCTGGAACCGTTGCACAAGTTTTTGTTTCAAGCTTTTCATAACGGATAAGTCCTGTCGATTAATAAATCGGGCATTGCTGATCCTCGATATGATTTCAGCTATGAGATACTGTTAAGCCGAACGTCTTACTGTTCGGCTCATTTATCGTCAACATTCCAGCTCTTGAGTTTTAAGTTTTTAATCAGCTCATGTAGTTGGCCATAGTCTACTGCTGGAACAAAGCCATCTACTTCTAACGTTGCTAAGGCAGGATGCTCGGGAGTGAGCTTAATCAAAGCCGATTTCACTTGCTTAACTAATTCAGGATCTGTGTCTGGCAGGGCTGCAACTGGCCATTCAGGATAAACGTCCGTACTGTGAGAATAAGAGAAGCCATCGTTTACGGCATCTATAATACGTACTTCATCTAACCTTGAAAGCAAGCCTCTATCTATCATTTTCTCAAGGTGACCAGTACGGACAAAGCCGACATCAATAGCGCCATTGAGCACGGCTAGGACAATATTGTCTTGAGACTTGTTTTCAATAAATTGGCTAAAGTCTCTGTGGGGATCAAATCCATTTTGCAACAGGTGATAAATTTGAAACGTACATCCTGCTGCTGCTGTTTGAAAACTAACGCAGGCTGCACGCTTACCCTTCAAATCTTCGATGTTGTTAATCGCGCTGTCGCTATCTACTATAATCAGACCGCTAAAATTTGAACCTGTTTTGGGTCGAGTGTGGGTTACTAAAAATTCGGTTTGATAGAGCCTTTGAATTTGGACGGCTGCTAACGGATTGTTGATTATAAAATCTAAGGCCCCTTCTTCTGTCTTTTTAAACTGACTTTCTTGTGAGAGAACCATCAGGTTGATAGGGTGCTTGATCTCAGACGACAGATAGTTCATGAGGGGGGTATATTGTTCACTGACAGATACGGCACTGTCGATTGAGAGCACTCCAACATTAACGGGCTCTTCTTTCAAAAGAGTACTGTGCTTTACTGTGCTATCTATTTCAATATCTGTGTCGTTTAAAGCTGGGGTAGACCCACTACACCCTGTCCACAGCAGCATAAAGAATAGAGGAATTATTTTAAGAGAGATAGACTTAGACGGACAAAAGTCCATATGTTTATATTGGGTGATATGTAAAAATCAAGGTGTTGCTGATCCAAACTGCGCATCTAAATCAGCAACGGCAGACTAAACAGAGAATTTATATCAACAGTGCCGAGCACTGCAGTTAATAGAATATGCCTCTGACATTTGACCAACTAACAGATTTGGTATTAATAATTGTGAAATTCGTGGGTAATGAGATATCTGTATTACAGGCATACCAACGATAGGGTTGGGGCAATAAAAATCTAGTGAAATTTATAGAGTAGACGAATAAGAGATTTTCATAGGAGAAGATACTGGGACGTTAGCGCAGGAAAAAATCTGAGGTTTTAACTAGGGTAGGTTGTCGGTAAGCCTATCGATACTTATGATTTAGCCTGACTACTGGTATCCTGCTCACTATGCTTTTGGACAGCGATTTGACTTATTTTCACAGTATTTTAGCCACCGCCACCGCTGCTGCGGACTTGGTCGTTGAAAACGAAGCGATTGAAGAAAATCTGCGTCAGTTTTTGCTGGTGCTATCAGTATCGTTGGGGGTGGCTACGCTGTCGCGGGTGGTTAGCTGGCTACGTAATATTCCTTACACACTGCTGCTATTGCTGGTAGGTCTAGGGTTGGCCGTACTCGATGTGCGACTGGTTAACCTTTCTCCTGAGCTGATTTTATTTATTTTCTTGCCGCCGCTGCTGTTTGAGGCGGCTTGGAATATTAAGTGGGAAAATCTCAAACGCGATTGGGTGCCGATTGTACTGTATGCCGTTATTGGTGTCGTGATTTGTATCGGGGCATTGCTGTGGGGGTTGGTTAATGTCGCTGGTGCTTCACTGGCAACGGCCTTGTTAGTAGGGGCGAGTCTATCGGCGACCGACCCGGTCTCGGTAGTGGCTCTGTTTCGGGAGCTGGGGGTTAACAAACGCCTGACCTCCTTGATGGAGGGAGAAAGTCTTTTTAATGATGGTGTGGCGGTGGTTGCCTTTAACCTGGTGCTGGGGATTGCTTTGGGTGCAGAACAGTTTGACCTGTCGGTGACAATTGCTCAGTTTTTGGTGTTTACCGGCATCGCCATCAGCATTGGTGCCCTGATTGGGTTTGGTATTTCGTTTTTGACTCAGCGCTTTGACCTACCCCTGGTAGAGCAGTCGCTCACTTTAGTGTCGGCCTATGGTACCTATATTGTGGCAGAGGAGCTAGGAGGCTCTGGTGTTATTGCGGTGGTGACAACGGCGCTGATTTTGGGCAATTTTGGGTCACGCATTGGTATGAATCCCCGCACTCGACTGGTCGTGTCAGAATTTTGGGAGTTTTTAGCATTTTTTGTTAACTCAATTGTATTTTTGCTCATTGGCGACCAGGTGCAGTTTAGTAATCTAAGCAACTACGCAGAATCGATTGGCATTGCGATCGCAATCATGCTGTTAGCCCGTCTTGTCAGTGTCTTTGGCCTTAGCTTTTTTAGAAATATGATCGCCGCCAACAGTGAAGACATCAGCTGGCATGGGCAAACGGTTTTGTGGTGGGGGGGGTTGCGCGGATCGGTTTCTGTCGCCCTGGCGCTAAGTGTGCCTGCAGCTCTGGCTGAGCGCGACGAGATTATTGCCACGGTCTTTGGCGTCATGCTGTTTACCCTGCTGGTTCAGGGATTGACCACTAAACCTCTGTTGGAGTCTTTAAACTTATTGGGAGACCAGCCCCTGCGACAAAAATATATGCAGAGTATTGCCCGACGAGTTGCCTTAAATCGAGTGATTGGTCGCATCAAAGAACTCATTGAACGCCAGGAAGTAGACAGTGAGTTTGGTCGCTACCAGCTAGCCCTGGTGGAAGGGCAAGTGGCAAAGCTGCAAGAAGAAATGCAAACGATGCAGACCACTAACCCAGACCTGCAAACATTTGCCGCTGAGCAAGTTAAAGAAGAACTGCTAGCCATCGAGTCAGACACCTACGCAGAATTTATTCGAGCCGGGCAGCTAAAGGATGAACTGGCTCCGCTATTACAGGATGTGTTAGCGGACTAACGCCCAAAAATACGCCAAACACTCAGCAAAAGTACGCCAACTATCGATGTGGTGTGTCAGCACGTTTTGACATCCACACACCACCAGGAACCATTTACAGAATCCACCATCTGTAGTCATGTATAGAAGCAGACTCCCGTTAGCTATTATTTACACTGACTAGGGCATTAAATCTATATTGAATCGGATTATGGGGATGGAACTTTGTATATGGTTCTGGTAAATGGAATGTTGAGATCGAATAGCCGGACACTCAAGCCATCACCGTTATTTACACGGCTGGCCCCTTTGTATTTAAAGGTCTGGTGACTTTAGTACAACGCGCTCCAAAGGGGCACTATTCAATATCCAGCCAGTTTATTCAGAGTTAGGAGTTTTTATGAAAGCGTTTGTAACTGGCAGTACCGGTCTGCTTGGTAGCAACCTTACCCGCTTGTTGCTAAGTCAAGGGTTTGAAGTGATTGCGTTAACCCGTGAACTAACGAAGGCCAGCAAACTATTAGATGAGCATCCAAACCTCAAGATTGTCCAGGGAGACATGCAGGAGGTAGATGCCTTTGCCCATTATCTCAAAGGCTGTGATGTGCTGTTTCATACAGCCTCCTATTTTAGAGAATCCTTTGACCATGGCGACCATTGGAAACACCTGAAAACTATTAATGTGGAAGCTACCGTTAAGCTGCTGGAGGCGGCTGATCGGGCCAAGGTGTCTAAAGTAATTTATGTCAGCAGCGCCTGTGGCTGTGTGGGCATCATTCGTGGCGGCGCCCCCAGCAACGAATCCACACCGTTCCAGGAATTCAATCATAAAAACCCATACTTTAAAAGTAAGCTGATGGCTGAAGAGGCCATTGCTAATTTTCTAAAAACCCACAACTTGCCTATTGTGCTAATTTTACCAGCAGGGATGATGGGGCCAAGCGATTCGGGTCCTACTGAGATGGGGCGATTCATCTTAGATTGTCTTAAAGGTAAAGCGCCGCTAGTGCCAAGCGGTGGTTTCCCAATTGTGGATGCCCGTGATGTTGCAATGGCGATGCTGTCTGCAGTCTATTCAGGACAGGCCAACGAGCGCTATCTGGTTACAGGTGGGTACTATTCTGTCAGTGAGCTGATGCGAAATATTTCTGAAGCCAGCGGTCAGCCGGTCCCCAGTAAAAAGCTCCCTCGATTTGCCGTCCGCCTGTGGGCCTTTGTCCAAAACCTGATCAGCCGCATTAAGGGTAAAAGACCGTTTCTACATGGCGACATGGTGAGAATTATGTTGTCAAGACAGTGGTTTGACGCCAGTAAATCGGCCCAGACATTAAAGACGTCCTATCGCCCCATCAAAAACACTATCAAAGATACGGTCCAGTGGTATCAGCAAAACGGGTATATCCGCAACATGTAGATCTGATTTCTTTATAAGAAGCCTCGGAAAATTCACAGAGGCAATATATAGAAATTCCTAGAGAGTCCTGTAAATTTACGGAGCACTATGAAGATAGGTCATGGTGTGAGATGCCTAGCTGGAGAGACAAACTATGGCCCATATTAACCGTTGTGCCGTCCTAACTATTGGTGGGGCCGTCACCTTGGGTGGTTTGCTGCTGAGTGGCCGTCAAGTCTGGGCTCAGTCAGTAGTCCCCAATGGGGCGGGCACGGTGGTGACACCGGCAGATGGAGACTATCAGATCACAGGCGGTACTACATCTAACGATGGGGACAACCTGTTTCATAGTTTTGAACAGTTTGGTCTCACGGCTGCAGAAGCTGCGAATTTTATTACTCAGCCCAATGTGGTCAATGTCATTGGCCGCATTAATGGCGGTATGCCATCTCTCATTAATGGTCAGCTTACGATTACCGGGAGCGAGGCCAACCTGTTTTTGCTAAACCCGGTGGGGGTGATTTTTGGTCAAGAGGCTACCCTGGCCCTGCCTGGCGATCTAAGTGTTTCCACAGCCGATGGTTTAGCCTTTGCCGGCAATACGCTGGATGTGGTGGGTACTCCTGACTATGCCGGTTTGATTGGCAATCCCACGGGTTTGGTCTTTCGGTTTAGTAATCCAGGGTCTGTTATCAATGCCGGAGAGTTGACGCTTAATGATGACAGCTCGCTGACGCTAGCCGGAGGCAGTGTCGTATCGACTGGAACAACATCAGCTGGTAACGTTGCGATCGCAGCTGTCCCCGGTGAGCGACTCATTCGACTGAGTTCAGACGGCGCTATCCTTGGTTACGACATTGCTGCTGACAGCGACAGCAGTTTGTCACCCCTCAACCTCCCGGAGCTGCTGACAGGCTCTGCCGATCTTGTTCCTAGCCTACAGCTAGAGGCTGATGGCACCGTCCGTTTAGTCAATGGCGATTTAGCGATTCCTGATACCCCTGGTACAACAATTGTCAACGGCACCGCAGTTGGCAATGAGATTACGCTTTTAGGGGACACAGTCGGTGTTGTCAACAGTTTGCTCGACGCCAGCGGTCCAGATGGCGGTGGGGCTATCTATATTGGCGGTAGCTATCAGGGTCAGGGGCTGTTACCCAACGCTCAGCTCACCTATGTGGATGCTGACTCAGTTGTGGATGCCAGCGCTACCGACAGCGGTAATGGGGGTGAGATTGTTGTCTGGAGCGACCAAACCACCCACGCCCTCGGACAGTTTTTAGCGCGGGGTGGTCCCAACGGTGGCAACGGAGGGCTAATCGAAACCAGCGGTCTAAGAGGTCTTACCCTGGGTGAGAGTCCCGATATTTCTGCCCCGCTAGGAACCGCAGGCGAATGGCTCATCGACCCGTTTGATGTCATTATCTCTAACGAAGTAGATAATGAAGGGTTTGACCCGGCTAATCCCTTTATTGCAGTGTCTTCACCCGCTCGCATCAATGTATTTACCCTGGCCAACGCTCTGACGGGTGGTGGAACGGTGCGGGTAACCACCGGAGAGGGCGGTACCGAGACCGGCAACATTACCTTAGAAAGCAACCTTAACTTTTTTAATAGTGAAGAAGCAACACTCTCTTTAGAAGCTGCAGGCAGCATTTTTATCAACGCTGCTATTGCGCCTGACACCGTAACCGGTCCCTTAAATATCAATCTGGCAGCCGACACCGATGGCACCGGTAATGGCCAAGTTGTATTTGACAATCGTCTGGGTGAACCGTTTTTTGGTGAACCTTTGACAGTGATTGATACAGCCGGTGGTGATTTAACCGTAACGGCCAACAGTACAAATCTGACAGGTGTGACGGATACCTCAGCGATTATTTTAGCCAACGGCAATGAGATTACCACCGAGAATGGGTTTGGCGGTCTTGGCTTTACTGATGGCGGTCGCGTAAATTTGACTGGAATTGCCAGCGACGGCTCAGGTATTCGTTTAGAAGATAATTCAATTATTGATGCCGAGGGGTCGCTCACGCTGGTAGGGCAGAGCGATACCAACACCGGCGTAGTCGTAGAAGGCGGTATCTTTAGCGACAATGCTCTGCTGTCGGTAGCGGGCACCAGCACCAGTGGCACTGGAATTTTGATCACCGACGACATTTTTGGCGGCGGTGGCATTACCCTCACTAGCAATCGTGATATTCAAGTTAGCGCGCTGATATCAGGTGAAAACATTACAGTGACAACCCCGCGATTTTTTCGAGCAACTGGTGTCTTTTTTGAGGAGAGTGAGATTGGCGGTCCAGAACCCATTGGCAGTATTGTCAGCCAGGAAGGCGGGGGCACCATTACCCACGGGGGTAACGGTGTGACACCTTTTACCGTAGGCAGTGCTGAGGTCAACGGTACGGCGGGTGCCATTGTGACTACAGGAAACGGGATTCAGCCAACCGAAGCATTTTTAGAGGACGAGATTCGAGGAAACATCTCGATTTTGACTGGGGAGGAACCTCCCGAACCCCCAAATCCTCCCGAACCGCCCGAGCCGCCCGAACCCCCCGAACCTCCAAATCCTCCCGAACCTGAGCTACCGGATGTGGACGACTGCGACGCAGACTGTACCACTGAGCGCACCAGACCTGAGCTGTTAGCAGAAGAAGATACCGTCAACCTGCTAACGGTTGACCCACAGCTAATCCCCGGTGTTGAGGGTGCTATCTTGCGCAATGAAACAAACTACACCGATGAATTTAGAGATTATCTCAATCTGGAATCTGTCGAACAGCCAAAGACCAATCTGCCCCAGCTCCAGGCTGAGCTGTTGCTCATTGCAGAAGAAACAGGAGAACCGCCGGCCATTGTTTATGTCTCATTTGTACCCGGCGACTTTGATGGTTCGCCCATTTCTCGAGCAAAGGCAGGCCAAGAGATTCAACCCACTGATGTATTAGAGCTGGTCGTGGTCACCCCCGAAGGACTGCCCATTCTCAAGACGTTGCCAGTACAGAATGAGCAGCTGCTTAACGTAGTCGATCAGTTTCGCAAGAATGTGGTTAACCGGAGCCGAGTACGAACGCGTACCTATTTAGGAGCCGCGCAACAGCTGAATTCCTGGCTGATTGAACCGGTAGAAGCAGAACTGGCTGAGCGCGGTATTACCAATCTGGCTTTTGTTATGCCACCGGGGTTGCGATCGCTACCTGTTTCCGCCCTCCACAATGGCGAAACTTTTCTAGTTGAGCGCTACAGCATCGGCCTTATGCCCAGCGTCAGTCTGACCGATATGCGCTATGTAGATGTGCGAGAGACCGAAGTATTGGCCATGGGAGCCTCTGACTTTGAAGATCAGCCAGAACTGCCAGCGGTACCCATTGAGCTGAGTACCATTGCCGAGGAGCTATGGACCGGTGATTTTGTCATTAATGAGACCTTTACGCCCGATTCGCTGGTGGCCAACCGCGCCCGCAAACCTTACGGCATTGTTCATTTAGCTACCCACGGAGAGTTTAAGGCAGGCAGCCTCGACAACTCCTATATTCAGTTTTGGGACCAACGCTTGAGTCTTGACCAAGTACGGCTATTGGGCCTCAACAATCCACCCGTGGAGCTAATGGTGCTAAGCGCCTGCCGGACTGCCCTGGGCAATGTAGAAGCTGAACTTGGCTTTGCCGGTTTTGCTGTACAGGCAGGGGTGAAAACCGCTGTTGCCAGTCTATGGAAAGTGGACGATGTCGGCACTGCTGGGCTAATGACCCAGTTTTACACCAGTCTGCAAACCGAGCCCATCAAGGCAAAAGCCCTACGTCAGGCCCAGCTAGCCATGATCAACGGAGAAATTAAAGTAGAAGACGGTCAGCTAGTCTGGTCTGGTGGCACCCTGCCACTGCCCGATGAACTAGCCCAGATTGATAGCAGCCTATTTTCTCATCCTTATTTCTGGGCCTCCTTTACCTCAATTGGTAGTCCTTGGTGATGTGTGCCTTTATTTGTAAGGGTTTCAAATATTGAATCAATGTATCGTGGGAGGGTCGATACTTAGCAAAACTCGCTGCGTGGGGTCCCGCCGAGTTCCCCACACCCCCATGGCTAGGGCGTTCCGTCGCCCTAGAACCAAACGGAAAAACATCAGCGATATCCCTAACCGCATAGTTGAGTATTTGGCGAGGTAGTTTAGAATTTTGCGCGCTGCGACAAAATTCTAAAAGGAGACGTGATTCCGTTCCGTGTTAGGCAAAACGATCATAGTTCAACCATGAGCTTAATTTTTAACAAGCCCTCAACTTGAATTAGGTTGTGAGCTTACTTTGGATTAAACCTGGGCTCACCTGACGCAGAAATATAAATCAGTTCTTGCCCACCAGCAGACTGAAAGAGCAATTGGCCATAACAACCACATATTTTATTCCAGGAGTCTCTTAAACGGATAGCTAAGTCGCCTTGATTACTTTTGTCATCAGCAACAAAACCTTGTCCAACGGTTAAATATAGAAACTCAGTATCGTTGTGTTGCTGAATTTGAGTAATAACTGTTTGTTGAGGGTCGATTAGAGCCACTAGCTTTGTGAAAACTTGAATTTCGCTAGGTGTAGCTGCGGGCTCTTTAGGTTTTTGAGAGGCCGTAGAGGCCGTAATAGGCGATGCCGAAGAACTAGGTATTGAAACGTTTAGAGCTTCGGAACGAGCTAACCACCAAAGCGCAAAACCCATAGCAGCAATAACGCCTAATATAGAAGGAAAAACCCATTTGCGAGGCCCTTCTAGGTTAACTTCTATCTCAAAGTCGCTAGCTCTTGTCTGACTATCGGATACCTGCAATGGAGTGAGAGAAATTTCCGCCTCAACGTTGCTAACTCTCGTCTGATTATCGGGTACCTGCGATGGAGTGACCTGATAATTCTTTTCAGAAGATTTTAGTTCCCATTGTAAGGACCAAATAGGTTTGTCCGATTTCATGGTCTTTGCACAAACAAAGACCTTATCAAACCCTTTGGGGCTTATTTTGGTAAGTCCGGCGTTTACCCGAAGCACCAACTTTTTGTCTGGCCCAGGGTCGTCAGGGGTCTTAAGCGTAACCTTCAATGTCGAATTTACATTGCTGATATGTACAACTACACCTTGAGAGCCAAATGACTTATTCATCAAAGCTTCAAGCGCCCCAATGTTGCCATTCTTCGCCGCTTGCAAAAAGTCAGGCATAGGATTGCACGCAAACTCATCACCCTCATTATCCAGCGGAGTACTGAGTGATCAGGTAAATTCACGGGCTTAGACCTTCAGGTGATGTGGACTAGCCTTAGCTACGAACAGACTTCAACGCAAGAACCAGACGTTTGGCCAATGACTAGAGCGACCCTCCTGACCTTTTAATCCTCAGCAAGTGTAATTAAATCAGCTCGTTACGCAGCGCATGGCTATAAGGCAACAGCCTAGATATTGAATACATGCAAGACTGGGCCAAACGGTTGGGTTGGAGTGAAGAGCTGACCAAAGCAACGGGTAAAGCTGGGTTAGGGCTTGTTAAAATTTAAGCTCATAGTTTGAGTATGGCTACTTTCCCTATTAGGAGTTTTGATAACTTTTCCGTGGGATCCTAGACCTGGACCACAACAAACATCTCACGCGTCAGCCCAGTAGCAACAACAGTATTTAGCTGTGCCAGCACCTCTCCATCTGCAGAGATAGTCGCAACATCATCGTGCTGCCCCAGAGAAAGATCGTCAAATGCCAGTCCAATAGCCAGGCCAATCAGGTCAGTGCCAGTTTCAAAATCTGTAATCGTATCTGTTCCCGCACCAGCGGCCAAAACAAACTTATCAGCGCCGCTACCGCCAGAGAAATTATCACCCGTTAGCACATCGTTACCTAAACCACCATATAAGAGATCATCACCATCATCACCCCAAATTGTGTCATCACCTTGATCGCCAAAAAGCTGATCATTACCTCCCTTGCCACCAATACGATCATCCCCATCCAAGCCATAGATAGTATCATTACCACCCATGTCATTGCCAGGGTCTCTGCGATTAAAGTCTCCCCTTAAAATGTCATTACCGTTGCTGCCAGCAATCTGATCGTCACCCCCATCACCCGCTATTGTCTCGCCACTTGAAACCTCAACAACAGGCTCCTCACTTATATTATCAGTAGGCAATTCTGAAATCGGAGAAGGCTCGGTAGGCTGAAGTGTCTCCACAGGCGACTCTGAAACCTTCTCTGGTTCGGTAGGTTCAGGCGTATCGGGAGGCAGATCTCGAACCGGAGAAAGTACGGTAGGCTGAGGTATCTCCACAGGCGATTCCGAAACTGGAGAGGGTTCGGTAGGCTCAGGCATCTCCGGCACAGGCGTTGGGTTTAGAGAAGGAGGAGCTTCCCCCTGAGGAGAGTCTGAATTAGGCATTGGAGCCGGCAGAGTATCAGGCTGAGCCTCTGGAGTTGGTGGTGTTGGCGCGGACGTAATCGGGGTAACAGGAGTCTTTGGCTGAGAAGGAGGGGTATCGAGCACCTGCGGCGAAGTGGGTGTTGGCGAATCTTGAGAAGATTTTGGCTCAGCAATAGGAGTGGCTGGTGCAGGATCGGGTGGGGCAGAAGGCTTAGGCGCAGGTGTCGCAGGCTCCTCCGGGATAGAGGCGCCATCTGCTAAAACAAGTGTCCAATACTCAACGTAGTTTTTGTTGCCAGTATCATTCGCGAGTAAGACATGACCTGCACCAAGATGTCTGACATCAGGATTTAGAATATTAGCGCGGTGCCCCGGACTGTTCATCCAATCTTGGAAGGCTTCATCCGCTGTGTAATAACCACCACCCACATTCTCAACAACAACTTTAAATTCATACCCCGCATCTGTAACTCTCTCTCCTGGTGTAGAGCCGTCAGAACCAGTGTGGACGATGCCTAAATCTTCTTTCGCAATGTCTTGACTATGGTTAAGGGCAGCTTCACTTAATTCTTCATTTAAGGTGACTGCAACAAGACCAGCTTTAATACGGGCTTGGTTAACCAGCTCAAGAAATTGCTGCGTATTTTCAGATGTAGTCATTTTTATACGTATTTCGGATCGGTGCGTGCCGTACTGTTCTTTTTTATCCCTCAGCACGCAGTAGTCCCCATGGTGCTAACACCCAAATTTAGAGGAGTTTATTGAAGCTAATCTAAATAACCTGTAGATATACCAACAGTATTTCAGCTACCTCTTGAATAAAGATGCTGGTAGCTAAAGATACCTTAAAAATCTTAATCAAGTATTTTTACTGAGTCTTTTAGATAACTGCCAGCGAGGCTACTACCTCCTCTGACTCCCGCTAGGGGTGTTGACAAATATACTGAACAGGTCCTGTCTCATAAAGGTTAGCTAGGATGACATCAAACCAGTTAGGGCTAATTGTTGGGGGTCTTTTGCCAGCCCTGTTTTACGGCATTTCCAGCGAATTTGCTAAAAGTAGTACCAATGCTGGCATGTCGGTCGGTGGTCACCTATTTGTTATCGGTATCGCTATTAGTATTACAGGACTATTGTTTAATTTTCTTTTGCCAGGCAATATACCGTCATTGTTGGCCGTCACCTCGTCGTCTATGCAAGGTCTATTTTGGGGTTTGGGCACAGGCTGTGTTGTTCTAGGATTAATTAAGTATCAGACCCCATTAGCAAAGCTGGTTCCCCTCTACAATATGAATACGCTGGTTACCTCAGGTCTGGCGTTAATTATCTTTGCAGAATGGCGTGCCGTTAACCCACTACAGCTTTTAATTGGGGCCGGATTGATTATCGTTGGTGGCATCTTAGTATCAGGTGCGTAGAGCAGCTGATATTATGAATCCAAAGTTGATGCCAGCTGAGCTATTATGACCGGGCCTGATCCTAGACAATCAGACACAAACCGATTCCAAACGCCAAAGCGTCGTACTGTTTCTCGGCGCAACTTAACCTTAAGGAAGGTGATCAGCTTTATCTACTATTTGGCTGGGGCACTAGAGATTTTGCTCTTTATCAGATTTATTCTGCGGATTTCAGGGGCAAATCCTGAAAACCTGTTTGCTAGCTTCATCTATGCTCTGTCAACACCCTTTGTCGCCCCCTTTGCCACACTGTTTCAAACACCTGCATTTGACCCCAGTCATACCTTCGATATCAGCGCTCTGATAGCTATTGGTGTCTATGCTCTACTTGCCTGGCTAGTGGCACGGCTGGTGTGGATTATTTGGAGTAAACCCTAGGGAGTCGTTTGGGCACATACCAAAATGGATGCCCATCCAAAATGGATGCCCATTGCTAAACATCCATTATCTAAACAAGAGGCTTTACAAACTACGGTTACTCGTTGGTAGCATTGTTTTTTATAGCCTGAAACATTGATTGGACTCCACTATTGGACAGAGAGACGTTGCATGCAACGTCACTCTAACATTAATTTTTTGATCTGATAAAATCCTTATCTCTTAGGCTGCCAGTCTTTAATGACTCGCCGCTCTCCACGGGTGACAATCAGGCTATTGTCATCTACATCCTTAGTCACCACAGCACCCGCACCAACGGTCACATTTTCACCCAGGCTATCAGGGGCCACTAACACACTGTTGGAACCTGTTTTAGTACCATCTTTAATCACCGTAGGATGTTTGTTAAACCCATCGTAGTTAGCTGTGATTGTCCCTGCACCAATGTTAACCTTGTTGCCTAACTTGGCATTTCCTAGATAAGACAGATGAGCTGCATTGGTTTTCTGACCCAGAGTGGACTGTTTGACCTCAACAAAATTACCAATACGACACCCTTCCCCAATTACGGCCTGACCCCGGAGGTGAGCATAGGGGCCAATCTGACCAGCTCCTGCGACTTTGCTATCGCTGACAACGGAGTATCTAATCTTGGTGCCTTCGCCGATGGTGCTATTTTCAATCAGAGTACCAGGGCCGATATGGCAGCCCGCAGCAATCGTGGTATTGCCCCGCAGGTGAGTTTCAGGCTCAATTACCACGTCGGGTTCAACGGTTACTGTTGCATCAACGGTAATACTATCGGGATTGATCATCGTGATCCCAGACAGCATCAGGTCGTCTTTGATACGCTGTTGCAAAATAGTTGCAGCATCTGATAGCTGTTTACGGTTGTTGATGCCAGAAATCTCTTCAATATCGTCGACATCTAGGGCCATAACCGGTGAGAGATCTTTAACCACATCGGTTAAGTAGTACTCATTTTGGTCGTTATCTGACTTGAGGTGGGGCAAAACTGTCATCAGCTTTTGCCAGTTAAAGCAGTAGATACCAGAATTAATACGTTGATTGCTGCGCTGTTGAGGCGTACAGTCACGATGTTCAATAATCTCAGAAACAATACAATTATCGTCACAAAAGACTCGACCATACCCGGTTGGATCGTCAAACTGAGCCGTCAGGATTGTCGCTGCATTATTGTTTTTAACGTGGGTTTCAACCATTTTTGCAATGGTCTCAGGGCGTAGCAATGGCACATCCCCATTTAGCACCAACAGGTTACCCTCAAACCCCTCCAACGCGGGAATCACCTGCTGTACTGCATGACCGGTACCTAGCTGTTCAGTTTGTTGAACAAACTCTAACTCACTGACATGGGCCAGGGCAGCACGGACCTCATCGGCTAGATACCCCACGATCGCAATCTGACGCGCGGGCTGTACCTCTTCTAGGCTAGCCAGTACGTTTTCTACCAGCGTGCGACCGCCGAGATGATGGAGTACTTTGGGCAAGCGAGATCGCATCCGGGTTCCTTTACCTGCTGCTAATACCGCCACTGCCAATGAGTTAGTCATAGGAATTACAAGAGTACAAACGTTAGCGTTGAAAATTACGGGAGAGTATACCGCGCAGCGGCTAGACTCCCCAAGTGTGATGACTACTTTCCCGTTAACCAACGTCGTCGCCAGACACCGGTTGGTTCCAATGTGGATTGCTGCTGTTCTTGCTGACGCTGGGCCATAATCGTTTCAGCCATGGCCGTTAGCGTCGGGTCACGATAGGGCACTGCCGCCCGTGTTTGCAAGTGTTCTTGCTCCTGTTGTGACAGGGTGGGCAGAGGTCGCTGATCTTTTGTCGCGATGGTGCAGGGCCAATGACGCCCCGCACCGGGTAATGAGCCAATGGTTAACCCTACTAGCTGCATGGCTGAGCGCACAGCTGCCGCACAGGAATATGTGGCTAAAATACCGCTATCTTCCAGACATTGAGCCGTCAGGTTAAAGAATTCCACAGTCCATAGCTGAGGGCAGCGTGGGGGGGAAAACGGATCAAATAAGATAGCGCCAGCCTGCCAGCCGCCAGAGACAATGGGCTGTAGCGTTTGTCTGGCGTCACCAATGATCAGCTGAATATCGAGCGTTGGGCTTTTGTAGTGACCCTCGGTCGCCAGGACATTGAGTATGTGCTGGGTTGCCACTGTCCAATGGTGAATTAGATTGTTTGAGATCGCATCCCTAGGAACCGCTGCATTGATTTCCAAGGCTCGAATCGTCACCTGACAGTCAGGATTTATCCGCTGGATTGTATCTAGGGCCGCCGCCGTGTTGTATCCCAGGCCGTAGCACACATCCAAAATAGACAGCCGCTCCGCTCTGGCCAGTGCTGGAATATTGGCGGCATCCACATAGTTGCGCTGGGCATCGGTATAGGCCCCGCTGCGACAGTGAAACCACTCACCAAATTCTTCTGAATAGAACGTTGCCGAACCATCATCTGTGACTTCTAAAATCAGACCACTAGATGAATCTCTAAGGTCGCTATCAACCATCAATCAACACCCAGCCGTAATGTGCAACGTCCAGAATTATAATGAACAAAATCTTTGTCATGCATTCAAGCTTTGTCCACAGCACTAGAGCCTCCAATCGACCTAACGAGCGTATATATTGTTAGCCCCCAATGGCTAGCAGACAACCTTGATGCGGTTATTGTCATTGACTGCCGGTTTTCCCTGCCAGAGCCAGACTTGGGTCAGCAGCAATACGACGCAGGGCATATCCCCAGTGCGTACTATTTAGACCTTAACCGTCATCTTTCCAGTGCTGGACAGGAACATGGCGGTCGACATCCGCTGCCCAACTGGTCCAAGTTTGTCAACAATTTAAACCTGTTGGGAATTCAGTCTAGTCCGCCAACGCCTGTTGTCATTTATGATGCCTCACGGTTTGCCTTTGCTGCCCGTCTTTGGTGGATGCTGCGCTATTTAGGCCATGACAATGTGACACTTTTAGAGGGTGGCCTTAATGCTTGGGTTGAAGCAGGGCTATCTTTGAGTAATGAAACACCTCGTCCTCAAGTGGGGCGCTTTGTTCCTGAACCCCAGGCGAATTGGATTGTTGATATTGACTATATTCGCCAGCATAAAGACAATCTTGGCACCATGGTGATTGACTCGCGTTCTGCCGATCGGTTTCGTGGTGAGCGTGAGCCCATTGACCCGATTGCCGGGTCTATACCTGGGTCGGTGAACTATTTTTGGCAAGATATCAGCACTCAAGCCGGGGCGCTCAAATCTGCAGAAGAGTTGGCGAACCATTGGAGAGCAGTAGACGATGCCGATGAAGTTATTGTCTACTGCGGGTCTGGGGTGACCGCCTGTGTTAATTTATTTTCCCAGGTCGTTGCTGGTAAATCCATGGGCAAGCTCTACCCTGGTGGCTGGAGTGATTGGTGCTCTTATCTGTAGAGCTATGTGGATAATTGATACGGGCAATTTTTTGCAAATCCTCCTCAACGTCATCTCAATTATCCATTTTTAATTGTTCATTACCCTATGTCTATCCGCATCTACGGTAACCGCGCTATCAAAACCCTGCCTGGGCAAGCGACTCGGCCAACACCCGCCAAGGTGCGAGAGGCGCTGTTCAATATCTGGCAGGGGCGGGTCAGCGGCTGTCGCTGGTTAGATTTGTGTGCGGGCAGCGGCGCTATGGGTGCAGAAGCTTTATGTCGAGGGGCCAGCGTTGTGGTCGGCATTGAGCAATCTGGGTCTGCCTGTCGTATTGTGCAAACCAACTGGCAGACTGTCGCTAAACCTGAGCAAACCTTTCACATTATTCGAGGAGAGGTGGGTAAAAAGCTACAGGGGCTGACGCTAGCCCCCTTTGATCTGGTGTACTTTGACCCGCCCTACTCGGCTGGGCTTTATGGGAAGGTGCTCAAAACCTTGATACAAAAATCCCTGCTGACGGCTGGCGCAATAGTCGCAGCTGAGTATACGCCTGAACATTGGCAGCCTGAGTCTCTCGAGGGGCTGAAGCTACAGCGCACAAAGCGTTATGGGCTGACTAACCTGGCATTTTTTGACGCCCAATAGTCTGATACGGACTTTAAGCATACAGTGTTTACTGATTCTGGTAGCGTTACCAATAAGGGGGCACGATGAGATTCAGCTTATAGGACACTGATAAAGTGTTAAAATAATGAATTGCATCAAAGATGGTTTATTTGCAATGTAGCTCCTTGGTTTGAGTATGGTGTCCAATATTCGATCACAAGCGGTTCAATTGGTCGAAGCCTTGCCACAAAAACAACTGGCCGATGCCGTAAAATTCTTGGAATTATTATCTAAACTGGATATGTATGTTCCTAAAACGAAGCGGGAGGCAGAATTGGTTTCGACCATTAAACGCCGTCTGTCTTCAGAAGAGCAGCAACGGTTGGATCATCTGCGCGATCGCAACCAACAGGGTGCCACTCTAACCGATTCTGACTACCAAGAACTTATTCGATTAGAAGACGAGCTTGAAAAGTTCGCAGCAGAAAGGTTAAACGCTTTGATTCAGCTTGCTGATCTGACCCATCTTGGATTGGCAACTCTCAACCAAAGACTTAAGGCAATGCCGAACAACTCCCATGCCATCGAATCGGGAGCGTCTTACATCCCTGACCAAGAGAACCGTTCAGACTAGAGCCCATAATTTTTGTGAGTATTGCCGTTGTCCTGGAGACTATGCCACCGATAGTTTCACGGTGGACCACGTATTGCCTCGATTAAAGGGGGGGTCTAATGAGCTTGAAAATTTAGCGTGGGCCTGCTTTGGCTGTAACGGACGTAAGCAGGCTAAAACCCAGGCCGTTGATTCAGAAACCGGTCAACTCGCTAATTTCTATAATCCCCGTACCCAGCGTTGGGCCGATCACTTTTGTTGGAGTAAAGACACTACTCTATTGTTGGGTAAAACACCCACAGGCCGAGTCACCATTGATGCGCTCAGTCTAAACCGAATCAACGTTGTTAATCTACGTCGACTGTTAGTCTCTGTCGGGCTACATCCACCGCATTTTTGAACAGAATCATGTTGTCTCAATTAGGCATACTGAGATCTCTAAAGGCTTAGAAGACAGGACTCAAAGCCCAATTTTTCAAGGTTTTAAGAGCATCAATACCTGGTAGCTACTTTACTAGTAAAGTCCTAAATTGTTGTCATTATCACAAAGCGACGAGAACATCATAGCTCTCGTCGCCTCCGTACTTTGAATACTGTCAGATTGCCAAACAATCCGGTCACCATAGTCGACACGATTAGACCGCCAGTGATTCGGGTCCTATCCTAACCGGGCTATGAGTCATTCATTAGCGATCGCACCTGCTTAATATGGGCCAGCCCCTGCATGCGGTATGCCATACCCGACAAATTCTCATTCACATGTACGTGATTACCTTCATCGAGTCTGAGCTCTTTTTGGGACGCTACCCACTTAGCTACTAACACCATTTGGTCAGCGGTTAGAGAATCTAACAGCGCTTGTTCTGCTGGAAAAATAGGAGAATTAATAGTCACAATAATCCTGTCAATAATAAACGTATGCCCGCAGTCCTTATTTACATACATTTATCCAAGCTCGGCAATATTGTCTGATCTATCCGCAAACTATCTTCTTTTTATGGCTGAGTTAAATAAAGATATGCATAATAAATCGTCCTTAATTTCCTGTAGAGAGAGTAATCTTCACAGCTAATTTATAAGAAATCTCCATCAGGCCCGCCCGTCTTGAGACGAATAAATTAGACAAATCAGGCTTTGGTAGTCTATGGCGACGTTGGCAGACCTAGAATACTTGACTTGATTTTATTCTCTTTGCAAAAGTTAATGTTTTAAGTCACAATAGATACTAAAGCAACACAGAGGTTGCTAAAGTCGTCTACACAGCGTTTTCAAAACACTACGTCAGAGGTACCTATGGTTGTAGCTACGCCCAATGTTGCCAAGCCCGCTGAGCAGCGTCTCACCCTTACAACCAGCGAGATTGCAGAAAATACAGCGACGATTCGTTCCTTAGATTGGAACCGCGATCGGTTTGATATTGAGTTTGGCTTACAGAACGGGACGACCTACAATTCCTTTCTGGTACGGGGCGAAAAAACGGCACTGATCGATACATCCCATGCCAAGTTCCAGCAGCTCTATATGGATGCGCTGACTGGGCTAATCGACCCTAAGGAAATTGACTACATCGTTATTAGTCATACCGAGCCCGACCATAGCGGACTGGTGAAGGATGTGCTGGATCTTGCCCCCCAAGCCGTGGTCGTAGGTGCAAAGGTAGCGGTTAAGTTTCTAGAAGATCTGGTTCACCAGCCTTTTAAGTCTCAGCTGGTAAAAAGTGGTGACACCTTAGACCTGGGCAACGGTCACGTGTTGGAGTTTGTCAGTGCGCCTAATCTTCACTGGCCTGACACTATTTTTACCTACGACCAGAAGACTGGCATTCTCTACACCTGCGATGCATTTGGGGCGCACTACTGTAGTGACGATATTTTTGATGAAGATCTAGAAGGGCTGTCTCCTGACTTTCGGTTTTATTACGAGTGTTTGATGGCCCCCAACGCTCGTTCGGTCATCTCTGCGATGAAGCGGATGGATGGTCTAGGGGAAATTAATACCATTGCCGTTGGCCACGGTCCGCTCATTCGTCACAATCTAGAAGAACTCACCGGTCGCTATCGTCGCTGGAGTAATGAGAAGAGTAAAGCCGAGAATATGGTGGCGATCTTCTATGTCTCGGACTATGGGTATTGCGATCGCATCTCTCAAGCCCTTGCCAAAGGCATTACTAAAACCGGCGTCGCCGTTGAAATGATGGATATGCGTTTTGCGGACCCCCACGATGTCACCGAACTGGTGGGTCGAGCTAAGGCTGTTTTATTAGGAATGCCGCCTTCAACCGGGCAGGGAGCCGAAGAAGTACAAACGGCTGTGAGTTCGATTTTAGCTGCAGTGAGCAACAAGCAAGCCTTTGGTCTGTTTGAGTCTTACGGTGGTGATGATGAGCCCATCGATACGTTGCACACCAAGCTGCAGGACCTGGACCTAAAAATAGCGTTTGACCCAATTCGAGTAAAGGATACGCCAGCTGAGGGACTATATCAGCTCTGTGATGAAACCGGCACTGACCTGGGCCAAGAGCTAGCCAAGGCAAAAAAGATTAAAAAGATAAAGAATCTGGATGCTGACCTACAAAAGGCTCTAGGTCGCATCAGCAGCGGTCTCTATATTATTACGGCGGCTAAAGGTGAGGTGGCTAGCGCCATGTTAGCGTCCTGGATTTCTCAGGCTAGCTTTAAGCCCCTGGGTTTTACCATCGCTGTGGCCAAGGACCGAGCGATTGAATCTTTAATGCAGGTGGGCGATACGTTTGTGCTCAACATTCTTGAAGAGGGCAATCACCTACCGCTGATGAAGCACTTTCTCAAGCGATTCCCCCCCGGTGCTGACCGCTTTGCAGGCGTTCGTACCCGTCCTGCTAACAACAAGTCTCCAATTTTAGCCGACGCCCTGGCCTATCTAGAATGTACGGTAACCGCTCGTATGGACCTGAGCGATCACTGGCTGGTGTACTGCACTGTTGAGGATGGCAAAGTTTCTAAAGATGAGTCCATCACTGCCGTACACCATCGGAAGATTGGTAACTACTATTAGAAAACCTCTCTAAAGACCTTGGCAGGGAGTCAAACGGGTAGATGGTCTATGACCGTCTACCCGTTTCTTTATAAAATGAGTATTACGGAATACCTGAGAATAGCTAAGAACAATATTATACAAAGCCCAAGTTCCGTACTCTCAATCCGAACTTGAGGTCTCGCAGAGATGTTAGCTTGGTCTTACACTGATTTATTGCATGCTGCCGTCCATCCACAGCGACTGTTCTTAAAAGAGACTGGCAGTGTGAACCATGTGCGTAAAGCTACAGGCGCTATCTATAGCTAATCTTTATCGGAAGTGAACCAATCTTGACAATGCCTAAACAAATTGTTTAAATGAGCATCGAGGGTACACTCGGCTATGTTTTGAGCCCTCGCAAACAGTCAGGTCCAATAGTAAAATAAGTCGGCTATGCTCACCAAGGTGCTCTGTTGCCGTTAACGGCAACAACCGCTCTACCACATCGACTATTTTGATTTTCAGAGACATTAGCTAGAGACTTTCCGGAGCCCGTAACACTTTTGTAATCTGAACATTTGAGTAAACTTCAAGCTCCCGTGACGAAAAGGTTGTTCAGAAAAGTAATGACTAGCTGTACTTTTTAATACCCAAAGTTGCATAACCTGCAGATTGTTCCTAATGCAGTTGCAAACTAGGTAGTAAACACAGCCACTAGTCCAGTTAAAACAAGGTATAGATCACTTGGCTACCTGGGTAGTCGAGATCTTCTTCGACCTCTTGAACTTGATCCTTAAAGCAAAAAACTTAGTAGACAACGACTCAAAAAGATCACCTAACTTATTTGCGACAGTGCTGACATAAACCGTTCTTGCAAGAAGGTCTTTTAGAGGCTTTGTCGGCACTCAATATAGCAAACGGCTGAATGCAGTCAACAGTCTGCGGCGCAAGTTGCGCTGCAAGTTTACGGCGCATATAGCTTTTGTTGTCAAAGCTTTCGGCGATGTTGTGGACTGTGCGCACAACTCTATAGGTTCTTTACGTCCGACTAATTCATCCATTCATCTGTCAAACGGGGACTATTTATGACTATCAAAGAACTGACCCAAAAGACTAATAACCTGGATATCTCTGGGGCTACTTATTTGGGTGGCAATAGAAATGATTCTGCCAATGCAGTCGATGTTTCAAAAAATGGCATCACCGTTTTTGGTGGCGCACTCTCTCAATACAGCTCCAGTGCGAAAAAAATTAACGTATTGGGCGGCGGTGAAGGCAGTGTTGTTCGCTACAACAACAAGGCTAACGAAGTTCTTTCAGTCACTCATCTGCCTGGTGAAGTCGATGATCTAGAGGTCAATAGTAAAGGAGAAATAGCCGTTGCTGGTGACTTTGGCGTAGCCGTTCTCAGTGCAGACGGCAGTCGCGTTATTTGGAGTGACAACAGCGCCTCAGCCAGTCAGGTCTCTATTTCTGACAGTGGCAGAGTTGTCGCCGTACAAGGTAGAGGCAAAATCAAGCTATATAACAGCCAGGGCAAGGTACAAGAAGAATTTTCCACCGGTAAGAATAATCGCCGCTTTAACGATGTGGCCATCACCGATAAAAACGGGGGTACGTTGATAGCCACCGGTTATGAGCAAAAGTTGTCGAACCTGCAGGTAGCCTTTACCCAAGCTTGGGACTATAGCGGCAAACAGAAATGGAAAAGCTACGACGAAAGTGCTGCCAAAATCCAACAGGCCAATTTAATGGCCGATACGCGCGGTGAAAGTATTGCCATCGGTGACGACGGTGAACTATACGCCGCCTATTCCATCAATGGAGGCACTGGCTTTTCTATCTTTTCTCGTGATCCGCTCAATTTTGCCCAGTCATCAGGGCCTGACACAGTACAAACAGATAGCTACACCCGAGCCACCAATGTCGGTTCAGTCAAAATGACCTATTACGGTCGTTATGATCTGGCGACAGGTGATCTAAAAAAGGGACAATCATTACTTACCCGGCTAAGCAGCGGCAGAGGAAACAGTGTTAAACCAACCGACATTACGGCTGACCAACAGGGCAATGTGTATCTTGTGGGTCAGGCCAATGCGACTTTAGCCAATCGCGATAACCAAACCATTGAGGGCCAACGAGTATCCGGATACTCAGGGTCAGAAGGGTTTCTGGCTGTTATGAGTCCTGATTTGAAGAATCGCTATGTTTGGACACCGTTTGTCGACGGAAACGCAAATGCGATTGGTGTCGGTGGTGGTGTAGCCGCCTTAGCCCTGACCGCCGATTCGGGGGCTAACCTGACGACTGTGGATGCAGTTCAGAAAAATTCTGGCGGTGGAGACGATGCTTATCTGCTGCTAATTGGGGGGGAGAGTGGCAATAGCAGTCCCACGCCCACGCCCACGCCCACGCCCACACCTCCAACGCCAACGCCTCAAACGCCAACGCCCACACCTCCGTCAGGACCTAATCGCAACACGAGCAACAACTCTGTGATTCGGGGTACTAATCGAGGTGACACCATTACTGGCGGGTCCAAAGACCAGCGTATCGCTGGCAAGAATGGTAACGATACTATTCGGGGTAAGGGCGGTAAGGACACCATCTATGGCGATCAAGGCGCTGATAGAGTGTTTGGTGAAAGAGGTAATGATAAAGTCTTTGGCGGTTCAGGTAATGATTATGTTCATGGTGGCTCGGGCAATGATCGCGTTGACGGTGGCTCGGGTAATGACAGACTGCTAGGGGGTTGGGGGGCCGATCGGCTCGTTGGTGGAGATGGTAATGATTTTCTGCAGGGAGCATGGCGCAGAAAAGCCCCAGAAAAAGACGTGATGACTGGAGGTAGAGGTCGCGATACCTTTGTCTTAGGAAATCAATCTGGCACCCTTTACGATGACGGTAAAACACGCTCCATGGGAATATCAAACTATGCTTTGATCACAGACTTGAGTACGAAACAGGGCGATATAATCCAGCTGAGTACCGACCATGACTATCGGCTGGTGTCGTCTCCTAAAGGCGCTGATAGTGGCCGTGGATTGTTTATTGATAATGCGGCTGGTCAGAAAGATGAACTCATTGCCGTAATTCGCGGCTCGGGTAATCTCAACCTCAATAGCAGTAGCTTTAAGTACGTTTAGACCGGGCTGTGGAAATATCTCTCAGGGTCATAGCCGCCCATTGACTAACTTAATCGTTCCTCTAGCACTCTGCTAGAGGTACGATTGGTAATGACTGAGCGAGCAGACCACTCATTACAAAGCTGTTATGTTCCAGTAATCTGCGAAAACGTCAGGACTGGCTATTTCGCAACTGTCGCTGATGTCGATTAAACACTTGTTGTTCATCGGTTAGCGCAGCGTACTCAATGGGGGGACGCATATCCCACTGCAGCTGGGTCAGCAGCAGCAGACTGCCGCCAATGATGGCACCCGTTACTCCGTATTGCCAGGTCCCTAGCTGAGTGATAGTAAAGGCTGCGATCGCATGCACCACCGTCAGCCCCAAAAACGTCCGTGAGCGAATGCCCCAGCCCGTTAATCCATGACCAATGGCACACAGCCCCAACCACAGCGGGCAGAGATTTAATAACACCGGCCCCACATAGCCAAACACACCCCAGTTGGTAATTACAGTGCCCACTAGCATCAATAGGGCCCAGCCATACACTAGCCACATCAACCGCTCCACCTTGGCCCAAAAGTGCACCATGGCCACCATACCGACTACGGCCACGACGGTCAGACCCGACCAGGCCACGGCCATCTGCTGCCAGCTAGCATGCAGCACCTGAACAGATACAAACATAATTAGAGCCAGTGCCCCCCACAGGGCAAACACCTGATCAACTCGGGTGTAAATACTTGAAAACCCATAGCCAAAAACGCTGTGGCGAAAATGCCAGGAACCGCGTAAATCTTGCACGTCTAAGGTGTGCTGCTTTGAGCGCAGCAGGGGCTCATTCGAAAAGCCGATAGTCATAAAAGCCGACGATGGTTACGAAGTGCGATGCAGTCGCGGCTTGAGCAATACGGCGACTGGTTGCGCGTTTGTGTACTTTTAATTCTAATTGTATTATTTTGTCAACTACATGTGGCACAACAGGCCAGATGACGGTTTCGAGGGGGCAGCGTGTTCTAATGTTTTGGACATGCCTTATCTGCGCGTCCATGCGACCCGATCGTTTTTTATATTTGCTGCTGGCGGTAGTGCTGATTGTGCTGCTGTACAACCTGCATCTATGGGTGATTACCACCGGCACCGAGGGCGGCCTTGCGGACATTAGTCGGGATATGCTGGCGCGACAAAACTTTATGCACCCACGGTTGCTGGGGGTGGAGGATTTTAGCTATCTGCCGCTGTCCCTCTGGCTGACGAGCCTGGGCATGAGGCTATGGGGGATAAATACATTTGGGGCTCGCTTTTTTGTTCAGATCAGCTTGGTGGTACAGGTGGTGTTTACCTACCGCATTGCCATGCGGCTGTTTGGCTCACCCCAGGTGGGGCTGTTTGCCGGGCTGATTTATCTGTCGTGTCCGCTGGTGCTGGCCTGTAGCCGTTATCTGTCGGCTGATGTCTTTTTGACCACGTTTGAGCTGGCGGCGATCTACTACAGTTTGCTCTATCACTTAGAGAAGCTACCGACTGCCCTCTATGGGTTGGCGGTTGCGATCGCGCTGGGCTTGCTGTGTGGTGGGCTACGCAGTCTAGGGCTACCGCTGGCGGTCGGAGCCTATGTCCTAATTTTTGGTCCTAAAAATTACTGGATTCACTGGCGTCATGGTGTTGTTGCCATGCTCATAGCAGCTGGCCTAACTGGTTTTTGGTTTGTCCACGCCAGTCATCACCTACCCAATACCGGGGGGTTTATTCGCCAAACGTTTTGGCAGCCGATTTTTCAAGGGAGCCCCATGCACCCGCGCTGGCAATATCTCACCGTCTTTTTGGTGGGCGGCCTACCCTGGTGGCTGGTGGTAGTGCCTAATCTTACGGGGCCTGTGTGGCAAAACCCCAATGTGCTGCAGGTGTTAATCTTTTGGCTGGCTCTGCCGCTGATGTTTTATACCCTTACCGGCAGTATGTCTCTGGCCGGACTGTTGCCGCTCGTAGCCGGTTTTTCAATTCTTGTCAGCTATCTAATACAGCTGCTGACTAAGCAACAGGTTTGGTACTACAGCCGCTGGTTTGCACAACTATACGGCAGCCTGGGGGTGCTGGCCCTAATCGTACCTTTGGGCTATCAGATTTTAAGCCAGCCGCTCAAAACCACATGGCCCATGGTAATTACGGCTGTAGGCACAGTGGCGCTGGTGATGTTGCTCTATCGATTTATCCGTGCAGGTGTACGCATTAGACTGGTGGCCATGGTGCTGGCACCCTCGTTTATGCTGCTGTTATACAGTGGTTACTATACTCAAGCCAACGGCCCTTGGAAAGAGAGTGCCAATGTTGTTTCTCAGATTATCTACCAGCGACAGCTAGAGAGTTTGCCGATATTGGTGTACAACGAAACGCTGCCATCGCTAGCATTTGCCCTCAACAAAGACACTATCACCATTGATGACGGTGCTGTCGGTGAGAGTTTTTTCCAAACAGCCCAGGGCTGGGAGACTCGATGGATTCGGCCAGACAACCCCAGCGCCAACCGCTATTTGCGACGGCTCATTACCGCTCCATCAGTCTTGATTATTCCGGGTGATTTGCCCGCTCGCTGGAACTGGGTAACCATTAACTACCCAAGCGTGGAATGGGCCGGTCGCTGGCAAATCCTTTATCGCCCTCAATAAGCCCCCGTCGCAGACCTACAACAATCCTCGATATCGAATAAAGGTCAAAATAGCGGCCCAGGAGCCCAATGCCACCTTAATGGCCACCAAAATATTTAGAATTGGAATCCATCCACCGCTCACGAGCGTACCAACTTCACCATAGGGTAGGGCCAACCCCACTAAAGAAAGCGCCGCCAGCACAATAAACACCAGCACCGCTATCTTCTCCCACATAGCAGCGCCCCACTTTTGGTAAATGGATTCCATCCATTTAGGGGAGGAGGTAATGGCCACCAGACCAATGGCGGTACCGCCAGCAACCCCGGCTGCAAACCCCCCACCTGGGCTCAGGTGTCCGCGAATTGCCAGCTCAATGCCCACCAGCGCGGCAATAGTCGCCCCTAACCTGGCTAACACCACCGATGGATGATCCGTAAACTGATAGATGGTGCAGGAAGGCTGCTCGTTTGCTAGCAAAAACCGGGCTCCCATGATTGCCAGGGTAAAGACCACCACTTCAAAAATGGTGTCGTAGAGTCGGTTTCTAAAAATAATGCCTGAAACGGCGTTGGAAACACCGCTATCTTGCACAATCATTTCAACGGCAGACAGCTCTGTCACATCGGTTGCTGGATTTGGAAAAACCAACATTTTAATGTACAGGGCGACCCCAGCGATGATGTAAATCCACTTCATAACTACTTCCGGTTTGATACGTCGATCTTTTCTGTGCCAGCCTTTTCTATGTCAGCTTTTTCTATATCAGCGAACTGAAGACTCACCCGTTCATCCAACAGCCTGGCTTGTAAAATCTCATACAGGCGACGAACTCGAACGTGTAGACAACCGGATGCAGCGTCCAGATTCTCAGGAATCGTTGAAGTGGACCCCATAAAAGCGGCGTGAATTTCTTTGTTGGCCAAGGCTGATTCTAAAGCAGCCGACTGAGCAAACGGAACAATTTCTAACCGCAGGTGCTTTTCTTGTAGATGGCGGCGTAGGGACGACAAAAATGCCTCATAGGAGGGAAGCTCATGGTTCACATTTTCGACTACCCCCAGACGCATGCTCATAGAAGAACGGACCGCCACGGCATAGAGGGTAATGGACAGCATGGTGCCCACTAGGGCCTCGGTCAGAGCCACATCTGCTGCACCAAGCAGGGCATACACTAGCGCCGCCACAGCTCCCAAAATGCCTCGAATCACCAGCGCATGATAAGGATTCACCTGTGACACTAGCATGCTGGCTGTCAACGGCAGAAGGGCAACAATGAGAACGGTGTAAATATCTTCAGTCATAACGTCCTTCGTTTGAACAGTAGGCCAATACATACCCCAGCACTGTGTTCCAAATGGATAATGAATTCAGCGCCAGCAGCAGCAGCGGCCATTCCCTAGGAATTTTGAGCAGTAGGCCAACAATGATGCTCATGGAGCCCAACGTGTCAGAAACCGACAGACTGTGGAGCTTAAACAAAACAGAACGATCGCCCAACAAGGGCAGCGTGCCCCAAAACCAAAAGATCAAACCAATGACAATACAGCCATAGCTGATAACGTTAATAAGCGTGTTAATCATAGTTCATTCATCCGTCTCAGCACGTGGGCCAACAACATTAGGGCAGCATTTCCAACGCTCAAGATCAGAACCCCTACGACACCAATCATCCAGTCATCCCGCAGAATAGAGATCACCAAAATCATCACAGATGTCTTGGTGGCAATGCTGGCGAATGCCAACATTGTTTGCCAGATATCATCATCCTGCCAAGCTTCATAGATGGGAATCAGCAATGCGCCAATCATGGCGAGTAAAATACCGTTCATGGGCGCTTTCTCCGGTCAACTTGATGAACTTCATACCAGCCGTCTTCACGACATTTGAGCACAATCGTTTTAGGCGTAAAGGTAATTAAAAAGATATCTAGAAAAATCAGACCGGGGGTACGAAAAGGCCGTACGCGCTCTAACACAACACTCTCTTGTTTGTGGGGGCGCAGCATTATTTCAAAGGCTTCAAAATAGGCTTTAGGAATGGCTAAGAGGATTTCCCAGAAAATGCGCAACCATTCATCAACCCTTCGCTTGAAGGGGGCGGGTATCGTATAGCGGTGGGGAATCAACAATGCTACACAAATGCCAATGGCAATGTTGGCAAGACTTAAATCAGACGTCAGTAAAAACCAGATTGTTAGCCTCAGCAATAAGTCTGCAATATTCATTACACCAGCCCCACACCAAACAGCAAAACTAAAATAAGACTCATTGCACCAATCAGGTTTTCAAACTGTTCGGCCCCACGCGGTAGCTCAATCTTAAGCCGTCTTATAACCAAACTGTAGATTGACCACCCTGCCGCAATAATCAGCAACGATTTGAAAATATTTGGAAGTGTGTAGCTCTCGAGCGAGAAACTGTTGGCGACAATTAAACCACCCACCAGCAATAGACAAGCCAGCCAAAAACCAGAAGACATTTTTTTGTCTGATTCCAAGAATCCCCTGGTAGGCAAGAAAATAAATCGAGCAAAGGCAATGGCCGTGCCAGTGGCAGCTATGGTCAACCCGATAGACTGCCAGGGGGGTAACGACTTGAGCGTCAGTGCCTTAGCCCCAAAACCAGCCAACAGAGGGAACCCCGAGAGCGATAGACCAGCGGCGGCTAATACCCCCCACATGGAAACGGAATTGACGACTGACGTAATTCTTGAAAGTTACGGCTGGGTAAGTTGCCGGCGACTAAAAAGAGGGCCGCTTTTGCCAGACCGTGGCTCAAGGCATAAAAACCAGCAGCGGTGGGTGCGGCCAAAACAAACCCGAGCTGTGAAATAGTGCTAGAGGCCAGCACTCGCTTTGTGTCTTTTTCAAAGATGGCGTACACCACCCCTAGAAAAGCCGTAGCTACGCTAAACAGCTGAAGAATAAGCAACAGGTCTTCAAACAGCAGTGCATATCGCACCAGCGGGTATATGCCTGCATTGACTACAGCTCCCGATAGCATGGCAGAGACAGGGGTTTCTGCTTCTGAGTGGGTTAATGGCAGCCATAGCCCTGAGACAAAAATGCCACCCTTGGTTAAAAGCCCCAGTAGGATGAGTGCGATCGCTTCTGTCGGTGCCTGCTGTAATCCCTCGTAGGTAAACGATCCATTCGATTGGTACACCAAGACGGCCCCAATCAAATAAAACAGCATGGCAGTATTACTGACAAACAGATAGCGCAGCCCCACCCAAATGGAACGATCGGTACGCGGATATGCAATCAGTAAAAAGGCCGCTATACCAATCACTTCAAGCGCCACATACAGACTGATAAAGTCAGCGCAAATAAAAACGGCGTTAACACTGCCGTGTAAAACCGTAATCTGGGTAAAGAAGAAGGCAGACTTTGCCTGGCCCCAGCAATAAAGCAGCACTGCAGCGGTGACCAGGGCATTACCCAAAATAAAATAGCCGCTGAGCGAATCAGCAAACAGCGTCACCCCAAATGAGTCTAATAACCTAAGGGTTATGGCCTCAGATCGCTGCAGCAAAGTCAGACCGTAACCGACCGACACGAGCACAACGCCCATGGCCAGATAGCGGTCAATCTTTGGCAGCAAATAGATACTAAAGCCAACCAGCAGCGGTAGGGCAATCCAAGCAATTGTGAGCATCATCATGGCGTGTTGCTCCTCTCAATCTCAGAAATCTCCAGCGTCGGATTATCCCGTGCCAGTTTCATCACCCCCACCAGCATTAACGCCTGAATTGAAAAGCCAATCACAATCGCCGTTAAAATCACAGCCTGTGGAACCGGATCAGCGTAGGCCACTGATTCTGCTGATTGTTCGGAGGTTTCTAAAATGGGGGTAAACAAACCACGGTGTGAGGCCACCAAAACATAACAAGCAATTACTCCAGTGCTCATCACATCCATGGAGATAATTTTCATCATGAGGTTTTTTTTCAGAATAATGCCAAAAAAACCACCCATGACCGTGGCAAAGATACAGGCTTCAAGTATGGCAGTCATTAATTTGGATACAGGCTAGCTGGTGCTCGTTTAAGGGGTCCGCGTCCTCCTGCTGCGTAATGCAGCAGGAGGAATTCACTTAGTCTGCTGCAGCCGCGGCGCTGCTAGAACCAACCTCCACGCTTGGTTCCTTGAGGGTCATCTGCAACAGCGGAGGTGCTAAAAATGTGGTCAGGATTACCATCATAATAATCGCTGCTTCCAAAGGTCGATCTAATACTCCGCTAGCCGTACCGATACCGGCAAAAACCAATCCCACTTCACCCCGAGGAATCATTCCCACACCAATGGCTAAGCGGTTAACCTCGGCTTGACCAAATACGGCCCAGCCCGTTACCACTTTACCAACGACGGCAACTACAATCAAAAATGCAGCAATGATGAGACCGGCGCGATTCTCAGCCACCATTGGATTTAAGACACCGAGGTCGGCTTTAGCGCCCACTGTGACAAAAAAGATGGGGACCAAAAAGTCGGCAATTGGCATGACCTGCTGGTCAAGCTCGTTACGCTTGTCGGTTTCATCTAAAACCAGACCGGCAGCAAACGCCCCTAAAATAGCCTCCAGGTGGATAGCACTGGCTAAACACGCCATGATTAAGGCAAACGTGATGGCAGGAATTAACAGTGCGCCACGGGTTTGCAGCTTGTCAGCGATCGCAACAAAGCCGGTGTTAAAAAACTTACCCAACAAAATAGCCCCCAACAAAAAGGCGCTGGCGCTCACAATTAGGTAGAGCACATTGAGCAGATCCACTTCGCCTGTTTTAGCCAGGCTAGCGACAACGGCAAGCACGATAATGCCCAACACATCGTCGATAACAGCGGCTCCAACAATAATTTGGCCTTCCGTAGATTTTAGATGACCCAACTCCGCCAATACTTTTGAGGTAATGCCAATGCTGGTCGCCGTTAGGGCCGCGCCTGCAAAAATGGCAGGAATAACAGCCACGTGAAAGATCGATACTAAACCCAGGGTGCCGAGGGTGAATGGAACAACCACACCCACAATAGCCACCACGGCCGCTTGAGCACCAACTTTACTCAGTTCGCGCAGGTCAGACTCAAGGCCAATTTCAAACAGCAGAACAATGACACCTAACTCGGCTAGAACCGAGATAACCTCGCTCTGACTCTCAAAGATCTGCATGGCTGCATCGGCGTCTAGCTGCCCCATCCACTGCACGACCTGAGCAATCACCGAACCTGAAGCAGCAGAGCTGTTTTCAGGGAACATCAGCAGGTGCAGGAATGAAACACCGACAACAACACCCCCCAACAATTCACCCAGTACGGGGGGTAAATCAAGCCGCTTCGACAGCTCGCCGCCAATCTTGCTAGTGGCATACACCGTGATTAGACTTAGCAGCACACCAATCAGAATCAAAGGACCGCTTTCAGTGGGCGAGACTTCTGCCAAGACCCATGGCGTCAACGGCCAGGTATCTATCAGATTGGGGAGTGATGACATGCTATTCAAAACCATGTATAAATCCTCTTCATTGTCAGAGTTTTAAAACACTTTTATCGTCCTGATACGTCCAGATAAAACTCTTTTGAGGTTCTTTCTACAGCAGAGCGATGGACGTGAACATTGCGATCGCTGATTCTCATCAGCCCAAAACCGTTTCTATTTAATTTCGTAAGCTACCAATCTGTAACCAACCAATGACCAGAGTGCCAAGGGTTAGTGGGACCATGCTAGGTACTAAGGAGAATCCCCAGATGCCGCTTAACAGACCAACACTATAGAGTGCCATGGCATGAACTTCATCAAGGTGACGCAGCCGACGACCTAGCACGGTCGCACAGAGAGCAAATAACAGCCAAACGATAGGTTGCATAGCTCTCCTATTAACTAACTTGGGATTGTTGAAGACGCATCCACAGAGGAAGACGCATCTGCTGCCATGGCTGGCTGAGTTGTTGTTGGATAGATTTGCGATACAGCCTGTCTAAGCGCTTCAGCTCGATCTGCATAGCGATGGTCAGACGGAACTAAATCAAAGACTTTTAGCGAGGCCAATCGACGCTTAGTTTGGCCAGCCGCCCCTACGATATAGACGTGACGACCATTCTCAGTAGCCTCTTCGATAGCGCTTTCTATCGCCAGAGAAGCGGTTACACCCATGTGGGGTACATCGGTCAGGTCAAACACAACCGCATCGTAATCACCAATGGCATTGTGCTCTCGGGAAATGGCCTTGGCTACACCAAAGATCATGGGACCGCCCAGCTGGAACAACAGGACACGACCGTTACCTTCGTCTAGCCAGCGCTTTTCATCGGAGGTTAATTTGATGGCATCATCCGTATCTGTAATGGCCCGAACTGACTCAGACCGTAGCTGGCTCATGCGCTCGATGGTGAGAATATTGGCCACAAAAACACCAATACCAACCGCTGCAATCAGGTCAACTAGAACGGTGAGAAGAATCACACCGTACATGATCAGCGCAGCCTTAATGGAGATTTGATGCGCCCGCTTGAGAAAGTCCCAGTCGATAATGTCAATACCAACTTATAGGGCAATACCCGCAAGCACTGCGAGGGGGATTGTTGCCGCCAGATTAGCCGCACCCAAAATTACGACCAGTAGAATAAGGGCACGGGTTAAACCCGAGAGAGCCGTACGACCGCCCGTCTGGATATTAACCACAGTACCCATGGTGGCACCAGCACCAGCAATACCGCCAAATAGACCAGACATTAAGTTACCAATGCCCTGGCCAATTAGTTCTTTATTAGAGTTATGGTCAGTGCGAGTCAGACTGTCAGCGACTAGGGAGGTTAGCAGCGCATCAATGCATCCCAGCATACCGAGAACAGCAGCATCTACAACCATTAGCCGTGCCTGGTCGGGACTAAATGTTGGCACCTGCATCTGGGGAAAGCCCATGGGAATCTCGCCGATACGACGGATAGTGTCTGGGCCGGGGAATAGAAGCAGCGAAAGGACCGTACCCCCAATCAGCGCAATTAGCTGAGGCGGAACCAGACGCTTAATTTTGGCAGGCATAAACCAGATGATAGCGACAGAAAAAATCGCTAGCATGGTCTCTGCAGGCTCAATGTTCCCCAACAGTGCAGGAATGGACTGCAGGGTACCCACGACTCCGCCGCTAGGACTTGGCTGACCAAAAAATGGCGCAAGCTGCAAATTGACCAGAATGATACCGATACCAGACATAAAGCCCGATATCACGGTGTAGGGCATCATCGTGACATATTTGCCCAGCTTGAGAGCGCCAAAGATAATTTGGAATACCCCCGCCATCATGACTACGGTAAATGCCATAGCCATGCCGGTTTCAGGATTGTCTGCGGTCAGGTTGGCAATGACGGCGGTCATGACCACTGTCATGGGGCCAGTGGGTTCAGAAATGAGTGTGGGAGTACCCCCAAACAGAGCGGCAAAAAAGCCAACGAGTACAGCCCCCCATAACCCCGATGCGGCTCCTGCCCCAGAAGCAACACCAAAGGCTAGGGCCATCGGTAACGCAATAACAGCAGCGGTGACACCCCCAAAGAGATCACCGCGTAAATTTCGGAAATGGATCTTGTTTGTAATCTGCACGTTTGAAGCACCTCGCTTAGTCGAAGCTAAGACTCCCTGGTAGACAGCTAAATAACGGAATGTAAACCCCGACACCTGACCTATCCAAAGGAAACTGTCATTTTCCTGACTGCGGAAACTGGCGTGGGACCTTGCAATCAAGGAAGAATTGACTTTAATAAATGCAATTCTTTTTAATCATTGATTAAAGTCTAACAATAAAAGGAAATGGAAGTAACATTTTTTTGTTTTATGAATTTCAATTGAAATCAAAAGATTGGCTTATATATGTGGTCTCACATTTGACATGCATTTGTCTAATAAAGTTGTAGGGTGCGATCGCACCCAAACCTATCCAGATCACCCACAATCAAAAGCCAGGCAGCCCTCTCAAAAGATTGCCTGGCTATGCTGGCTATGTTGATAGAGATAGCTCTATATCAGCAGAGGTTTACCATCATAGGTATCAATTAATACAGCGTTAGCACCATACACTGAGTGTCTTAAATAGATCCGTATCAGCAGAGGTTTGCCGCCATAGGTGCTGATCAATACAGCGGTGGCACCATGCGCTGAGTGTCTTTGGGGGGACGCTCATAGTTGATGGCCCGCTGACGTTTGGGCAAGACAATCGGCTCATAGGGCAGATCTTCATAGGGAATCAGGCTGAGCAAATGACTAATGCAGTTGAGTCGCGCTCGGCGTTTATCATCAGCATCCACCACATACCAGGGGGATTGGGTCGTATCCGTCATGGCAAACATGTCATCTTTTGCTTTGGAATACTCCACCCAGCGAGCCCTGGCTTCTAAATCCATAGGACTTAGCTTCCACCGTTTAGTTGGGTCATCAATGCGGGCCTTAAACCGCTGTTCCTGCTCTCTATCACTGACAGAAAACCAATATTTAATTAGGATAATGCCCGAGCGCTGCAGCATATGTTCAAACTCAGGACAGGTACTCATAAATTCCGCATACTCAGTTTGGGTGCAAAACCCCATCACCCGCTCAACACCGGCCCGGTTATACCAGCTGCGATCAAACAAGACCATTTCACCCGCCGCCGGTAGCTGACTGACATAGCGTTGAAAATACCACTGACTTTTCTCTCGCCCGGTGGGTTTACCTAAAGCCACAATGCGACAGCCACGAGGGTTGAGACAGTCAGCAATACGCTTAATCACACCACCTTTACCAGCCGCATCTCGCCCTTCAAAAATGACAACAACTTTTAGCCCTGCATGCTTAACCCATTCCTGCATTTTGACCAGTTCTAGCTGTAGCCGCTCTAGTTCAGCTTCATAAAGAGATTTATTGAACTTTTTAGCAGGCTTAGACTGTTTGGTCTGGGCACTTTTATCTTTTGTTGCATGACGTTTTGCCGATTTCTTTTTAGCAGATTTGGATGACGCAGACATAGGAACTGTAGCGATCTGGTTAACGGTCCGTTTGACAGCCTTTGTTTTTACCGCTTTTCGTTTAGCGGCTCTAGTTTTTGCCGCTTTTCGTTTGTCTGACTTAGGTTTCTTATGCGAAGAGCCGTTAACAGTCTCCTGCTGCATGTCTTGGTTGGTTGGTTTAGGCATAAAATATCCTAAAATATCGCTGTCCTTACAAGGATAGGTGCTGAATTGACAAACGATGAGACTATTTAGATGACTCTAAATAATTGCTAAAGAATAACAATAACAACCGTAACATTTTGACTAAAAGGGGTGCGATCTCAGTTAAAATCGCACCCCTTTAACAACTATTAAATTAGTCTAAACAGTCTCTAGAACGGCAGACTAAAGCCACCAGGTAAGGGAATGGCCTCATTGACTTCATCTAAAATGCGGTCGGTTACCCGATCAACAACAACATTGGCAACAGCATTAACGGCGGCATTGGCAAAGCTGCTGTTTCCCGTTGCTGCTACATCAAATACACAGCCATCCATCTGATCGTCGGGCACACCAGCGGCTTCACAGTCTTCAATGGCCGTTTCCAGGTCGCGATCGCTCACACCGTTCAGCGTCAAGTACTGATTGGGAAAACCACGGTTGGTAAAGCTAGCGGTGGTCAACCCAGCCGGATAGTCAAATAGTGATTCTGCCTGGGTCACCCGCCAGCTATCGCCAAACTGTTGGTAAAGCTGCGCAAAGTAGGCCGTTTCTAGCTCATACACTGGAATGGCCGCTGGTAAGGCCCGGTTGAGGGCATTAGTGGCAATGCTGTAGGTGGAGCGAGCGGGCAGCACATTGCCACTGCGGCTGGCCAAGTCATCATCCGGGTTGCCATTAAAGTTACCCAGCAGACCGGCCAGGGTATTTCTGCGATCGCGACTCACAATCGGCATAATGTTGATAAAGCGACTGCCGCTGACGGTAATCAGCTTAAGCGCCACCTGGTCACCGCTGGGCCAGATTACGGTGTAGTTGCTGTCATTTTGCCGCTGGATTTCGCCACCGTTGGGCAACGCAACGCCGTTATCCTCAAACTCAATGGGCTGGCCATCTACCCACATCAGACTACGACCGTCGGGGCTATCTTGTATGTACATGCCAACGCGATGGTCGCACACCCGCATCGCAACCGCCGTATTTAGCGATAGGCTATTGCGATTGGGCACCTTGGCCTGACGAGCCTGCACTTCAAAATTGCGATCATTTGAATGGGTCAAAATAAACTCTCCCACGGTTTGAAATGCATAGTGAAACCCATCAAACGTATTGATATGGGGGTCACCATAGCTACGTCCCTGCACCACATCAGACGGCACAGACCGGGTCTCACAAAAGCTAGTTTGGGCCGCCGCTTGCTGGGTCGTTATCATCAAACCAGCTAGCAATCCTGCCAAAAATAGCCCAAAACATCGCCGTAACGATTTTGAGTTCAGGAAAATCATGAATATGCGCGCATAGAAGTCCTTCATCTATACATCCCTGGTGCAGACAATTCCGTCAGGTGTTCTTGACCTGGCTGTGGGATAAAGGTGCCTACCCGTTGTTTAGGCGTAAACCGCGTTTTAGGATAGAGCCTATAGAAAGCCGGGGATTAGAGCATGGAAGTAACTGCGATTATGGACGCTTTGAAGGAAAATCGCGATCGCAAATTTCCGGGTGAGGTCATCAAGCAAGCCATTGTCCAAAAGGATGAAATCACCCCGCTGCTGCTGGCTGAGATTACCCCTACCCCCGAAAAGCTGGCAGAAATTGAGAAAAATGCCGACTATTTTCGCCATATTTACGCCTTTTATCTACTGGCCCAGTTCCGAGAGACCCAAGCTTATCCACTCATGATTGACTTCATCACCACACCGGGTGAGGTCATTATGGACATTATGGGTGACCTGGTTACGGAAGATTTAGGCCGCATTTTGGCCTCAGTGTGTGGTGGCGATCTTTCACCGATTAAGCAAACTATCGAAAATACCGAGATTAATGAATATGTTCGCGGCGTTGGGCTGAGTACCCTAACAACACTGGTGATAGAAGATGAGCTCTCTAGGGAATCGGTGCTGGAGTACTTTGAAGAACTGTGGCCCCAGTTTCAACAACAGAAAACAGAAGCGGATGATTTTTTATCTCATTCACTGCTGATGGACATTTTGGACCTGTGCCCTAGTGAGTCATTGATTCCGTTGCTACGTCAGGCATACGAAGCCGATGAGGTCGATCCTCAATGGAGCGCTCTTGAGGATCTAAACCGTGCGATTAACACAGGCATAGAGACGTCTATCGAGCGGCTACGCTCACGACGGCAGTATCGTTTTGTGACAGATGCGATCGCTTCTATGGGGTGGTGGGCTTGCTTCCAGGGCAATGCTCCTAAGCAGAAACGGGTTGCTCCAGCAGGCATTGGGCTTTCGTCGGGGTTTGCCGATCTAAAAAAAGGGGAGGTTAAGCGTAGGAAAAAACGTCAGTCGCAGAAGCAGGCCCGCAAGCAAAATCGGTCTAAGAAAAAACGGTAGGGGTAGGGTCTTGTAAGTGTCTTCTATGCGTGACTTGGAACTATCTAGGGCTGGCTCTCTCAAAGTTCTCCGCGAAAGGCGCGATGCAAGATGCTTTGGGATAGGTGCTCGGCCTGACGGTCGGATTCGCGTTGTTGGGTGCGGAGACGTTCGAAGCGTTGGACTATGGTGGCGAATTTTTGTTGTTCTTCTAATGGCGGCAGGGGGATTTTGATAGATAAAGCTTTCTCTTTACTGAAAAAGCCAATTGTTGAAACCCCTGCAAGACCTTGATAAAAAGACTCACTGAGATTGCCGAGACTTAATGCCAAATATATTGGTTCAACTAGATCTCGATTTGAGACTAGGCCATAAAACTGTTGATTGGCATAGACTTCTCTAGTTGTTAGACAAACTTTACCTAAACTTCCTGCACAGATTGAGAGTACTGTTTCAGATGGCATAAGGCGATTTCCAACTGCTGCTGCATCTGTATGACTCAACTGATGTATTGCATCGGTTATGAAGAAGTCTTTAATGTCTGGCAAAGTAATCCAAGGAATATCACCACAAAAGCGCTTTGGTTTATCTCGCGTTGGAACAATAATTCCCGCAATCTCTTTAAAACTTACGATCTTCCAACTTTTTGGTAGATGGATAGTCTCAATTAATCCCTTGCCCATAGCCCCCTTTCCCATTGCCCCCTTTCCCCTTCCCTTAAAATCCCCTCAACCACTCCCTAAACTCACCTACCAAATCCAAAATCCATCCTCGTCGATTGCAGTAAAAACATCCTTATCGCTTGAGATCTACCGCCCAGCTTACAGTCCCTGATAGGGAGTTTAAAGATGTTGCTTGGGGTCCCTCCGAGTTCCCCAAACCCCCATGGGCAGGGCCGGAACGCCGCCCTACAATCCAACGTACTAGATTTTCTCTAGTGGCATGAGTTTGGGGTTACGGTGAGGTTGATTATATGTGTTCTGGACTGGTTTCTGCAGAATGATGTGGTGCATAAAACTCAAATGTATGTTGAAATATAACGTTTAAGAAACATACATCAGCCGTTAAAACTTCAACCAGCCAAAAACTTGGTCCACTGTCAGTGAAAGGTTAATCTCTTCTAAAACTGGTAATGTGGCTTTGCCCTCTACAAACTGCACTCGCTGCTCGGGCAATACCAGCATCACTGTTGTTTCCTTAGGATTGATTAACCAGCCTAGCTCAGTACCATGCTCCGAACAATGCAGCAGTTTTTTTAACACCTTGGTTACACTTTGGTCCGGTGACAAAATCTCAATTGCCCAATCTGGCGGGATGTTAAATCTATTGGATACTCGGCCTGATGGCTCACGCGGAATTTTATTCCAACGTACCACCGCGATATCTGGAATAACAGAATCTCCCCCAAACGAACGCCTTAGTTCTGTAAATGCATAGGCAATTTTTGCGTCTTCAGTTACCTGATTAATGACCGCACTCAGCTTCGACTGCAAGCGGCTGTGTTCTCCTTGAGGCATAGGCTTTTGAATGATTTCACCCTAAATAAATTCAGATCCAGGCTCTGTTTCTGGTAGGGACAGAAAGGCCTCTAATGTCATTGCTTGCGTTGTGGTACTCATTCGACTTACTCCCAGCGTTTTTGTAATTCTGTCATCCAAACCTTTGTCCCAAAAATCCCAGCTAATAATCCTTTAACCGTAAAATCCACATCTAAAGTTTCCCAATGTAAACCATCTCCCGCAGGGGTGATTTCCACCTCAGCCAGGAGTTTAGCGTCTGCATTAGTTAATCCTTGAGCAATTGTTGAGGGAAAGCTATAAACTGCTCCACTCTTTAAGTGAATAACAATCAACTCACTGTTTGTATCGTAGTGAGCAGAAACCGCTCTAGGTTCAGTCACACTCGCCAGAGCCGCTGCTTGTTTGGCTTGAGCGATTTGTAAATCTAAATTAGCCTCAACCATGATATTCCTCCCACTTTTCTTTTAGATATGTCTAATGTTCGGTGACAACTTTGAGCGCTTTTTTGAGTTCTTTATCGCTCATTTCGTAGACTTCGAGCGGTTTAGGTTGATTCTCTTCATTGCCAATGCTAATAATGGCCTGACCATCTGCTTTGAAAGCATGAATATGGGGAGGAATGTGGTCATTGAAATAGGTACGAAACGCAAAACCATCTTTTCTAAGAACTGTCGGCACCGATTTACTGTTATTCCTATCAATTCATTATTTAGACCACTTGTTGCATAGCAGTATCCTGCACCTCTATAGCAGTGGCTACTTCGTCGGCATGAACTTTGGCGTAGGCCCATACAGCCACTAAATCGGCGGCGGTCAGGTCGGGATATCCTTCTAAAATTTGCCCATCGCTAATGCCCTGCTGCCTATAGCTCACCAACAGCCATACTGGAATGCGAGTCTTTGTAGTGCAAGCATCCCCACCCATTACCCCAGGAGTTTTCGTAATCCCACGGGCAGGCGTGGCAACCATCTGCAATAGTGCCTGCATCACCGTTAGCTGTTCATCTGGGCTCAGGTTCAGCAGTTGAGTTTCAAATTCTTGTGCGGTCATTATCAACTACTCCAGTAGCTTCTCTAATTCTGCCACTTCTGCTGCCATCACATGTTCCAGCTTTAACAAACGTTCCATCGTCACCTTGGGTGCTTCATAATATACGGGCTCTTGCTCAATCTGCCGGTAGCGACTGGCGGACAGGTCATACTTATTTGTCTGGACTTCCTCCTTACTCACCCAAAACTGCCGGTTTAGCTGATCTAACTCCGCCTGCAATGGCTGAATCTCAGCCCCTAACTGGTTCAATGTTTCCTGCACTGCTGTCAGTGCCTGTTTTGGTTGTTCATCCTCATTCGGTGCAATGGCATCTTCAAATGTTAGTGGGTGATCACCTTCACTAGGTCTTTCCAATGGGGATACATTTCCTCAAAGGTGTCACATAGCCGTTTGGCGTGCTCCTGGGTGATGGCAAACACAATTATTTTTGCTGGCAGCTGCCCGATTCGTCCTTAAAGCACACCTCTATAATTTCTTCCCACTGCTTGCGTAGGGTGTCTTTATTGGTGACCTTTTTCTCTAGGTCACTGCCTGAAAAATCAATATCGTCTGGATCTTTTCCCTGCTCAATGAGAGCATTACGCTCATACTCTGACAGATCTACGCCACTAATGCCCTGACGCTGGAATCTGGTCTGTGCGCGGTACAGACTGAAATTCACCAGATACTTTTCCTCTACAGCCTGTCGATAGGGATAGAGAAATGTAGGAGTCACCCCCTCACAATGGAACAGCTGAAACGTATTTTGATTAATAAAGCTGGCTGGGGTAGCTGTCAAACCAATCATGCGGGCATCAAAGTAGTCCACCACCTCAGCAAATTTATTAAACAAAGAGCGATGAGCCTCGTCAAAAATTACCAGGTCAAAAAAGCCGGGGCTAAAGTCCTGATAGCAGCGCTCTAGGGTTTGCTGGGTTGATACATACAGCCGCTTGGTTTTGTCGATGTGTTTGGTGAAGATGAGATCGCGAGGTTCCTCTGGCAAATGTTGCTTAAATCCTTTTTCCAGAGCTTGAGTCACTAAAGCATCTCGGTCTGCTACAAACAAAACTTTTAGCGCCTGCCCCGTCTGCAAAAACAGCTCAATCAGAGCCAGCGCTGTTCGGGTTTTCCCAGTGCCTGTAGCCAATCTACCAGCAGCGCCCGCCGCTGACCTGCTTCAAATGATTCTCCAATCCGCTGGATGGCTTCTAGCTGGTAGGTACGATCAGCAATTTTTAGATTGGACTTTACTGAGGCTAGGGGTGACTGGTATTGGCGAATGTGATCAAGTCGCTCCAAATCGTCTGGACCAAACACACCAGACACCAATCGCTTGTTGCCCGTACCCATCTCCCAAAAGTAGGTGGTGTAATAGTCACTAAAAAAGGCAAATGGGAAAACGTTGTAGGTTCCGGCAATATCTTTTACGTAAACACTGGTCTGCGTCTGCGCTTGGGCCGCATCTTCCGCCTTAGCTTCTAACACCGCTAGAAGTTTTGTTCCTACGAATAGAGCATAGTCTGCTCGGCGGTTACCTCCTAGCGGATATTCTGCGATCGCAATATTGCGCCCAACTGTTGGACGCGTTCCCTTGGAATAATGCAAATTATCAGTATCAGCTTCCCAACCCACGGCTTGGAGTTGCTGATCAATTAGTCGGCGTACTTCATGCTCTGTCAGCGCAATGGCAGCTGCAAACGTTTGAGCGCGTTGACGTGTTTCCTGTTGCTGCTGAATGGTTTGAGCAGTGTGCGCTGGGTTTGTGAAATTGGCGATTTTAGTCAAGAAGATAATCGGCTCTGGCAAGACGGCGTGTTGTTTGACATTACCCAATCCAAAACTGATGCGGCGATTCTACAGCGTACCAAAGAGGAAGCAGAAGTGGCAAATCGAGCCAAAAGTGAATTCTTGGCCTGTATGAGTCATGAGCTGCGCACCCCGCTGAATGCCATTCTTGGCTTTACTCAGCTAATGGGTCGTGATGTCAATTTATGTCCAGAAAATCGCAACCATCTGAGCATTATCAATCGCAGTGGAGAACATCTTCTAGAGCTGATCAATGATGTTTTGGAAATGTCCAAAATTGAGGCGGGCAGAACCATCCTAAATGAAAGTGATTTTGACCTCTACCGATTGTTGGATACCCTAGAGGACATGTTAGCGCTTAAGGCTGAGTCTAAGGGGCTAGAGCTTAGATTTGAACGTACCCCTAAAGTGCCTCAGTGCGTCATCACTGACGAGGGCAAACTGCGACAGGTATTAATCAACCTGTTAGGAAATGCCATTAAATTTACAGAACAGGGCAGTGTTGTTTTAAGAGTACGAGTACAGTCAGAGTCGTCACAAAAGACTCTTCTGTGGTTTGAAGCAGAAGATACTGGCCCCGGCATTGCAACCCACGAAGTAGACAAACTATTTAAAGCATTTGGCCAGACCGATGCCGGTCGGAAAGCGCAGCAGGGAACCGGGTTAGGGTTACCCATCAGTCGAAAATTTGTCCAGCTAATGGGAGGAGATATTACGGTCAACAGTCGATTAGGGTATGAGGCCATTTTTCAGCTTGATGTTCAAGCTCGATTGGGAACAGCCAACGAATGTGCAGACCGTCGACCGCGCCAGCAGATTATTGGGTTAGAGCCTAATCAACCTCCCTATCGAATTTTAGTCGTTGAAAACCGGTTAGAAAATCGGCTGTTGCTCGTGCAGTTACTTACTCCGCTTGGGTTTGAGGTGCGCGAGGCGGTTGACGGTCAAGAGGCTGTCAGTATTTGGCAGCAGTGGTCTCCTCACTTGATCTGGATGGATATCCAAATGCCGGTGATGGATGGCTATGGGGCAACGCGACGCATTCGTGCATTAGAGACCTCAGAGCATACAACCAAGATTGTTGCTCTGACGGCCAGCGCCATGGATACTGACCGTGAGGCTGTTCTAGCCGCTGGCTGTGATGATTTTATGCGGAAACCCTTTAAAGAAGCGATTTAACCCAGGAATTAGGTTAATCTTACGATTAATAGTATTTCAGAGATGTATCTGAACTCTATTAATCGACTCTTGTGTGTTACCACTACTATGAATCTTCCTGCCAAAACTGCCACCACTGCAGATATTCTCATTGTTGATGACATGCCAGATAACCTGCGTCTGTTGTCCACAATGTTGTTAGAAAATGGCTATAAGGTACGCAAAGTGATGAACGGAGAGCGCGCCCTGCAGGCGGTTGAGGCAGTGCTCCCCGATCTAATTCTGCTTGATAATTATGATGCCGGGTATGAATGGATATGAGGTCTGTGGTCGGCTTAAAGAATCGGAGCACACCCAAAGAATTCCTGTGATTTTTGTAAGTGCACTGGATGATGCGTTTGATAAGGTATTGGCCTTTGATGTAGGAGGTGCCGACTACATTAGCAAACCCTTTAGAGTGCAAGAAGTATTAGCTCGGGTCAAACATCAGCTGACAATTCAGCAACAAGAATATCAGCTGCTGCTCCAAAATGAACAATTACGGTTTCGTAATGCTGAATTAAAAAGGCTAGAAGCGAATCTAGATGCCTATGTTCAAGTTGTTACCTACGAAGTTCGACCGGCTATGGCCGATCTGTCGGATGGGTTTCAACAGCTGATAGACCAGCCGGGGCAAGACCTTAAAACCGCTGCTGTCTTAGAAGAAATGGATAACGTCCGCGCTCGTCAAATGGGGCTAATGGATGATTTAGTTGAAGGTAATCAGGCTGAGATTGAACAAATTCGCAACCCGCAAATGGGTTACCTTTTTGAAAAAAATGGTCACCCTAATATTTGTTGCATTGTTACAGAAAACCTCGGTAAGATTATGATCTTTTAACCACCTTATTGGCACAGTCCTTACCCGCTTCTAGGATACTGATATTGGCCAATGTGGTGTCTGCAATGTTGCTTAAGGCTTCCTTGGTAAAAAATCCCTGGTGGGATGTAATCACTACGTTAGAAAACGATTGGAGTAATTGGAAGGTATCGTCTTGGATCACTGTGTCAGAGAGATCTTCAAAGAAAAGGCTATCTTCGTCTTCGTAGACATCGATACCCAGATAGCCTAGACGACCAGATTTTAGGGCTGCGATCGCAGCTTTAGTATCAATCAACCCGCCTCGGCTTGTGTTGATCAACATCGCTTTAGGCTTGGTGTGTTTTAGGGTCTCCTCATTAATTAAATGATAGGTGCTTGGCAACAGCGGACAGTGAAGCGAAATCACATCTGACAACGTCAGCAGCTGTGTCAACGCCACATAGTTAACACCCAATGCCAGACAATCTGGATTCTCGCGAACATCGTAGGCCAGCAGCTTACACCCAAAGCCATGCATAATCTGAGCAAAACATTGACCAATTTTGCCTGTACCTACAACTCCAACAGTTTTTCCATGAAGATCAAACCCTAGTAAACCCTCCAGAGAAAAATTGTCATCCCGCACCCGATTGTAAGCACGATAGAGTTTGCGATTGAGGGTCAAAATTAGCCCGACCGCATGTTCTGCCACAGCATAGGGAGAATAAGCCGGCACGTGCACGACTTGCATACCCAACTCCTGGGCCACATCCAGATTAACGTTATTAAAGCCCGCACACCGCAGGGCAATAAAACGAGTGCCTGTGGTGTGGATTGCCCGCAGCGTTTCTTCCCCAAGCTCATCATTAATAAAGACACAAACAACTGGAAACCCGGCAGCTAGAGCGATGGTTTCTTTCGTTAGGCGTGGCTCAAAAAAACTAAACTCATGGCCATAGGCTTCATTCGCCGCCAAAAAGGAGGTTTTGTCATAGCCTTTAGTGCTAAAAAACGCAATCTTCATTCAATCCTTCCCTGACCTACCACAGACATAGAGATTTTAGTGGCTCCTATAGCCTTAGACTGTTGTTGAAGTTGGGCTGACTATGCCAGCAACAAAACCTAAGGTCATCCTTTTACTGTTGCTAGCTCAAAACTCCATCCTTTTTACCCATCGCCATCATTAAATCAATCACACGCATAGAGTAGCCCCACTCATTGACATACCACGACAAAACCTTAAAGAAATTAGAATTGAGTTCTAGTCCTGCCCCAGCATCAAAAATGGTGGATCGAGAATCAGTAATAAAGTCTGTGGACACAACGCCCTCCTCGGTATAGCCCAAAATACCCTTAAGGGAACCCGCTGCCGCCGTCTTCATCACATCGCAGATTTCTGCATAGCTGGTGGACTTTTCTGTTTTAAATGTTAAATCTACTACCGATACATCGGTTGTTGGCACGCGCACGGCCATGCCAGGCAGCTTGCCCTTAAGTTCTGGCAACACTAGCGCCACAGCCTTAGCTGCACCTGTCGATGAGGGAATCAAGTTTTGAGAAGCGGCTCGTCCTGCCCGCAGGTCTTTTTTGCCAATAGCATCGATGGTGTGCTGGGTGCCGGTTGCAGCGTGAATTGTCGTCATCAAGCCTTCGGCCAGACCAAAGTGTTGATTAAGCACCATGGCAATAGGCGCTAATCCATTGGTGGTACAGCTAGCGTTGGAAACAACGTTATCTTTCGCAGGGTCAAAGCTCTCATGGTTTACCCCCATCACAAACGTAGACACTTTATCAGGATCTTTTGTAGGAGCAGAAATGACCACTCGCTTGGCACCGGCTTGGATGTGGTTGATGGCACCGTCATACTTAGTAAATAGACCGGTGGACTCCACCACATAATCCACACCCAATTTTCCCCAGGGAAGTGCCGCGGGATCTCGCTCGGACAAACACTTGACCACCATTCCATTGACAACTAGATCCTCACCCCTGACCTCAACAGTGCCGGGGAATCGTCCGTGGGTAGAGTCGTACTTGAGCAAATAGGCCAAACTTTCAGCAGGGGCAAGGTCATTAACGGCAACAAATTCCAGTTCTGGATGGTCGATGCCGCCCCGTAGGACGAGGCTGCCGATTCTACCAAATCCGTTAATTCCGATCCGTAATTTAGCCATCAGTTTGTCTCCCTTAAAGCAGTTTATTGTTCGTTATTAGAGGTACGAGCGATGAGCGATGTAAAGACTACGACAACTTCCTTAAGCATAAAGCCTCACACCTAAGTCATCTCAAAATGCATAGACAATCATCAAAATTTAACCTTAGTGAGTCAATATCTCGATGTGTGCAAATCATGGCATAGTCTAAAGAAATAAACCATTAGAATAATCGTTAGTTTAAGTTACGGGTTATCTATCTCTCTTAGACCTGAAACATAGGTAAGTGAAGTGTTATCGTTATGCCTGAACTCATCTTGACGCGCCATGGTCAAAGTCTCTGGAACGCAGAGAATCGATTTACTGGCTGGGTTGATGTTCCTTTGAATGAAAGAGGACGGGCCGAGGCAACAATAGCGTCGTGTAAGCTGCGCGATTATCGAGTGGATGTTTGCTATACCAGCTTGCTTTTTCGAGCTATGGAAACAGCCGTTATTTGTTTAACTGAGTGTGACGATATTTGTGGTGGCAAGACACCCGTCTTTAAACATGATGCTGATAATCCTGACTGGCATGGTTGGGATCACTACAAAGTTGATCCCAGAAAAGAACTGCCTATCTTTCCCACCTCAGCCCTAGACGAGCGCTACTATGGCGACCTGCAAGGATTAAATAAGACGGAAACGGCAGAGAAATTTGGTGCCGAACAAGTTCAGCGCTGGCGACGTTCGTTTGATGTACGCCCCCCTGGTGGCGAGAGTCTAGAAGATACTATGCATCGGTCGGTTCCCTATTTTCAGAATCGTATTATTCCTCACATCAAGCAAGGAGAAAACGTACTGATTTCAGCCCACGGCAATTCTTTAAGATCTATCTTGATGTATTTGGACGATCTCTCTTCAGAAGAGGTAGTCAAGTTAGAATTGGCCACAGGTGTACCGATCGTTTATGAGCTCGACCAAACCGCTAACGTTATCAGCAAAAAAATCTTGAATAATTAGGGAGAATGACCCAAAGGGAAGATTAGCGATTTCTAAGGATTGGTAATTGACCATGATGATGTGAAAACAAAAGTTTGAAACAGAATCCCTAATAGGCCTGCCAGAATAATATAGTAGAGCGTAGGGCACCGTAGACGCTACCCCCGCAAACAGCGCAAATTTCCAAGCTCCGAGACCGTCTCGAAAGGACTTTCGCGCACCAAACCCGGCAGTGATTGTCATCACGAGCACCAGCGGCAGAAAAGTGCCGATAATGCCATGAAAAAACCGGCCCAGCGACCAATGGCAAATAGATAGTCGGGTTGCTCCAGACCCAGATCTAGTAAATACTGATCCACAGCTGGAATCCCATTAAGTCCTGCATCAACACCAATCATAATGGGGGTTGCCCACGGCCCCTAATGGGGTTGCCCACGGCCCCAAAGGTGGACAAAGAATCTCAGCGGCAGCGACTAGACCTTGAATACTGGCGGCCGCCACCTGTACTGCGGGCACACGCCATACCAGCACAGCGATGCCAACTGTTACTAAATAGGCGCCGGGCATTACCTGCCCGGCGGGGCGGCGGGCGACCAACAACAGCAAAAAAACAGTTGCCAGTGGCATTAAAGCCACTAACGAGTACAAGAACAAAGCCATGGCTGAGCGGTTAGAAGGAGCGTCACAGAGCGGTTCTCAGTCTAAATCCTGATGACACTGGCTAAAATCTCATACCCATAAATTGCTGCGATGAAGCAATGCCTGTATCAATTGAAACAGTTTTTAAGAGAAACAATAGACTATTTTAGATGAGAAGTATAAAATTTTACCTGATGTATTGATGCTCTAGTCGGTCACGTGTCTGATTTTTGGGCGTACTACGATCAAGCAATTTTTTTACTGTCAATTTATTCCCACAAGTTGTTCCTAATGCCTTCACAGCAGTGAGACTCGGTTTCTCCCTTATGAAAAGATCTCTAGGGTGAGGGTGGAGCAACCATAAACTTAAATTCGCAAGGAAATTTGACGATGCAAGAAGAGTTAGATAGGCGAGAACCATCTATTATTCTATGCCTAATTCCCATCGTTTTTTTGATTGCCTTAATGATTTTCAATGTCCTTTTTTTTAAGGACAATGCCACCTATGGCCCCAATCAAATTGCCTTGGGTTTATCGGCTCTAGTTGCTGGATTAATCGGCGTTTCGGCTCTGCAAATTTCCTACCGTTTTCTAGAAGCGCAAATCATCAAATCGATTGCCATGGCTTTGCAAGCTGTGCTCATTCTGTTTGTAGTTGGCTCACTGATCTCCATTTGGATTGCCAGTGGCATTGTACCGCTGATGATTTACTACGGCCTGGAGATTATTAATCCTAGCATTTTCTTGTTTGTTTCCTGCGTGGTCAGCTGTATTGTGGCCCTGTGCACGGGCAGCAGTTGGTCCACTAGCGGCACGATTGGAATTGCCCTGATTGCTATCGGTCAAACCTTTAACGTTCCAGAGGGAATGGTTGCAGGCGCTGTGATTTCGGGTGCCTACTTCGGTGACAAAATGTCACCCCTGTCGGATACCACCAATCTAGCCCCGGCGATGGCGGGAACTGATCTGTTTACCCACATTCGTCATATGGTGTACTCCTCAGGACCTGCCATCGGGCTATCGTTAGTGGGGTTTCTCATACTGGGCTTTTTCTATCAGGGGGATAGTTTAAGTGATAATGCCATCGCTGAGGTGCAGGGCGTTATTCAGTCTAATTTTAATCTAAACCTTCTGCTGCTAGCGGTTCCATTGCTAGTGGTGACGATGGTGGCGCTGCGAGTGCCCGCTCTGCCTGCTCTGGTGTTTGGTGTGTTGCTAGGCTGCCTGGCAGCGGTGCTTTTTCAGCGTGAGCTTTTGACAACAATGCTGGACGGTAACTTTACCCTTGGCGGTGCTTATCAGCTGTTGATAGGTGTTGCCGCTGATGGTTTTAATATTGAAACCGGGAATGAGGTGATCGATGGTTTGTTTTCGAGAGGCGGTATGAGCAGTATGCTCAATACCATTTGGCTAATTATCACCGCTATGCTGTTTGGTGGCATGTTAGAAGCCTGTGGCATGCTGCAAAAGCTGGCCAACACTATTTTGGCGGGGGCGCAAGGGGCGGGCACTTTGATTGGTGCTACTGTCGCGACCTGTGTTTTTATGAATGCCACCGCCTCTGATCAATACATTGCCATTGTGGTACCTGCTCGTATGTTTCGCTCTGCCTATGTCAAGTTTGGGCTGCATCCCAAAAATCTCTCACGGGCAGTCGAAGACGCGGGCACCGTAACATCAGTTTTGATTCCTTGGAATTCTGGTGGGGCATTTCACTCGGGCGTACTAGGTGTATCCACCCTCAGCTATCTGCCGTTTTGCTTTTTTAATATTCTCAGTCCGGTTGTGTCTGTCTTCTTGGGCGCGCTTAACCTGACCATCACCCGTGTCAATTCAGAGGCTCTAGACGATGCGGATATGGCGACAGCAGCAGCCGTTGGTTCTGCCAAGTGAAGCCCTATAGAAAAAATTGCGATCGCATAGAGAATAAATCGGTCTAAAGCAGAGGACAAGCAATGCCAACTATCTTTCACAGGAGTTATTGTGCCGCTTAAAGTTTTACTCCCTATCGATATCAATCAGCTAGAGGCTAAGCTGACTTTCTTAGATCGAGCGATTGCCTATATCAAGGCCCTAGAGGGGCAGTTTATCGTCATGACGGTGATGGCTGACTATGGTGGTTATTTTGTCAGTCCGCTATTACCCGACGACTTTGTAGAAAAAGCCCGAGCTAAAGCATTAAAATCGCTAGAGACCTTTACCGGTCAAAATATCCCAAGCGAATTGGTGGCAGGGCTAAAGGTGCGATATGGCTCAACACACACCGAGATTATCGATGTCGCCGAAAAAGAGAAAATAGACTTGATTTTCCTTGGGGCTGAGCGTCCGGAGCCGGTTGATTACCTGTTAGGAACGGCAGAGGGGCGCATCATGCGTCATGCGCCCTGTGATATTGTGCTTTTCCACATGTAGCCTGAGATATTAAACCTTCGCCCCAAGCCGTTTGCTGTCTTCTCCAGCATATTGCTCTGCATTTAGCCCTACTACCATATGCAGTACCTGATCCTGTACCCGCATCTGGGCCGCTACACCGGCTGTCTTCAGGGTCTCTTCGTTGATGGCGTTGGGGTCAGTGATTTCCACACGTAGTCGAGTCATCGCGACCGGATCTATCGTGCGAATATTGTCGGCTCCCCCCAGGGCTGCAACCATAGCTTGAGCCTTTTCGGCTGCAGCAGGGTCAGCTGTCACAGCAGGCACAGTCGCTGCCACCATCGACTCTTCAGGCATGGGGGCAACCACCTCATCAGCTTCAGGTCCAGCTGTTTTGAGATATTCGACCATGTCCGTTTTAAGATTTTCAGAGCGGGGGCCAAAAATGGCCTGGGCGTTGCTGCCCACCTGCAGCACCCCAGATGCACCCAAGGCTTTGAGTCGCGCAATGTTGACTTTGCCCATGTCTTTGACCCCAATGCGCAGCCGGGTAATGCAGGCATCTAAATTCTCGATGTTGCTCCGACCACCAAATGCCAGGGTTAACTCTTTGGACATGGCAGCAGCATCCTGGGGCAGATTGCTAGCGAATTCTTCGGTTTCCTCTTCGCGACCGGGGGTCATCAGGTTAAAACGCTTGATCACAAATCGGAAGCTGAAATAGTAAAGGGCGGCAAACAAGGGGCCAAAGGCGAGAATTAGCCAGACTTTGGTGCCCAGGGCGTTAAAGAGAAAAAAGTCGATAAACCCGTGGGAAAAGGTGAAGCCCATGCGGCCGCCCAGGATGACAAAGAGAAAGTCGGCAAACCCGGCCAGAACAGCATGGAGTAAAAACAACACCGGAGCGACAAAGACAAAGGAGAATTCGATGGGTTCGGTAATGCCGGTCAGAAACGATGTCAGAGCGGCAGAAATCATGATACCGCCAATTGCTTTACGTTTTTTAGGCTTGGCACAGTGCCACATGGCAATGGCCGCCGCCGGCAGACCAAACATTTTGAACCAGTAGGCACCACCGATAATACCGGCGGTGGGGTCTCCGGCAAAAAAGCGGGTGATGTCGCCTGTGACAATTTCATTGGTAATGGGGTCGGTAAACGAGCCGATCTGAAAGAAGAAGGGGACATTCCACACGTGGTGCAGGCCAAAGGGAATGAGCAGCCGCTCAATAAAGCCATAGATGGCAACGGTCACGGGAACGTTATCCCCAGCAGCAGCGGCGTTGGCAAAGCTGTTAATGGCACCCCCCACCGGTGGCCAGATAAAGCTCATGAGAATGCCGACAACAATGGCTGCGATCGCAGTAATAATCGGCACAAACCGCTTACCGGCAAAAAAGCCCAGATATTGGGGTAACTTAATGCGGAAAAACCGATTGAACATATAGGCCGCCACACAGCCCATAATCAGACCGCCAAACACCCCGGTATCTAATGAGGGAATCCCCATAATGGGTTTGAGGGCGCTGGGGTCAATGTTGGCAAACAGAATCGAAGACACCCCCAGGGACGCCAGGAACACCACAAAGCCGACAATGGCCGCAAGAGCAGAAACACCGTCGTTAGCGGTATAGCCAATGGCCACCGCCACGGCAAACAGAATGGGGAGATTGGCAAAAATGGCATCCCCTGAGGCTTTCATAATCTCGGCTAGGGGGGCAGGCAGCCAGCCAAATTTGGCACCGGTTAAAACACCTTCTTGAATTTTTTGAATCTCAATCAGGCGGGCACTGCCCAGGCCCAGCAAAATACCGGCCACAGGCAGTACCGAGACAGGCAGCATCAGTGCCTTGCCCATTTTTTGCAGGAGACCAAAGGCTTGGTCACGCCATTGTGGTTGTGACGGAGGAGAGGGGGCTGTTGTGGTCATAGGTTTAGAAAAAAACAGAACCGTAGGGATTAGTTTTATCGGGGGGGCATCCGTGCCCTTGCCAGGAAATAATCTTGTCTGGGGCATCTGCGCCCTTACACATCGGGCAGTGGCACCAGACTGCGTACTTCAGCCGCGGTTTCTAACCCCAGGGCCTGCGCGGCAAGTTTCTTACAGTGGCTGAGTTTAAGAGAACGAACCTGGGCCTTAATGCTAGGAATCATCGAGACGCTGACGCTAAGTTCTTTAACACCGAGGCCAATCAGCAGAGGAATGGCCTGGGGGTCGCTGCCAATGCCGCCGCAGACGCCCACCCATTTGTCGTGACGGCCCGCGCCTTTGACCGTATGGCCGATCAACCGCAACACTGCTGGGTGCAAACCGTCAACAAAGGGCGCTAGTTTGGGATGGCCCCGATCCATCGCCAGGGTGTACTGGGTGAGATCATTGGTGCCAACAGAGAAGAAATCTACCTCCTTGGCAAACTGCTCAGCCATCACCGCAGCTGAGGGCACCTCAACCATAATGCCCACCTCCACAGGGGGCAGGTTTAGGGCCTGGCGTTCTTCCTCTAGCATGGCTTTGGCCATGCGGAGCTCTTCGATGCGGCCAATCATGGGAAACATTACCCGCAGTTTGCCTGCGGACGCCGAGCGCAAAATTGCCCGTAGCTGAGTGCGCTGCAGCTCAGGCTGGTCAAACCCTAGCCGAATACCCCGTTCTCCCAAAAAGGGATTCTCTTCTGGGGCCATGGCCAGGTAGGGCAGAGGTTTGTCGCCACCCACATCAAGGGTGCGAATAATCATCGGTTTATCGGGTCCCAACACTTCGGCAATGCTGCGATAAATACCGGTTTGTTCATCTTCTGTGGGGGCCTGGGACCGCTCCATAAAGATAAATTCGGTGCGTAGCAGACCGACACCTTCGGTGCCCAAAGAGACGGCTTCCTGCGCATCCTTTAGCCCCCCGATGTTGGCCACAATCTCAACCGGATGTCCATCCTGGGTAATGGCGGGCTCAAAGGCATGCTTTAGGTCAGCCGCCTGTTTAGCCTTTTTTTGGGCAATGTGGGTTTGGGTGCGCTCAATGTCTGCTGCTGGGGCATTCAACCGCAGTGTCCCTTTAGTGCCATCGAGAATTACCGGAGTGCCATCGGCCAAGTCCAATACCCGAGGCTCTGCTCCAGCAATGGCCGGAATCCCCATCGACCGAGCCAGAATCGCTACGTGGGAGGTAGCCCCACCAGCCAGGGTACAAAAGCCAACCACCCGCTCTCGGTCCAAATTGGCCAGGTCAGACGGGGTGAGGTCTTCTGCGAGCAAAATTGTATTGTGGGGATATTTGATCTCTGTGGCTTCGACACCTGTGAGAATTCGTAACACCCGCATACCCACGTCACGAATATCATTGGCCCGCTCCGCCAACAGCTCATTGTTTAGCTGGGCCAGCTTATCCGCCTGGGTTGTGTAGGTTTGTTTCCAGGCAAAATTTGCACTTTTCCCCTTGCTAATGGCGCTGGTGGCAATATCCATTAACTCAGGGTCATCTAAAATTTCCTGATGGGCGGCAAAAATGGCGGCTTTACCCGGATTGCCCTGACCGTGAACCTTAGCCCGAATAGATTCGATCTCTAGGGCGGCTTTTGCGATCGCATCCTCCAATTTCCGCCGCTCTTTACTCGGCGACTCCCCCACTTCCTTAATTACCAGAGCCTGTTGGCGTACCCGATAGGTATTACCCACCGCCAGACCTGACGAAGCCGCCACCCCCATAATAATGTTGAGGTCCTCAGACTTTGGCTGGGGCGGTGGGGCCTTAAGCGCTGACTGATCAATACTGGCCAGGGCAGATGCAGCCCCAGATTCTCCCAACCCAGACCGGACCGCCTCAGTTAGCTCCGTAATCGCGGCCTTAGCATCTGGGCCCGTGGCCTCCAGGGTCACCGAGTCCCCATGAGCCACCTGCATCGCCATAGTTGCCACAACACTTTTTGCATTGGCCCGGTCACTCCCCCGCAGCAGCGATATCTGAGACTGATACTGTTTAGCCAGGTTGACCAAGACTGCAGCCGGACGAGCGTGCAGCCCTTGAGGATTGCCAATGACAATGGGTTCTGACGTAACCTTCTCTCCAGTAGTCACCTCCAGTGGCGGCTGGTCTGTCGCCAGTACCAGCTCTAGAAAAATATCCTGCCCCGCATTCACCAACCCTTGCTGAAAGACAAATTCTGCAATCCGTTCGGTATTCGTAACAATAATTTGAGTCAGTAAACTTTTAGCATGGAGCGCCACATAGTCAATATCAAACTCCAGCAGCGCGTCTCCTGAGGTGACGCGATCGCCTAGCTTTACCTGGGGTGAAAACCCCTCTCCCCGCAGCTCGACAGTATCTAACCCCACATGCATCAAAATCTCCACACCTTCTGCAGTCTTTAGCGTTACGGCATGATGAGAGGAATGAATCTGAATAATCTCACCGTCACAGGGGGCTCTGAGAACGTTGGATATGGGGTCAACAGAAATACCATCGCCCACCATCTTTTGGGCAAACACCGGGTCGGGCACCGACTCGAGAGGCATCAAGTAGCCGGACAGGGGAGCCGTTAATCGTAGAGTGGTTTGCACTTGGGAGCGAGTGTCTAGGGCCATGACAATGCTGAATTACAAGAATAATTAAGAGGCTTGAGACGAAAAAATCATCAAATCGAGATACAGCAATCTGTTGACTGGTGAGACCGTAGCGGCTGCATATCTGCCAATCACTGCAGACAAACGCTGTATAGAGTCCTATTTGGGAACACAATAGACAAGATTCGATAGTCGAAACCGAAGTCTGCACAAGGAAAAACTGCTTGTTTTCACCTGAAATAAAAGATATCTAGGCAAACATAGTCAACAAGCAACTTAGTTCATTTTTATACAGCTCAATTTTATTCATGACTAGACGTATAAAAAATACATAAAAGCAGATGTTTAGAGTTCAGAAACCAACATTGCCCTTGCTAACAACAAAAAAGAGCACTCTCGTAACGTTACACTTTTTTGAGTTAACAACAGTTAGGTGCTCAATGTGCTAGAGCGATGCTGCCATCATCGCCGTAGTATGTGAATGAATGACTTTTGTCATGTGGTGGGTCAGACAGATGGTCTAGGATGCAAAAAGATTCAGATGAACCCGTCCAGGGGTTTGGCCTACAGGGTATACGAGAGAGAATACAGTTGCTAAATGGCCAAATGGTTGTGCGGAGCACCTTAGGTAAAGGCACTCTAATTGAAGTGACGATTCCCCGATAGTGGCCCCATGATGCAACGGTTCAAGATGGGACAGTTCAGGATTTAGCCCATTGTATGAACTCCATAGCGTATCGAGATTAATAATGAGACCGTATATGTTCTTAAAAACGATTTTTTATGGATCAGTGCCATTAGGAGCGAGCATGATGGGTTTAAGAAACGTTGGCTATGTGTTGTTGGCCGGAATCACGACTGTTCTTACCATCGGTGAGAAGCCAGTCGCCGCTCAGGAGAGGACACTTATTCTCTGCGAAACCAGTGGTACGGTATTGAGGGTCTATGGGAAAGACGGTGAGGTGCTGATGCGGGCCTACAACCGTCAACAGTCTCAAGTGTGGATGGATGACACACAGACAGAGATTCAGGCAAGTGCCAATGGCATTGAATATACGAATCTGGTAGGAGAATTGGCTACTCGCCTGAGCGTTGATACTGCGACGGGAGACTGTGCCATTCAAATTGAAGAGCAGACCGAACAAGGCACTATCTTGAGCAATGAAACAGCTGCCTCTGTTGTTGGCACAGTGACCTATCGAGCGCAGATTGAGCTGCAGCCGGGCTCTGTGGTGAAGACGACGCTGGTAGATCTCGATAGTGATACATCCATTGCTGAGCAAACCACTGTGATCACAGAGCAACAGGTGCCAATTCCGTTTCATTTGCTCTATAGTCCAAGCGATATTGTCCCTGGCCATCGCTATGGGATGAGGGCTGAAATCGTTGTTGAGGATGAACGGCGTTGGAGTACAGTCACTGACTATCCTGTGATTACTCAGGGTGCACCTGCAGCTGTGGAGCTGGTGGTGGAGATGACTGAACCCGTGCGGACTGATAGGCCCGCTGATGGTGAGGCGATGGCCTTACCGGATGCGATCGCAACTGCGGTTAAAACAGACCTCAGCCAAGAATTAGGGGATGCTGTGTTTCAAGTTGAGACCTACAGTCGTGAAACCTGGTCTGATGGTTGTTTGGGGTTGGGTGGCCCGGCTGAGCTTTGTCTTGCGGTCTTAACCGAAGGATGGCGAGTAGAGCTGATCGATACGGCCACGGATGAAAGTTACGTTTATCACACAAATATTGATGGCACCCAGGTGAGACGAGCAATAGAGCAGCCGTGATTTTAAGCCAAACGGTCCCTGCAGCTCCTGGCAGCGATAAATCTGCTCAGCAAGGAAAGTTTCAATGTATCCTGAAATACATTGAGTTTTAACAAGTAGTACCGATATCTGCGGGTATCGGTACTGCCCATTCATTGTCGATGCAGATATCCAAATCATTTTTTAATATCAGACAAATACCTCTGGTTGTTATTTGTTTGTTTATCCTAGATGTTTTTTTCTGCTTTGCTTACATCGGCACCCATGTGCCTGCACCGTTAGATTTTAAAGCTGTTAGATATTGGGATCTCGATTTTGAGGGGGGCATTGCCACCTGGTATTCAGCATTTCAGCTTTTGGGGATTGCCATACTTTCAACATTGTTTGTTCGTAAAAAAGCAGTGGCGGGTCAAGGTTCCCCTGTGCTAATTGGGTTGCCAATTATCTTTCTCTCTATGGGTATCGATGAAATCGCCCGAATTCACGAACGAATTGGCAAATATAGTGATATTTTATTACCCGCCGGTAGCCGAGCAAATACACCGTTTCAAGAAACGGGCATATGGGTATTTCTGGTGGGTATTCCATTTATCATCTTCTTTCTGGTATGGCTGTATAAGTTAAGAAAACATCTAATCGGCTACGGAGCTGAAATTAATCGGCTGGGGATGGGCGTATTAACTTTACTCTTCGGGGCGCTGGGGATTGAACTGCTGTCTAATTTTCTCTATCACGATTCTTCTCAGCTAATAGGCATCGCTTTGGAAGAAGGTCTAGAAATGATAGGAGCAACCGTTATATTCTGGGCAGTATTGTCTATGTTGAAGAAAAAACGTCCACCCAAACTATCTCGGGTCTAGAGCGACGACTCGCTAGGTGGCGACCTTGGCGTTCATCTGATGCAGACGTTCTGCCATCATTTGCATGACATCGAGTGCAAAGTTTGGCGTTTGTTCCACAAGAAATTGAAACCGCTTCCGATCAATATAGGGCAAACGCATACTCGGCATGTAACTATCGAGGGGTTCCCAGCTGAAGAAGTCCCTTATGTCTGCACCAGATGAGCACTCAGTGACCCTACTTGAGCACTTCAGAGAGCTTGAAGATCCGCGAGTTGAGTATTTAGTA
>JBHJIV010000032.1:0-11414 GCA_050043105.1 Leptolyngbyaceae cyanobacterium | reverse complement strand
CAGGTCCACGGGAATCTAATCGCACCCATACGGCTAAAACCCCCATCAATGGTCTCAGCAATATACTCAGTATAAGAGCAACAAACCAATCTGCGAGTCGTTTTACTCGCCAGAGTATCGGCTGACGGGTTTGTGGCAGGTCGGGGGCGGATGGTACTTTGAGATAAACTTTTTTGTTTGTGGCGCTGCAAATATCTGCCCAAGCTTTAAATTTTGACGCTTCTAACTCTGGGTCAAGATAGACTCTCTCAATCGGTGAACGCTGTAAACAATCACGCAGCCAGGTTTCATTTCTAAGAGCGGGCATTTCAGGCTCTGCGTTAGATGTACGAGGGCGGATGATTAACGCATTTTGTTCCCAGCTTAATAGACAGTTTTCAAATGGAGAAGACGCGCGATTAGTAGGCGGTACTTGAAAGATAATAGGCGCCTTTAGCAAAACTGTAGATGCAGTCATAAGTCTCTAAACTCTCGTGCTAATAAAAAACTTGCTTAAGTCAGTCCGTTGCCTAAAAATTGTCTTCTGGATAGATTTATAACAAATAAATCTTGTGTAATGTCTGATTCGCTACGGTTTTAAGAATTGATAGCCGATTTTGCTAGATCTAATAGCGTTTTTAGCTACGCCAGAGCATAACAGGTTCCTTGGAGATTTTTGCAGATCCATTACGGTCATACAGTCTCTCTGAGCGTGAACTCTCTCGATGGCCGTTGGCAACAATACCAATAGTGTTAACCTGGTTGAGCATGGTCATGGCATGGGTTAAATCAGCCTGAGTAATTCGATCTAGACGGCTGACCATAATCGATGCGCTGCACATAGAGGCAAGCTGTAGACCATCGGCTAATCCTGAGATGGCGGGAGCATCAACAATTACCAGGTCATAGGTTGCTTCGGCTTTCTCTAGCACCTGCCGCATCTGCTGGGAACTGAGCAGCTGCATTGGATCTTCAGGGATGGCTCCTGCCAACAACACATCTACACTAGCACCTGAATGGGATAATGCAACAGGTGAAATTTTGGTTTTGTTCCATTTGGCTAGATTAGGATGTAGCTGAGTTGACAAACCCTGTACGTTTAACAGCCCTAAATATTGGTGCAATGAGGGATTGCGGAAGTTAGCGTCAATCAGCAATACGCGCTGATGAGATCGCGCTGCACTCAGCGCTAAGCCAATGGATAATGTTGTCTTGCCTTCCTGCACCAGAGCCGAGGTAACCAACAATGACGATAGCGATTGGTTGGTCGTCAGTTGAATCGTTTTGTAGATCAAATCAACCGCATCTCGAAAGGGCTGACTTTGCGTGAGCGCGGGGGAGTCTACGGGGGCTCGCTCAGTATCAAGGATAGTAAATAGAGCATCTGCTTTTTTGGTCGGAATTTCTGGAATCACTCCCAAAAGCGGTAGGGCCGCCTGTTTGGTCAACTCATCTGAGGTGCGTACAACAGTATCTATGGCCTCTCGCCCAAAGGCCAAGACTCCCCCCACAAAGACTCCTGCCACAATCCCTAGCAGCAGATTTTGCTTTGGCTGAGGTGAGATTTTTTCACCCAGCTGAGAAGGTTCAACAATATCCCAACTAAATCCGCCTTGAGCAAGTTCGTTGCTGAGTTCTTGGCGCAGCTGTAGCAGCTGTTCTAAAGACTGCTGCTGTATTTGCGCTTCGGGTTGAATACGGTCATATTCTGCGATTAGACTTGGAAACTTATCTAGTTCAGTCTGTAGCTGTTGAGCCGCTTGCTCTAAACCGGTTCTGCGTGCTGTCAAACTTTGTAAGTTGACTGTTGCCTGTACCAAACTACTGACTAAATCCAGTTCAATGTCGCTGAGTTGGCCTTCGGTTAACAACTCAGTTTCATTTAAATTTAGCTGGTCTGGCACCTGACCCAGTACCCGTGCCACCTCTGCTTGCAAGAGTGAAACATTTCCCTGGCGCTGACTAATGAGATCTTGTACCCCAGGATCTGCCTCGGCATAGAGGGCACGTCGCTGCTCGAGGGCAAGTTCTGTTTCCTGTAGCGAATTTAATAACTGCTGATAGCGTGACGACTGACTCAATCGAGACGCTATCAGTGCAGCCTGGGGATCTGCCGACAGCTGCTCCTGAAGGGCATTATATTGTGCTTGAACATCGAGAAATTCAGTTTCAACATCGACTTTAGTCTGCTCAATTTGTCTGAGTGAGTCAGCCACTGTTAACGATTGCTGTTCTGGATCAATCAGGTTTTCTGATTCGCGAAACTGTTTTAAGGCTTGGCGAGACACTGCAAGACTTTGTTGAACGCTTTCAATCTGCTGGTTGACCAGGCCCAACCCTCGCTTGAGGCGCTGTTCTTGCTGTTCTTGGTTATAGCTTAAATAGACATCGCCTAATTTTTCGAGAAAGGACTGAACAATCTCTGGATCTTCACCCCTAAAGGTGGTCTTAAAGATGCCAGTTTTGGCATCTCCCTCAGTTACCTGGGAGAGCGTCAGCGCATTTTGAAGTCTCTCAGCACAGTCTGATAGTGCCTGTGATGGATCGCACAGTTCTGGATAATCAGTCTTGAGCTGTTCAGCTGTTTGTTCAACAAATGATTTGCTCCGCATCAGATTTAGCTGGGAGGCATAGTCGGTTTGCGATGAGCGTCCTCCGTCTAGCTGGCCAACAGTAATGTCAACGGTCTGGCGATAGTTGGGCTCAACCAATAGCTGCATTGAACTTTGATAAACCGGGTCTTCTCTGAGGGTTAATGCGATCGCAATACCCACTGTCCCGATAATGGCGCCTCCAAACCAAAGTGATCGTCGAACCAAGATATTGAGTAACTGGCCATATCCAATTTCTGGTTTATCAATAGGGGGTGAGAATTGTGTTGTCCGCATATTAAATATCCTTATTCGCTATCAGATTTATCCAGCAGCGCGCCCCTGTGCGGATGAGCTTTCTGCAATAGCTCTATGCTTGTCATAGGACTCTGCTACGATCTTCATCACTCGTTCAAAGAAAACCTCTTCTGTAAAATTCTTGAGGACATGCTCTCGAATCTGCCGATAGTTCCACTCAATAGTGTTAGCTTTAAGTAGTGCATGATGCACGGCTTCTGGAGACTGACGAGAAAAGAAGACACCTGTCTTGCCAGGAACTTGTGTGTCTAATACGCCACCAGCGCCATAGGCAACAACGGGTGTGCCACTTACATTAGCTTCGATTGGCACCAATCCATAGTCTTCTAATGCTGCTACGATTACCGATTTTGCCCGTGACATTAAGCTTTTGCGCTGAGTGTCACTCACATGGCCAAGAAAAGAAATATTGGGCAGTGCCGCCAACTCTAACCGTTCTCGCTCTGGCCCGTCGCCCGTGATAATCAATGGCCATCCTAGCCAATTAAATGCTTCAACGACAACATCTATACGTTTATAACCCAGCAGACGAGACGACATCAGATAAAAGTCATCTTTTTGATCAGAAAACTCAAACTGATTAACATCAATGGGATAGTTAATCGTAATAGCAGGCTGATTGTAGGTTTGCTGAATACGGTCGGTGACAATCGTTGAATTGGAAATATATAGGTCTGGCTTTTGTGCGTGAACTAGGTCAATTTCCCTCAGCTTTTGAAAAACTGGTTGAATCACTGGCAAAAATGCTTTGTAAGTCTTGTACTGGTCAATGTAGGTACGGGTATCCCATAGAAAGCGAGTAATGTTATGGCAAAAACAAATGTGGTAGGCGTCGGGGTGCTTAATAACAGACTTAGCAAAGCTGGTAGTGCTGCTGATAATGAGATCGTACTGCTGTAAATCTAATGCCTCAAACGCTGGGAAATAGAAGGGTGCAAGTAATCTGAAATTCTGACTCGCACCCGGAATCGCCTGCAGCTTAGTGGTGTGAACGAACCGATCTCCAACATTAATGGTGTCTTGGGGACTGTATAGCGAGGTATAGATATCAGCGTCGGGAAACCGCCGACAAAGAAGCTCAAATACTCGCTCTGCACCCCCTTTTTGGGTAAGGTAATCATGCACCAAAGCAATTTTCATACTGAAATTACTCTCTAGATAGGATAGTGAAATATCAACAATTAGTGACAATCTAGAGGGAACTAAATGGCGTTGTAGCCTTGTTGGTAGTCTTGAAAATAAACCTGTTTGAGTAGAAACCTGTCATTGTCTAAAGACCAAACAGACGAAGAATATTTAGACCAAAATTGAGAGGCGAAAAGACTGTCCCAAACGCATCACCAGCACGGGCTAAACCAGAACGCTTGACGACTACAGTGTCATTGGGACGTAATGAGGGGTTTGTATCCTCATTAATTCCTTGGGAGAAATCAATCTCAATTTCTCTTTGAGAGACTGTTCCGTTGAGGTTTAAGCGCACCAGGCTGACATTACCACGCCGGGCTCGGTTATTAAACCCTCCTGCGGCCAATATTGCCTGATTTAGCGGGGTGTTGGGAGGGACACGAATATTGCCGGGTGTGGCTACTTCACCAACAACATTGACAGAAATCTCATCTGGAGAAAAGCTGGCAGTTGCGATTTCAGCGATCTCATCGGAGTTTAGATTGCTGGCAGTCGGAATTACGATTTGGTCGCCATCCTGCAACGCCAGGTCTTCATTCAAATCTCCTTCCTTGAGGAGTTCCCAGAGGTTGACCGAAACAGTTTTGGCCTGAGCTGAAGCGGTATTACTGCGTAAGGCCGTAGTGCCAGGGGAGCCTGGTATCCGACGTTGGACCTGAATTTGACGAATATCAGCCAGCTGGGTGATCCCGCCTGCTAGTTCAATCGCCTGAGTCAGTGTGGGGGTTTCACCCGCTGTTTCATTGGCCTCATCAGATAGTCGATAGGCCCCTGGTCGGTGAACTTCCCCCGCTATTGCTACTTGAATCGGGCGAGTTTCTAAGACACTTAAGGTGACAACAGGGCGTTGAACGTAAGCCTGCAAACTAGTCTCAATCTGAGCTGCGGCTTGCTGTACCGATAGTCCTTCTACCGCAATAGACCCAACAATGGGAATATTTAGATAGCCGCCTGATAACACTCGAAATTCACCGCTATAGTCAGGGATATTAAAAATATCAACCCGCAGATAGTCCCCTACTCCGAGGATATAGGTCTCTCCAACAATGGGATTTCCTGACTCAGATGGAGTTTGCGTAGGTAAAGATGGCCCAGCAGATTGAGCAGCTGCAGTCCCCTGATTTAACCCACTTCCCAACAATATGGCAACAACAGCCAGCCTAAGTAAACATGGTTTTCTGGATGTATTCGCCAAGACAGTTGAAAAAGTTTCTTTCATAGCTACTGTCAATAAAATGTAGATGTCTAACCCGCTCTAGCAATAGATGATCGATTCACTACATAGGTAAATCCATCACAAAAATCTCCCCTTAAAGGGATTGGAAAACGCTGTAAAGACTACTGAGCAACAAAAAGTTAGTTCGCCGCCTCAATTCCTAGTCAACTAAGAACGTAGGAACTTTGTCAGAGTCTGAAATCTCTTTATCAGTAATCTGCTACCGATAGAATGTAAATCCTACAGGCGGTGTAAATCCTTGAGATGATTGCATCTGTCAGTACATATATGTTTGACAGACCAAAACATTCTTCAAATCAGTAACGGTTTCCAGCGCATTGCTATCTAGCAAACACACCTTGGAAACAGGCTATTACCAACAATTGTTAGAATCTAACGATACTGAAAAGGATGATCAAGCAGATATGTCTTGCATTAAATTGCCTCTATGTAGGTAGACCCTAGCATTCATCACAGGCTCTAGATCTTTTCTGAAACACATACGCCATATGTAGAAACCAATTTTTGGAAAGCTCTAATACAGGGTAAAAATAATCTAGCCTTACCTAAACTTATTCAGGGACTGTGACTCAGGAATCGCCAGCATTTGCCAGCGTATACTCAGCGGGTACAGGGCAACAGAACTGACATAAACATAATATTAAACCGTCACTTAGTCAAAAGAGTTTAGGGATGGTCAGTTCTTGTTTTGGTCACACATTATAGAGGCATTGTCAGCTTTTGTGGGTCTGTCTAGAGATTCAAAGAACACTGACAAATTGAGCCAGCTGCCCAATTATCTATTATCTGAAATTCATTTATTGCCGCTGCTGATTCAGAAGATGAACCGATCAGCAACGAAGTGCCATTGGCCCAAACTGTATCGATGCAATCATGGTTCACATCAGCAATGCCCATTGATTAATTCGCTACAAATTATCGAATGATGATTGTCAGAACCCTATGGGTAATCAATTATGGATGAGTGTGGATGATTCTTAAAAACTACCTTGATTAATGTTCAGAGCGCACTATCAACAACGATCTAAAGCACTAAGCGCTATTGGTTAAACTGCGTTGGTTCTGTCTAACATAACTTAAATTTTAAAAATGAACCATCTTTCCTTTACAGTCTCAGTATTCTTAGATTCTCCAGATTTTTGAATAAGCTGCTCATATATTGCTCTAACAACTATGAGATTTATTTATGTATAGCTCTCGGCGATCGCGGATGTTGTGGACTGCGAAAAGCTATTAATAACCGGCTTTCTTATAAAGCTAGGGCTAGCCATATACATTTTTATAATAGGTCTGATACTCCTCAGAAAGTAGGGGCTGCCACCAGTCTTGATTTGCTAAATACCAGCTTGCTGTAGCCCTGAGACCCTGGTCTAGAGATGTCTGCGCTGTCCAGCCTAATTGAGTAGAGATTTTAGCAATATCAATGGCATAGCGTCGGTCGTGACCAGGACGGTCGCGAACAAAACTAATTAAGTCTCTAGCTGGAGAAACGGGTAATGTTGGCGCTAGCTGATCTAGCAGGTCACAAAGTTGTTCTACTAGATCAAGATTTTTGACTTCGTTGTTGCCACCAATATTGTAGATTTCACCGGGCTGACCCCGATGGAGCACAACATCTAACGCAGCGCAATGATCGCTGACATAGATCCAATCTCGAATATTTTGGCCGTCTCCATAAACTGGCAGCGGTTTTCCCAACAAAATGTTGATACACATTAGGGGAATTAATTTTTCAGGAAAATGGTAAGGACCGTAGTTGTTGGCACAGTTCGTAATGACAACTGGTAACCCATAGGTGTGAAAGTAGGCTCTCGCCAGATGATCGCTTCCGGCTTTGGATGCCGCATAGGGACTGTTGGGTGCGTAGGGTGTTGTTTCTAAGAATGGTGGATCGTTGGGCCCTAAACTGCCGTAGACTTCATCGGTGGAGACGTGTAAAAACCGATAGAACTGTGGCCTATGGTTTGTTAACCAATGATGACGAAAGGCATCTAGCAGCGTGAAGGTACCAACGACATTTGTATGAATAAACGCATCTGGTGCAAGAATCGAGCGATCAACATGGGATTCTGCCGCCAGGTGCGCAATAGTGTCTATATTTTCTTGAGTTAGTAAGGTCTTGATTAGGGTGCGATCGCAAATATTCCCCGTTATAAACTGCAAATTAGCCGTTCCCTCTAACCCCGCTAAGTTCTGTCGATTCCCAGCATAGGTGAGGGCATCTAAGACGACAATGCGATCAGCAGGATAGTTTCGACACCAGCGGTGGACAAAATTAGAACCAATAAATCCGGCCCCGCCAGTCACCAATATAGTGCGCGGCTTTCGGGTGTCTGATGAGCTAATTGAATCAGTCACAAACGCTACCCAATGACGCTATAAACAACTCTGTGCAACCTGGTCATGAGCGGCCAGGGCCAGTTCTATAAGTTACGAGAATGTTCCTATTTTTTAACTGTCCTTGTGTAAAAGCTCAGGTACAGGAATAGCTCTATGAACAAACACTCCATAGAATTTTTTCGCACGGACTCAATCCGAGCCGATATCGTGAGTTTGCTTGTAAAACGTCATAGCTAAGAGTAGCCCGGCATTGCCAGCTACACAATGGTTAGTCTAACAAAAGTAAACATGACCCTGCTGTCCCGCCCATCTCAAAATTCATCCAAGGTTGCTGTTATTGGAGCGGGCATTGGTGGCTTGACGGCGGCGGCCTTGTTAGCCAAACGCGGCTATCGCGTGGCTGTATTTGAGCAGGCTATGGTGCCTGGGGGCTGTGCCTCTACATTTCGACGACGGGGCTTTACCTTTGATGTGGGCGCAACCCAGGTGGCAGGGTTAGAACCGGGTGGCATCCATCATCAAATTTTTTCAGAGTTAGAAATTGACCTACCCGCCGCTGAAACCTGTGACCCGGCCTGTGCCGTCTTCTTACCGGGGGAAACCCGGCCCATTCACGTATGGCGCGACCCTCAACGCTGGCAAACCGAACGTCAGCAACAGTTTCCAGGCAGTGAGCCCTTTTGGCAAAAGCTCAGCAATTTGTTTGACTACAGCTGGCGGTTTCAGGCCAGACAGCCGATATTGCCACCTCGTAACCTCTGGGATGGCTGTCAGCTGGGCAATTCGCTACGACCCGATACGCTGCTGACAGTGCCCTACACATTCTCAACGGTCGGACAGCTATTAAAAGGCTATGGCCTCTATGAAAACCGACGACTTAAAACATTTTTAGATCTGCAGCTAAAACTCTACTCTCAGGTCGGTGTCGATGAAACTGCTTTACTCTATGCAGCAACAGCATTGGGAGTTTCCCAGGCACCCCAGGGATTATTTCATTTGCAGGGCAGCATGCAGGTTCTGAGCAATGCGCTAGTTAACGCCATCAAAAAATCTGGCGGTCAGGTGTTTTTAGGACATACCGTTGAGAATATCCAGCTAGAAAATGATCGCCCCCGGTTTGTGCAGGTTCGTCAGCGTAAAACAGACGAAACCTGGCTAGAGCCTGCTGATCATGTGGTCGCCAACGTGACTGTGCAAAACCTAACCGAGCTGCTGGGGAAACAAACCCCCCAAGGCTATCAGCGTCGGGTAGATAAGCTAATACCCTCTTCGGGAGCTTTTGTGGTTTATCTCGGTGTAGACCAGGCAGCAATTCCTGACGATTGCCCGCCGCATCTGCAGTTTCTCTATGACTATGACGGTCCGATCGGCGAGAATAACTCGCTATTTGTGTCGGTCAGCCACCCCGGCGACGGTCGCGCACCTGAGGGTAAGGCAACCATTGTGGCGTCGTCGTTTACCGATGTACAGGCGTGGCAAAAGTGTAATGACTATGGGGCGCTAAAGGCTGAGTATGAGCAGGGTGCGATCGCAAAACTCAACCAATACTTTAACCTAGCTCCCCAGCACATTATCCATGCAGAATCGGGCACCCCCCGCACCTTTGAGCGCTATACAGCCCGGCACCAGGGCATGGTGGGCGGCATCGGTCAGCGACTCTCTACATTTGGTCCCTTTGGCTTTGCCACACGCACGCCAGTTCCTAAACTGTGGCTAGTAGGAGACTGTGTGCATCCAGGAGAGGGGACTGCCGGAGTCAGCTATGCAGCATTGACAGCTGTTAGACAAATTGAGGCAATGGAGCGATAGGGTTTTCTTTTGGTGGCAAGGGATTGCCGTTATTGTTCTGACAATTTCTCAATGAAAGAGATATCAGAGACAGTTAGAAACATGAGTGTGACATGAGAATCTTTTCATACTTCGGACAATCAGGTAATTAAAAGGTTATGACCCCTAATGAGAGGGTGTCGGCTATGCGGTAAATGTAGCCTCGCGCAGTTCACAACAGTGGTGATTGCTGAAGGCTCTAGATAACAACAGCTATGTGCGGCGCGTTGAATGCCGCCAGCCCTTTGATTTAATTTAATGCCTATAGGACATGCCTACCCCGTATAAACCCAAAAATCATGCATCATATCGCGATTTAGGTTGGCATTTGAGACTCCATTCCATTTCTGCAAGTATTGTCTGTTTGCTAAGCATTTTGCCATCTACAGCTCACGAGATGACGGCTTCTCCACGGTTTAGTCGTGATCTATCTAGTCGGCTCAGTCCCTCAATTCAGGATGCAAACCCTATCTCTCCTAATCAAGCTATCGCTCCATCAATTGATGATCGCGATACCCATGTCAGCACTGATGTGCCGAACAACGTGGGGGTTGACCATAGCCTGCCTGAAACAAAACCATTAGAAGCACTTGTCCCTGTTGATGATTTAACCGATGTGGCTTCTGACGATTGGGGGATGGCGGTATTACAAAGATTTTCTGAGACATATGGATGTGCTCCACAGCTGTCACAGGGGGCAGGTACGGCAACAATCTCTCGCCATGAGTTTGCTGTTATGCTGCAAAATTGTTTAGAGCAGGTGCGATCTCAATCCCATAGCCAATCTGCTCAAGCTAATAAACTTTGACACCAGCTTTAGTGGAGAAGACCGTCTCCGCTCGCGACACCAGCGATGCTAATCGTTGATTTGGCAATCGATATGTGGCAGTTGCTCAGATTACGGCTCAACCTGTGGAGCCATTATCCCTGGGTCTATCCTATGTTCACTCCTTTAACCAGGTAGAAGATTTACCAGACAATCCAACAGCCAATGTTTTTAGCTAGGCCGCTATGCTTGCTTTTCCCGATTTAGGCGGAGAGGGCAACTTAGGAGGCTTTTTTATCGGACAGCCCCCCAGGGTAACCAGCAATGACTTAGACAATATGACCGATGCCGATACATCACTGCATTTAGAACTTTTCTACCGATGGCAGTTAAAGAGAAACATCAGCATAACACCAGGTATTTTTGTTGTCACCAGCCCAGAACATAATCAAACAAATTCCCCCATCGATGTCGGTGCTATTCGTACACACTATGAAAAGGCGACATTAACAGCTTTTTGACTTCTGGCAGTGACGTTAACTGATAATGTTCAACCTGTTCTCTTAGTGCAGGAACACGAATGCCAAGAAACTGATCACCCCCGCCATATTCACCTTTTCCAGTCTTAAAAAAGCGTTTCGAATGTTCTGCTATGGCAGAATTGCCTAACTTCTTGAGAGTTTCACTAATTTGCTTGGCTATCATTGTCTCATTTATAATTACTAATGCATATCGAGAGACTTTTTCCAAACCGATACATGATAACAACTAGTGTTTGAAAAAGGCCCTTTCTTCCAGCTTCCCCATCTTGCCTTTAGTTTCAAATTTGCAATTCTTGCCATCAGATCTACCTCTGACGGCCAAACATAGCGAAAGGGTATTGAGGCAAGCTCCAGCTTTTGACTACGAATTCTCAAATGATGTGATTTTACAGATTGAGTAACAAAATCATAAGTATCTATCCCCCAATGCTCATCACTTAACTCGAAGACATGATTTGTCTTACCATAGGGTACTCGCTGAAGGGCAGGTATATAGCGGTTTCTAGTCTTCTGAGGTGCAGTAGCAGCAATGAGTGAACCAGGACCTAATATCGTCAAGAGAGACTTCTGAGAAGGCCTCCTCAATCGCTTTAGCCAAGTCGGGATACGTTCTGGCACCGATGGCTTTG
>JBHJIV010000031.1:0-4744 GCA_050043105.1 Leptolyngbyaceae cyanobacterium | reverse complement strand
CAGGACAAGTTTCCTGGACATTAGCTTGGGCGAACACGTAGCGATTGCGGAGCTTTGGGGCGAACCGATCTAGCAATGCCGATACGTCAACTATAGGGCTTAGCTAGCCTCACCTGGGTATAAAAAGTTCAAGTTTGCAGCCAGCAGCTCTGACGGGACGATGATCTCAGCTTAAAAATTGGCGCTTGCAATAGCCGCTAGCAAACGCACTTTTTATATCGCCAGCTATGAAAACCAGTAAATGAATCAGGTTAGCGTAAGGAGTTGTTAAGAAACAATTGCCAGGTTTGGAGAGCGTAACCTTTTTCCTAACCTTGCCGTAGCTCACACCACGCCAATAGCTTTAAGTTAATCGACACCCTACTTTCAGGGGGTGGGGGGGAGTTTAGGCCCCCACGAATTGGAGGGTCTCAGGGAAGAAAGCCCTGAGCAACCCTCATTGCTAATTAGTCAGTATTCACATTGAAGAAAATAGCCATAACGAAACTATGAGCTTAATTTTCAACAAGCCCTAAGCTTTAACACTTTACTTTTAATAGTTACTTAGACCTGGCAATATCAACCCTTCAAACCGGAGCGATCTAAAACTGTCACTGTATAGATTAAAGTACGCTGAGATGAGAGTTATGAAATTAACATTACTGTTATGGTCAGTCACTAAACTGTAACAAGATTTAAATCTTGTTTACCTCGTAACAGATCGGTAATTGCATGTTTATAGGTCTGAAACTGAGGGTCTCGCTTGAGCGCGTAGGTACGTTCTTCAGGTAGATCAACAATAATCTCTTGCTGAATTGTACCTGGACGAGCGGTCATGACATAAACACGCTGGGAGAGAAAAACGGCCTCCTCCACATCGTGGGTGATCATTAAAATGGTGCAGCGAGTACGTTTCCACAAGTCCAGCAGAAACAGCTGCATGGCCTCTTTGGTCTGCACATCTAGGGCTCCAAACGGTTCATCCATCAGCAGGATTTTAGGATGACAGGCCAGAGCGCGTGCGATCGCAACCCGCTGTTTCATCCCCCCAGACAGTTCCTTAGGCAAAGAATTGGCAAAGTTAGCTAGTCCTACCACATCCAAATAGTAGCTGGCCCGCTCACGACGCACTTTTTTAGGTACCCCCTGAAGTTTGAGACCAAACTCAACATTGCGCTGCACGCGCATCCAAGGGTACAGGGTGTACTTCTGAAACACCATGCCACGGTCAGCGCCTGGCCCAGTCACAGGCTCAAAGTCCACGGTAATCTCACCGCCAGTGGGCGTATCTAAGCCAGCAACTAAGCGCAGTAGCGTTGATTTTCCTGACCCCGAAGCCCCAACGGCGCAAACCAGCTCCCCTGTCTCAACATGCATATTGATGTCTTTGAGAGCCAGCAGCGAGCCCTGTTTTGTCGGAAATTGCTTATAGAGCTTAGAAATTTCAAGAAGCATAACTAATCAAACGCCCACTTACAAGTTGTTCTAAGCACTAAACGAAAGACTAAATCTATGGCAAATCCAATCACACCCAAAATAATCAAACAAGCAAAGATCTCATCGGTCTTAAAGAAGCGCTGGGCTAACAAAATACGTCTTCCTAACCCTTCTTCTGCAGCCACCAATTCAGCAATCACCACCAGATTCCAGGAGGTGGCAATATTAATGCGAAACGTGTCAATAATACTCGGAACAATATAGGGCGTAATCACTGACATCAATACCTGCCGACGTTTCCCTCCAAGGGTATAGCTAGTCTCGATTAAGTCTTTGGGAACAAACTTAACCGCATCCATAATCATTAAAGTGTTATAAAAAACCGTACCGATAAAAATAAGCGCAATCTTAGGTTCTTCCTCTAGTCCCAGATAGATAATCAACAGCGGGATAAATGCCGGAGCTGGCATGTATCGTAAAATACCAACAATCGGCTCCATCATGGCACGAATACTAGCAAACGCCCCCATCGCGATGCCTAAGGGAATTGAGATAACTGCCGCCAGAGTAAAGCCAGCAGCCACACGCCCAAAACTTGCGATAATATCCTGGGTAATAAATCCCTTTTCCCACAGTCGCTGAAATGCTTCAGTTACCGCTTGAGGACTTGGCAAAAACTTGGGGTTAACGCCTGTATAGTTAGACAATATCCACCAGGCGATCAGAGGAACTACGATTGAGGCCACCATCAACACCCAGTTTAGGATTTTGGGAATATCTTCGGCAATGGACCAAAAGACTGTTGGTTTCAGGCTTTGAGATACGGGTTCAAAATCATCTTTGAATGGTTCAGATACCTGGGTCATAGCTCGGATTTCCTGAGAAAATATAAAAATCACATGGGGGCATACAGCTGTATGCCCCCACGATTACATCCCAATTGTCTCCCTATAAGCCTTCTGCGTAGGCTTTAACAAAGCTGTCATCCAAAATAGTCCCTAAGTCCTCAGGACCCGCTTCGATAAACCCTACATCCACCATAAAGTCATTCATCTTTTGCGCAGCAAAGGGCATGTGCTTCATGCCTTCACCTTGGCTAAATGCCTCTAGATTTTCCTCAACGGTAAAAATTCGAGTCCCTGATTGAAACGCCTCATATTCTTCAACAGATACACCGGAACGATCGGCCATAATCTTACTGGACTCTTCAGGATTTTTAGCGATGTAATCCAGCGTGGCAAACCAGGTGTTGATTAACGCTTGAACCTGCTCTGGCTGTTCATCAATAACGGTTTGAGTCATCACCAACAGGTCAGGAATTGCCCCCGGATAATCTTGAGAAGACAATAGCTCCTTACTCCCTTCTCGTTCTAGCGCAACACCCCAAAAAGGTGGCCATCCCGCAAATGCATCAACCTGGCCCGACGCAAAAGCGGCAGCAGCAGCACCCGTTTCTAAATTTTTGATGGTGATATCTGAACGAGACATGCCTGCTTCTTCAAGAGCTTGAGTCAGCATAAAATCACCCACGACACCCTCTTCTAGGGCAACGGTTTTACCCTTTAAATCTTCTAGGGTATTAATGTCTTCGGTAACGATCACTTTGTCATTACCAGCTGAGTTGTCGTTGACCAAAACAGCAACTTCTCCATTTGCAGCGGATGCTGCAAATGAGATTGTGTCATTCAGGGTTTGACAATTGCCGTCCAGCTGTCCAGCAGCCAGGGCTTCCATAGAGGCTAGATAACCGTCAAACCATTTAAGTTCTACATTGGCTTCATTGGCTTCAAACAGGCCCTTTTCTTCGGCAACAGCCCAGGGTAGCCACCCTGGCCAGTTACTGTATCCGATAACCAAAGGAGCGCCATCAGTAGCCGCAACCTGTTGCGAGGTATCAGCAGCAGGCTCAGATGCTGTGTCTGGAGCATTACCAGCACAGCCTACGGCCACCACTAAGCCAAATATAAATGCTACACATGTGAATAAAAACCGTTGTCGACGCATTGCGCACCTCTAAATCAGAACTGGAAGACCCTCTGCAATTATTAGTTGTTCTGCTTTTATACAGGAGGTCAAATGGTCATACTGTGAGCTGTAAACGATTTGCTTGATTGGTAACGGTTTGATGAATCCAGGCAAACCAGGCCGCTAGACCATCGCCTGTCTTAGCAGACACGCGAAATATGGTCACGTGGGGATTAATTTGTCTGATATTGGCTTCGATCTGGTCTAGATCAACATCTAAGTAGGGAGCGAGATCTGTTTTTGTAATTAATAAACAATCTGCTTCCCGGAACATAACTGGATATTTCAGGGGTTTATCTTCCCCTTCAGTCACACTTAACAAGGCAACTTTTGCATGCTCACCCACCTCAAATTCAGCAGGGCATACTAAATTACCGACGTTTTCAACCACCACCAACTCCAGACTGGCCGGGTCAAAATCGTGCTGTAGCTGGTGAATTCCCCCAGCAACCATCTTAGAATCTAAATGGCATGAACGCCCAGTGTTGATGGCAACGACTGGCACACCGTGCTGACGCAGACGATTCGCGTCTAACTCGGTGGTCATGTCGCCTTCAATAACGGCAATTTTTAGATCCTGTATCCCCTTGAGGGTAGTTTCTAAAAGCTGAGTTTTACCTGCACCTGGGCTGCTCATCAGGTTGATACAGGTAATCCCCCACTCATCAAAATGAGTGCGGTTGTGATCTGCTCCTTGTTGGTTGGCATGGAGCAGATTTATTTCAAGGGCAGCGTCAAAAGTTTGATGCATGTCAAAACAATGGGCAATGGACAATGGGTGTGGAGACGTTCCATGGAACGTCTCCACAAAGGGAGACTTAAACGGCAACACATTCAAGTCGGTCAATTTTTAATTCGCGACCAGACCGAATATCTTCCATCGGGCTATTACAGGTGGGACAGGCATATTGACTACCAAATTCGGGCCGATAGTCTGCGTTGCACCTATGACAGTGAGCCACCAGGGGAATATCCTTAATCACCAGCTGAGTGCCGTCGAGAAACGTGCCCTGGGTTTGCACATCAAAGGCAAACTGCAGACTGGCCGGTTCTACACAGGTAAATGCACCAACGATGAGATGAACCTTCTGTACGGTGGGGCGTTCTGGCTGAGAGTCCCACCAGTCGCGAATTGTGCCGATTAGGGCCTTAGTCATATCGGTTTCATGCATGGGCAATGGGGGTGCAACATAGGGGCATTGCGTGTAGCGGCCGTAAAAGGGACGGCGCAACAAGGGGGTTGGGTTATTTACAATAGATAACGACAAACAAAATTGGATAGGCGGAAAATTTATAGGGGGTG
>JBHJIV010000030.1:0-41015 GCA_050043105.1 Leptolyngbyaceae cyanobacterium | reverse complement strand
GACGTTCCATGGAACGTCCCCACACCGTGGTTTATTTGGTATCGCCCAAATAGCTTTCGGCCTGGAGGTCAAACATTTCAGCATACCGGCCTTGGTGGGTCATCAGCTGCTCATGGGTACCCACTTCAATAATCTCGCCCTGCTCTAAGACAACAATGCGGTCGGCCATGCGAACGGTGGAAAAACGATGGCTCACTAGAAACGTCATTTTGCCCTGGGTGAGCTGCCGAAATCGCTGAAACAGATCGTGCTCTGCGATCGCATCCACCGCCGCTGTCGGCTCATCTAAAATTAAAATCTGGGCATTGGTCATAAAGGCTCGGGCTAGTCCGATCTTTTGCCATTGACCACCAGAGAGATCAACACCACCAGAAAACATTTTGCCAAGAATGGTTTGATATCTATCTTCTAGCTGCTCAATAACGGCTGTAGCACCGGCACCTTTTGCAGCTTGGGGCACCAAAGTTATGTCCTGTCGCTGGGGTAAATTACCAAAGCCAATATTATCTTGTACATTGAGCGCATAGCGAGCAAAGTCTTGGAACATAATGCCAATCTGACTGCGCAATTCCTTTAGAGAAAACTGTTGCAAAGGAATATTGTCGATAACAATTTTTCCCTGCTGGATATCGTACAGCCGAGTCAACAGCTTTAATAATGTTGTCTTGCCCGAGCCGTTTAGCCCCACCAGGGCGATACATTCCCCCGGTGCCACAGTCAGGGTAATCCCCTTTAACGTCGGCTGTTCTGCGCCCGGATAGGTAAAGTACACGTCCTGAAACCGCAGCCCATGTCGCATAGGCTGCGGAAAGGGCTGCGGATGGTGAGGGCTGACCACCTGGGGCGAGAGATCAAGCAGCTCAAAATATTGAGAGACATAGAGATTGTATTCATAGAGCGTTGCTAAGCTCAGCAAAATTGACTCAATCAGTTCTTGAGCCTGTTGAAATGCCCCTGTATAAAGCGTCAGGTCCCCTAGGGTAACCAACCCTCGCAGCGTCTGCCATAGTACTAAACCATAGGCTCCATAAAAACTGATGCCCCCCAACAGCTCAATACTGAGCTGGGCGGTAGATTGTTGTCGAGCCAACCGTCGTGACTCCTGATTAAACTCATGGCGAATGGTTCGATATTGTTCCACCATATGTTCGCCCAGGCTAAACAAGCGAACTTCTTTTACATATTTGGGGTCAGTCAAAATCTGGTAGAAATAATCCGATAAACGCCGGGACGGGGTCTGGCGACGATTCATCCAAAACCGACGAGACGAATAGCGAATGCCAACCCAGAAGGTGGGTAAAACACTCACCAACAGCAATGCCATGACGCTCGGACTAAACCGCAACAGCAATGTGAGTAGTCCTACTAGCCGGGTAATCCCCCCCAACAATCGAGAGAGGAGTTCCACCACCCGTAGTGGATAGGTACTGCCACTTTGCTGTGCCCGGTTAAGCACATCGTGAAACTCAGATGATTCGTAGTGGGCCAGGTCTAGCTGCATTGCCTGCTGCAGTAGCTGTACATTGGCATGCAGCAAAAATTGATCGTTGAGAACGCGTTTAACATAGTTGTCTAGTTGGCTGAGTATTTCTCTCAGCAGCAGTAGCCCAACCCCAGTCGTGACTAGAACTAACAGATATGTCGTAAATCCAGGCGTCTCGCTAGCTAAAATTAAAACAACCTGATCGACAACTAATTTACTCAGGTACAGCTGGGCCACGGGCACCATCGCACTCAGCAGTGTAATCGCGATGCTCAAGATTAACCAACCTGGAGCCGCCGACCACACTAGCTGAACTAACCGTGGTGTGTTGCCCAATAGCCTAATAATTTCTGTGTAGTAGCGACGGAGTCGAGGTAGAGGGTTTGGAAAGGTAGAGTGCACGAATAGAAAAGGGAAATTTGAGCCGGTACGCGTGTCTTAACACGATAGAGGACTACAACTCAGCCTGAAAGATTTTAATTTCTTAATTGTAGAGACGTTCCATGGAAAGCCTCTACATGGAACGTCTCTACAATTACGCTTTGACTAGCCCAAGTTTAATGGCCTTAACAATGGCCTGGGTACGGCTGCGGACTTTTAGTTTCTCAAAAATTGCAGTCAAATGGGCTTTTACCGTAGCAACAGTGATGTACAGCTGCTTAGCAATCATTTCATTAGAGGCGCCCTGCACCAGCCAATTTAGAACATCCTGCTCCCGCTCTGTCAAACGGATCTCTTCCGAGGCGCTCTGCAAAGGGCGATCTGCATGGGCATGAAACAGACGGAAAAACCCACTGGTTAGCTCTGGATCTAGATAAATTTCGTCCTGCAATACGGTCCGTAGGGCCTCATACAGCTGGCTTCCCAGCTTATCCTTAGCGACGTAGCCCTTAGCCCCCGCCTGCATCGCTTGAAAAATCCACTCATCTTCTCGATGCGCCGATAGACTCAGTACTCGTGTGTCAGCCCCGAGCGTCTTTAACCGCTGCAGGACGTCAATACCTGTGCCTTGGCCGAGTTCCATATCCAATAGCGTAATCATCGGGCTGTGGGTTTCAACCATCTCAACGGCCTGATCGACCGATGCCGCTTCGGCTACCACTTCAAAGATACCGGGACCGTCGGTATAAAGACCTAGTAGGGTGCGGAGTCCCTGCCTAAATTCAACGTGATCATCGACTAACAAAATAGAAATGGCATCGATCATAGTGGATGCGCCACCTAAAACAATGAGGGACGACAGAGAACGAGAGACACACTTATGGCACGTGCGGCAAAAAAACCGAGAACTGAGCACCTCCTTGAGGAAGGGTTTCAGCTCCAATGCTACCCTGATGATCTAAAATAATTTTTTTTGCGATCGCAAGCCCTAGCCCAGTCCCCCCTTCACGCTGTGAATAAAATGGCAGGAACAGCTCTTGAGGATCGCTCTCATCGCCGATGCCGGGACCTTGATCGCGAATGGTCACCAACACAGCTTTTGGAGGCCCGTGCCAATTGATCGTAATCGTGCCACCGACGGGGCTGTAGTAAATGGCATTATCCAGTAAGTTTTGCAAAACTTGTTCAAACTGCCAGCCATCGACCACAACAGGCATCGCTTGACTGGGTTGAGCAATTGTGAGTTGTTTTGCATCGATACGCGGCTTTAACAGTTGAACCACATTCTGCAACAAAACCAACAAATTGTGGTTTTCTTTTTTAAGCGATGCCTGTTTGCCACAAGCAAGCAAGTCTTCCAACTTATCGGAGATATTTTCAGCCGTTTGGCGGATGCAGCTAGCCTTACTCTTTTGAATGTCGTTTTCTGCGTCTAAAACAATTGTTTCCGCATATAGATTAATCAAGGCTAAGGGATTGCGCAGCTGGTGGTTCAGCCGCTGTAGCGTCTGCTCCAATAGCTGAATTTTTTCTTGCTGACGCTGATTTTCTTGATAAAGGGCGAGGTATTGGTGCAGTAACTGAGCGTTTTCTTTAATTAGCTCTCGCTGAAGTTTAGAAACATGCTCTTGTGTCCGCAGCAACAGGTACTCGCATTGAGTCTCTGTTTGGCGCAGACCACATACATAGGCACAGGATTCACTGGAGTCTAGCGACAACGGCATCAACTCTAAGAATGGCAAATTCTCAGTAATCCAGCGTTTTGGCTCTAGATATGAGGTTATTTCAGTGTTGGTGAGACTATGACGGCGAGAAGACAGCATGTCGCGCTTATTCTCAACCTGATCCCACCGCACTAGCCAAACGTCTAGGGCCGACAGTTTTTCACTCAGGTGATCAATTTGAGACTGGCAGAGCTGACGAATATCCGAAGCTGCAATCTCCGACTCATAGCTAGCCATTGAACGAGGCGATGTGCACATCTTTAATCCACTCCTACCTCACCCAAAAATTTTGGGATTTACGTTAATCATGAATACTTCTGCCCCTATCTAGAATCAACATTTTTTTGTTAATACGCAAGCATTTAAATGAAATTTGGGTGTAAACACGCAGCCATCAAAATTCACCAAAACATGGCCTCCTTCGGGGTGTTTAAGTGCCTGATTAGCTGACTCAAATTTTAAGACTAGCTGTAGATTTTTAGCCCCTGACGTGGCTACGGAGCAAACTGAAGCCCATAGCTATTAGACCTTTGACCAATTGGCCAACGAACCGCCAAACCTTACGCTTGGAATAAGCGCATTTCGTTGACATGTTCGCTATCGCAGACTCGCCTTCTTTGCGTGAAGGGGCGGGTCTTTTTATTAGAGCAGTGCGCTGCCAACCAGATTAATTACGGTTGATACGGAGCCGATATGCATCGAGCTTCGGTATATTTCTGTAGGGCGTCAGCTATACTGCGGGTCTTTACCCGCGCGCCTAGTCTTTCTAGTCTTTACAGTCCAAGCTTTCACGGGTGGAAACCCCTGTAACAGGGTTAATGCCATCAGCCCGTTCGCACAGGAACTTTACTTGGAAGCGGTCAAGAATACTGTACGAAAAGTCGGCACCCGTAATTTCTGTGTCGGCAAAGGTGCTACTGGTCATCAGGGCATCGGTGATGATGGCGTTAGTCAGGTTGGAGCCTGTAAACTCAACCCGATCAGCAAAGGTCTCCGATAGATTGGCCCCAGTTAGATCAGTATGAATAAATTTGGCCTTAGTCAAGATACTGGCGTTGAGGTTAGCACCACGAAAGTTGGCATCGCGCACTTCAGCGGCGGCCAGAGATGTCCCAGTCAGATCAGCATCCTCAAAGTTGCGTCCGGTCAGGTCAGTTAGGGTGTAGTTAATCATTCCAGACTCTGCGATCGCACGTTGAGGCAGCATTACCCAGCAAAGCGACATCGCAACTACTAGACCTAAAATCCTCAAACCAAACCGCTGCCATCTAGCCATCCCCGTCCGTGCTCCTGTCTGCCGCAGCTCTCATCATAGGCGAATTTAGCAGCTCATGGATTGCGCTGGCTAGGATTCTGAGTCTTCCTAGAAACAAGAGTGTCTATTTGATGGGCAACTCTGAGTCTTTGTGGAGGGCAGTACTGTCCTGGGTGTTCTCTGCGTTAACGCTGTCCTGCCAAGGATCGGCAATGGTGTCCTGGGGGCTATCCTGGCTAACCACATCTCCCGATTTTTGTGTTGAAAAGTCATCTAGGGGCATATGCTGAGAGTCTGCAGAAGGATTGATACTCCCCTGCTGCAGATCGCCCCAAAGCATATCTGACATTTGTTTGGAATCTTTATTGAGGGAATTTGTAATCGTTTCAATTTCTGACAAAATTTGAGTCATGCTCTGGGCCGCTGTCACCAGAGATTGAGAATTGGCAACGGCAGCCTGTCTAGACTGGTTCACATCATTCGTCTGCTGATGTAGCTTCTCTAGGGAATGGCGCTGACGATCGTAGGCTTTAAGACTCGCCATATCCGCTATCAGCTGGGCAATGATGGCCTGGAACTGTGATTTATCGGCCGACTGGGTCGTTTGATCAACAGCGGTGGTTAGCGCCAGGATGCGTTTATCTAGAGTTTCAAATAGCTGGGCCGACTCCGCTTCAGAAGGCATACTCTCTAGATAGCCTCCCAGGGTTTGGGCCAGCGTAAATAGGGCATCTAGTCGACTGTCCACAGTTTGGTATTCATTGAGCTGGTCGCTCAGCTGCTGCTGCACTTTGCGAATCAGAGCCTGCTGTTCTCGAACTTCGTCATCCACCTGTGCTGTAAAGGCTAAGAACTGCTCGGTAACTTGATCGGCCTGGAGATTGCCTTGGGCAATCATCCCCTTGTGGCGACGAATCGTCTCTTGATGCAGGTTGAGCTGATTGAGGATGTTAAAAAATGACATGGATAGCTGCTCAAGCTCATCTTGCTGGGAGATTGAAACTTCTGCCAGCAGACTGCCATCGGTGTTAGCAAACTGTTTCCCCTGTAGCAAAATCGGCTTGATCCGCAGGTTTAACCGTCTGATGGCCAAAAATACGACCGTGCCTATCAGTAACACCATTAAACCAGTGGTCAAAGCGGCAATCCGAGAAATACGACCGTAGATTGCCCTGTAGGGGACAAAACCAAACAATAGCCAGTCCTGTCCAGGCACGGGGGCGTAGGCCCAATAGCCGGTTTTTCCCTTTAAGAACCCCGGTGCATCGGTTTCAATTTGCTCCCAGATGGCCACCAGCCCTGCAACATTTTGGTAAGTCTGGTCAGCAATGACTGGGTTGGTGGGGTCAACAATCACTTTGCCTGACTGGGTCAGCAGCAAAAAATAACCCGCTTTTTGAAACACGACATCATCGAGCAGATTGCCCAGGTAGCGACTATCAATATCCACCAGGCTGGTGCCCAACCAGCGGCCCTCTCGGTTAAACAAAGGATAGTAGTAGGTAAGCAGGCGATTTCTTTCCTGTTGATACGGCTCGGTCCAGAGGCTGGTCTGGGGTTCAAAATAGTTTTGGTAGCGAGCGCTATCTGGGTAAAATTCACCCTCATCATCGGCAAAATCTTCGTAGCGGATGGCATCTGGATCAAATACGGTTGTAGATTCTGATGAGGTAATGGCGGAATAGTAGGGAAATAGCCAAGACTGCTCTTCAAGCAAACCGTTTTCGCTCTGGCCGAGACCCAAGCCAATCACAAATTCAGGGCGACGCTCAAACAGCTGTAGCACTAACTCTCGATAGGTATCAGGAAACTGGGCCTTCCGCTCATGCAGCGTTGTGGCGCTGACACCCAAACTATAAGCAAGGGTCTCGGCTGAATCGGTAACCGATGCGATCGCATTTTCTTTGCTATCAACACTGCTTCGCACCTGGTCTTCCGCCTGCCGTCTTAACATCTCACTAAAGAGAAATGCCATGCCCCCCATACTAGCCAGGGCACCCAGCATAATCATCCAAAACAAACGTCCACCAAACGAATTTAGTCGAAACCAGCCTTTAGCCTTATCTACCAGAGTCGGTTGGTAGCTCTGGGGAGTGTTTGGAAGCTCTTTAAACGGTGCGATTGACTGCTTGGACATCGGCAATTTGAAGGAGCTCATAGCTGCAGTGAAATAACAAGTTATCTATATAAATAAAATCGCCATACCAATTCCCAAAGGTCTGTGGGCAGTCCAAAAAACTACTAACCTTTGCAATGCCAGCGATCTATTGTTCAAAACTTAAAACCAAGAAATGGTAAGTGGCCTATTTGCCATTCCCCATAATAGTTCATAAGTTTTGGAGGGTTGGGCTGTTTGGTTGACTATATGTGCTATTTCAAACCTATCTTCACCGTATAAACAAGCAATCTGAAAAAAATATATTTGTTACGTCAAATGACTGAATCTGGGGAACTTATTAAACCCATCCCTTGAAAAGGATGAGGAGCAATTTTAAGACGGTGTTTTTTTCGTATCTGGCCACAGGAGAGTGGCCCTAACTGTTGACCAGGTAACGGCCAGGACTGTTCCCGCACCATTTACCAATTAATCAGCTTTTACTGCTCTGGCTCGTTTTAGCAGCATTGTCGAAATCTGCTCAATGTCCGTCATCATTTGCTCAATAGGCTGCACCGCTGTCACCACAGATTGTGATTCAGTCGCGGCCGATTGACTCGCCTGAGCAATATTGCCTGTCTGCTGCTGCAGATTATCGATCGCAGGCCAGCGCTGCTCGATGGCTTTGAGCGTCAGAATATTCTTGGCTAATTGATCGGCCAGCACACGCAGCTGGTCCACTTGAAATTCATGGCCCAAAACAGTATTTAGGGAAATTATTTGTTGTTCTACTAATGCTAAAGTCTCTGCTGCATGGGTGGGCACTCGTCTAAGTTCTCCATCCAGGGCTCGTCCTAAAGTATTAACAGCATCCACCTGAGTATCGACCGTTTGGGAACCAGTGACCACCTGAGCCACTAACTGCTGCACCCTGTGAATCAGCGCTTGCTGCTTACTTGCGAGTTTACCCAGCATCTCTGTAAATTCTGTAAACTGTTCAGAAACTTGGTCGGCATGGGACGCTTCTGTCGCGATTTTTTGTTCATGGCGACGGATGGTTTCTTCATTTAGGTTCAGCTGTTCTAGCATATTAAAAAACGCCAGAGATAGCTGATTGAGGTCGTCTTCACCATCCCACTGAGCCAACAGTATAGAATCGGTTTGAGCTAACTGATTACACTGGTTAAGTACAGGTTTAAGATGACGATTGAGACTGCGAATCGCCAAGACAACGGCGATGGATAACAGAACGACAATGAGCGCTGACGCCGCCAGAGTAATTAACGCAATGCGATTAAAGATAGCAGCATAGGGCACATAGCCAAAGACAAGCCAGTCTTGGTCGGGCACCGTTGCGTAAGCCCAATAACCAGTTTCTCCTTCCAAAAATCCGGTTGCCTCGCCGCCAACCTGTTGCCAAAGACTGCTCAGGCCCGGAATGTCTTGGTAGGTTTTTAAGTTGTTCTCAGGATTAGATGGATCAGCAACAACATTGCCCTCACGGGTTATCAATACAAAGTGCCCCATCTGTCGAAACACAGGCTGAGATAGCAGCTGACTCAAATATTGACTATCCACATCCACCAGCGTTGTCCCTAACCAGCGACCATCGCTGGAGAACAATGGCAGATAATAGGTTAGCAGCTGGTTGGTATCTGTCTGGTAGGGCTCTGTCCAAACAGTCATTTGGGGCAAAAAGTAGTCTTGGTATCGTTGGCTCTCGGGGTAAAATTCGCCCACACTATCAGCCATATCTTCGTAACTGGTAGGCGACTGAGCATTATCATTCTGATTGACCGATGATTCTGCTGAATAGTAGGGAAACAACCAGGACTGGTCAACAATCAAACCGTTTTCTCGCTGTCCCAAACCAAGGCCGACAACAAACTCTGGACGTTGTTCAAAGAGCTGTAGGGTGAGTTCGCGATAGGTATCGGCATACTGGGCCTGACGCTCATGGAGGGTGGTGGCACTGATGCCCAAACCATTGGCCAAGGTTTTTGCTGCTGCGGTAACAGAGGCGATCGCATTAACTTTGCCATCAAGCGTGCTGCGTACTTGGTCCTCCGCCTGGTATTTCATCATCTCCCCAAAGAGAAGTGCCATACCGCCGACTCCTGTTAGGGCACCAACCATAATCATCCAAAACAAACGGCCACCAAATGTGTTGAGCTGCAGCCATCTGAGTAGAGTTTGCTTGAGATTTTGTTGCTGAGAGTTTTGGGCTGTTTCCTGGGAAGCAGAGGATTCAGCTGGGGTAGCACTGGCTAACTTAGAACGCATAACTGTAGTAATAGGAGAGATATGGGACTAATTCAACAATATTTGAATCAAATATGCGATCGTCGTAGATGCGTGGTCATTAAACTCTTCTGAGAAGAAGGCTTAACCTCAAAAAATCGAGAAAGCTGGTTTAGCGTCGATCTCACCCTGTAACAGCAACGCCTAGAGTTACTCTTGTAACACCAATACCTGGGGTTACTACTTAATGGCACTATTGTTGATGCTAATCAGTATTGCTGTAAGCTTCTTTTAAAGAGCTTCACCATATAAACACTGGAGCTTCAAAAAGTTGATAAAAGCACTAATAAAACTTTAGGAGAAAACTCCGTTTTACAATTATCTCTTCTAAATTTTATTGAATTCTACGACAAACGGCTGAATGTGTTCAGCCATTTATGCCGCACATAGCTATTGTTGCCTCAGGCTTTCAGCGATTGCTGAGATTGTGAGCCTATGGCCAAAGCTATCTTTACGGAACAATCAGTCTTCATAGACTGTCGTTGTTCCCATGGGATATTATAAGAACACCTAATAAAGCTTCTATGAAGCCTACTCGCCTTTATCAGCCCTTTCTCCTACGCTTTTTACATGGGCTCACTGGCTTATTTCTAATATTGGCAGTTCTCAGCGCATTTTGGACCTACAACACCTACGACGGTCGATGGGGTACGGTGCCTTTGCCTAGCTACAGAGCCATTGAGGGTGTTCACGGCACCTTTGGGCTATATACATTGTTGATCTTTCCGGCCTTTGTGATCTATGCCTTTAACCGTGGCAAGCATCGCCTAGTAGAGTCAAAACCACTCTCTAAATTAACCCATCAAATTGGCCGACCTGCCTGGTGGTATACCCTCAGTCGTTTTTGTAACACACTTACTCTCATAGCACTGACCTTTGCTCTGTTTAGCGGCAAAATGATGGATGAAAAATGGCTGCCCAACGGAGAACTGGAGCATTTTTGGTATTACGGTCATCTGGTGTCGTGGATTGTCATGGTAGTTGCGATCGCACTCCATCTGTTAATGAATGCCAAAATTGGCGGCACTCCTTTTTTACTCTCCATGATGACCTGGAAATTTAGAGCCCAGGACAGCCCCAAACTTTGGAAAAACCATATTGCGGCTTGGTGGTCTAATTTTCAGCTAGACGCCTGGACAACGTGGGGAGCTCGACTCTCGGCTCGACCTAAGTTAGAAATTGCCATTTGGCTCAGTCTAATGGCAGCCTGGCTGATTTCTCTATCTAAAGAACTTGTCTAAATTAATCGCCTTCTGCTTTAGCCTGGGCAAAACGCGCTTTTAGACCCGATCTTTAAAACCATCCACGTAAAATGACCACAAAGGGATATACACTAGATCTGGCTATATTTGTCCGGTGGAGAGTTGCATGGTGACTAGACTGTGAGCCTCTGCTGTCGAGCGTAGTGTAGGTCACATCCTTTAACCGGGAACTGGGACCCCATTAACTCAATAAACGTATTGTTAGGAGCAAAATTGTGGAACGCACTTTTATCATGATCAAGCCTGACGGTGTTCAGCGTGGCCTGGTTGGTGAGATTATCAGCCGCTTTGAAACCAAAGGATTTAACCTTGTCGGCATGAAGTTCATGGCCGTCTCCCGTGAGCTGGCAGAAAAGCACTACGGTGTTCATAAAGAACGTCCCTTCTTTGGTAGCTTGGTCGAATTTATTACCTCTAGCCCTGTGGTTGCCATGGTTTGGGAAGGTGAAGGTGTTGTGGGCTCTGCCCGTACCCTGATCGGGGCGACTAACCCTATTAGTGCAGCTCCTGGCACAATTCGCGGCGACTATGGTGTCACCATCGGCCGCAATCTTATTCACGGGTCCGATGCGATTGAAACGGCCCAAACTGAAATCGCTCTTTGGTTTACCGATGACGAACTAGCCAACTGGGAAGCTTGCACCAAGAACTGGATTTACGAATAGGTTGAACGATTGGGGGCGCGTGCGCCCCTGAACTGATCAATCGATTAAGACATCCATCAGAAACGTCGCTAAATCATCTGACGCAATATGCTGAATGTGTTTGTGGTCAACGATGTCAAATTTAGCCCCTTTCTCTCTCAGATTATTATCAAGGGTGACCAAAAAACCTCTGGCAATATAGTCATCGCCCACCTGAATCCAGCCGATACCCAGCTCGTCATTATGCTCTAGCCGTTGAGATGCTGTGACAATCTGTTTGGCAATGGCGAGGCGATCGGTCGGTTCATTGTCAATCAAAATCAAGATGATCTCACCGTTGGCCGGCTGCTGGCCAGCATTTTTTTTAGCCAAGTACTGGTCAAGAACTGTTTTAAGTACTGGCGCTAGCGCCAGTTTTTCTGGCATTGGCGCTGTAGCCATCAAAGACTGTAGGTTGTCTGTATTTACGTCGTAATGGGCTTCAAAGGTATCTTTACTGCGGCGATAAACCGTTAGCCCGTTTGGGGCTAGGGTATGACACTGATCGGCAATCTCTAAAATTTGAGTGTGGGCCTGCTGCCAACGCTGCTCAAAGCCAGGGGTCATACCCAATCGCTCGAGCTGAGTCGGCGCATAAATTAGTGTGTAATTACGGTTATGTAGCTGGGCAGGCAGGGTAGTACTGGTGTCTACCATAATCTGATTTTTTCTAGTAGCGGCAGTTTTCTATTTAGGATGCCCCTGCAGCTAGACCGTTCTATCAAATAATTTAGCTTATCGTAGCCAGTTTTCCACCGTTATAGCCCAGCGCTCATGATCGCGCCATTCTCCGTTAATTTTTAGATATTGGCGTGAGAATCCCTCGTTGGCAAACCCCAAGCGTTTAACCAATTTAATGGAGGCAATGTTGCCGGGTTGAATGTTTGCTTCAATGCGATGAAGCTTGAGGGTATCAAACGCGTGGTTCAGAACTAACCGTACCCCTTCGGTCATTAATCCCTGGCCAGCATAGTCCACACCACCGTAGTAGCCCAGATAAGCATTCTGAAAACTGCCATAAAAAATCTGGCTCAGGTTGGCTACCCCCACTAAACGATGCTCAATCGCATGCCATATAAGTAAGCCGACAAACGCTTCGGTCTGACACCGACGGATATAGCGCTTGCAGCCTTCCTCACTTAGGGCTGGCTCTGCCCAAGGGAAATGATAGTTGGCACTACGCTGGTGTAGCTCATGCAGCGTTGACCAATCATCATCAACAGGGGACCGAATATAGACGCGCGGAAGCATAGGGTTAAGCTGGGTTTACAGATACTTCCGCAGCTAGCGTATCCTATGGAGTTGGATTCGGCAATCGCATTCTTTGAAGGCGTTGAGATACCAGAGAACCTATCTGCGGCGATAGGGCACAGTAGCCGCAATATCAATACTATCGGTAGATACAAGATTCGGTTTTTGCGTCTGGGTAGCAAGCTCTTTTGCCATCCCAAGAAACAACGTAGGATCGCCAATCTTGGGTTGTTGGTCATAGGACCGGAAAGATCGCACAACATCTTGCCAAATGGGCTTCGGAAACCCTAGCTGATTGCGATGATAGGCATCGTAGCGGGGCGAGGTAATATTAAAGGGAATTTCACCCACAGCACGACTGGGTAAAATCCGACGGCGATGATAGGGAACAATGTTTTCGCCAAAGCTCTCTAGATATTCATCGCTATTGAGCAACTCATCAATAAAGCCTCGGACTCCTTTGGTCATTACAACAGCTGACCAGGCAATCTGTTCTGCTTTACTATACACTCGACGCCCTAACACGCGCTCAATACAGTGTTTTACAAAGCGATAGTTGTTGTTCTTGTTGTAGAAACTATCGATAAAGGTATTTGATAGCAGCAGCCCTCGAATAAAGTCACGCACCGTTATTTGTCGATTACGAAGCTGAGATTCTAGGGCAATCTCACGATCACAATCAAAGGCATGAAAGAAGATTTGTCGATAGGCTGCATTGATGAGAGCCCCTATCTCTATTGGCGAGAATAAATCGTCAGTTGAATAGACAATGGCTTCATCATCTGGAGCCCCGATGGCATCAACACGCTGGTTAGGACAGGAAGGAGAATAAGCCAATAGAGGAATAGTCATTTTTTACAAGCCTTCACTCTTTTAGTTTTTAAAGCAGGAGTATATAGTAGGGAATCCCAATGAGCTATTAGAATTCAGACCCTCTTCAAGAGAAAGCCCTGAGCCTCTTTCAGTATTCAGAAAATTGGGGTTCCTCAATACTTGGGAGATTAGACTAGAGCTATGATTTAGGGCAAATACAAGAAGTTAGAGCCTGTTTATCTCATAAGAGAGCGGTTCACCTACTTAATCACTTCAGTGAATTATAGTTGGCGTCTGATTTGTTTTATATTTCATATTCTTTATTTGGTTCTGCACAAATTCTGCACAATCCAGCTGGTCTAATGTGAAGTATAGCTTTGCACATAGGCTCACAATAGTGGTGATCGCTGAAAGCTTCAGATAGCAACAGCTATGTGCGGCGCAAGCTGCTGCACTCAGCCGTTTGCTGTATAAGGATTTGTTTAACAAGATAAAGCAATAACAATAGGGAAATAACAATGGCTGGTCTACAAGAAGCGGGAAGATTGGGGATTAAACCCTTTGAGGAAGCTGAAGCTGTTGAATTAAAACCAAATTCGACCCCAGAGGATGTTCAAGCAGTGATTGCGGCGGCCTATCGCCAGGTGCTGGGGAATGAGCATCTGATGAAAAGCGATCGGCTGGTAGAGCCTGAATCACTCTTAACCCAGGGGATTATTTCAGTACGAGATTTTATCCGAGCGATCGCAAACTCAAATCTCTATCGCCAGAAGTTTCTATATCCTAACTTTCATGTTCGCTTTATTGAGCTAAATTACAAACACTTGCTGGGGCGAGCCCCGTATGACCAGACAGAAATCGCCTATCATTTAGACCTTTTTCTGTCTAAAGGCTACGAAGCGGAGATTGACTCCTATCTTAGCTCTGCAGAGTATGAAAGCAGCTTTGGGGACAATATTGTTCCTTCATATCGAGATTTTCAAGTCGATCATCCCGGTCAGCGGACGGTTGGCTTTAGCCGTCTGCTACAGCTCTGTGGCGGCTATGCCAGTAGCGACCGGGCTCAGAAACAAAAACAGCCTCGACTCACTATGGCAGTGGCCAAAGGCTTACCGGCTCCTATTCGGGCATCGAACGGTGCGGCGTTGTCTGGACCTTTGGGGGGCGCTCGTGGCAATGTCTACAAACTGCGTGTTGTTCGTGCGGCATCGTCAAACTCAACGGTTGTTCGCCAAAGTGTCACAGAGGTGTTGGTTTCCTATGACCAGCTGACGACTAAACTACAGCAGCTAAACCGAGCTGGGAATCGGGTCATGAGTGTTGCGACTGTTTAGGTTTACAGAACAAAGGAGAATTTTAGATGGCTATTACAACAGCGGCCTCGCGTCTTGGTACAGCGGCATTTAGTGAGACCAAGCCCTTTGAACTGCGGCCTCAGGCCACACCCCAAGACCTAGAAGCGGTGATTCTTGCTGTCTATCAACAGGTGTTGGGTAACCCCCACCTACTGTCGGCTGATCGGCTGACTATTGCTGAATCTTTGCTGTGCGATCGCAAAATTACCGTTCAAGAATTTATCCGACAGGTCGCTAAGTCAGACCTCTACAGACAGAAGTTTTTCTACAGCACGTTTCAAAGTCGGACGATTGAACTCAACTTTAAACATCTCCTGGGTCGAGCGCCCTATGATCAAGCTGAAATTGTAGAGCACTTAGACATTTATGAGTCCCAAGGATTTGATGCGGATATTGACTCCTACATCGATTCAGCGGAGTACCAAACCAACTTTGGAGAAGCCATTGTGCCCTATTACCGGGACCTGGTTACCACTGGCGTAAACCAACGCTCGACAGGCTTTGCCCGCCTCTTTCAGCTCTATCGAGGCTATGCCAGCAGCGATCGGGCCCAATTTACTGGTAATGCACCAAAGCTCGTCAAAGACCTGGCTCGGAATACCGCCTCTGTCATTATTCCGCCTTTAGATGGTACAAAAGCAGCGGCCTTTATCCCTGCCGCCAAAGGGGATGCTTCTACCAGTGCATTTGGGGGTTCTAAAGCCTTTGGTTCTGGGCGCTTCTTTAGGGTCGAGGTGGCAGGCATCAGTGGCCCAAGATATCCTAGGGTTCGACGGGTCAACAAAGCCGTGGTCATTCCCTTTGAAGAACTTACCCCCCATATGCAGCGGGTACAGCGCCAGGGTGGCAAAATCGCCAGCATTATCGAACTCTAGTGATTATCGCGCTGTGGCGTCTACAGGTTAGATTTCTGTAGACGCAGCCGCAGCCGCTAACGCTTAAAACAAACACTCAAAATTTAAAGAATCGAAACAATTGTTTAACAGAGTTTGCCAATGGTCATAGATTAGTAATTAACGTGATTCAACGTATCGCTAATGGTGTTTGACAGTGGAGCACGTCAACTTTTTTCCTGGGAAGAGGTGATTGATGAGAAGCCCCTGACTGCCTCTAGTCAAACGCTGCTGCCCCATGCTTTAGCAAAGTTTGTGGCACAGTCTGACACTAGCTGCATGATTGCGTTGCGTCACGGCAAAGTGGCTGGCATTGTCACTCGGCAAGATTTGCTGAGCGCCATTGCTCACAAGGCTAACTGGGCCAGGCTGCGCTTAACCAAGGTGATGACCCATCCTGTCATTACGGTGGCAAAATCTGAGCTATCGCTGGTGGCGGCATCGCTACTGCAACAATTTAAGCAGCATCAGATTAGTCACTTACCTGTGGTAGATGATGACAACACTCTAATTGGAATAATTTCTTATAGGCATTTGCTCGTTATTTTCCGTGAGCAAAAGGCAGAAATTTCAATTAAACGCCAGCATCAGCACGCCCAGCTTTTTGCCGAAATCACCCTAAAAATCCGCCAGTCTCTACAACTTAAAGAAATTTTGCAAACCACCGCTGAGGAAGTTCAAAAACTCCTCGATGCGGATCGCGTGGTGATCTATCAGGTTTTACCAGATGGTACTGGTAAAACCACTAGCGAGGCCGTTAAAGACCCTTATCCAGCTGTGTTAGGCATGGCATTCCCAGAAGAAGTATTTCCAACAGAGTATCAGCAGCTTTATGCCAAAGGGCGAGTACATGCCATTAGAGATGTACTCGCCCCCAATTCGGGCATAGCCGAATGTCTGCTGGAATTTATTAAGCAGTGGGGAATTCGAGCAAAGCTAATTGTGCCCATTGTTCATCCCTTAGCCTCCGATCAAGCAGCCCCCCGTGCCGACAGTCATCAGCTGTGGGGGCTGCTCATTGCCCATCAGTGCAGCGGTCCACGACAGTGGACAGATTTTGAACTAGAGTTCATGCAGCAGCTGGCCGCTCAGATCAGCATTGCCCTCTCCCAGGGTCAAATGCTGGAATATTTAGAAGAGCGGGTCAACCTGCGCACAGCCGAGTTAACCGAAGCCAACAGAGCTCTACAGCAAGAGATCCAGGAGCGCAAGCAAATTGAAATAGCGCTGCGGCAAAGCGAGGAGCAGCTCCGGTTGATCACCAACAATTTACCCGTGCTGATTGCCTATGTCGACGCGCAACAATGTTATCGCTTTAACAATCAGGCCTATGAGTACTGGCTAGGGCAAAACCCAGCAGAGCTGTATGGGAGTCCCATCAAAGCGTTTACCCAGCCAGACCATTATCAAAATATTCGCCCGCATATTGAAACAGCCTTAATGGGCGAACAGGTCACCTATGAAAGTGAGCTGATCTTAAAAGACAGCCGCAGACATTCAGTCAGCGTTAGCTATATTCCTCACCTGGAGCTGATCAATCAGAACCAGGCCAAGATTAATGGATTTTTTGCCCTGACCACGGACATTAGCGATCGCAAAGCCATCGAGCGGATGAAAGATGAATTTATCGCCGTTGTCAGTCATGAATTAAGAACCCCCCTAACCTCACTCCATGGCTCATTAAAACTAATTGCAACCGGGCGTTTGGGCAATTTGTCCGAAGCAGGACAACAGATGCTAGCCGTTGCCGATGAAAGCACCGATAGACTGGTGCGGTTAGTCAACAATGTGCTTGACCTACAGCGGATAGAATCCGGTGAAGTCACTATGGACAACTGCACATGTAACGCAGCAGAGCTGGTAGAGCAAGCGGCAGAAGCCATGCAGACCATGGCCCAACAACATGGCATTGAAATCCACACCCAGCTCAAGCCGCTCTTTATTTGGGCTGACCCAGACTATATTGTGCAAACCCTGACTAATCTAATTGGGAATGCCATTAAATTTTCAGCTCCCCACAAAACAATTCTCTTGAGCCTGCAGCCACATTCTGCCACTCCTCAGCTCTTACAGGGTGCTGCCGCTCCGTCTGATTCTCCTGCAAGCGCCGCACTTTTCTGCGTAAAGGACGACGGACAGGGGGTTCCGTCCGATAAACTAGACAGTATATTTGAGCGATTTCACCAGGTGGACTCTTCTGATTCTCGGAAGAAAGGAGGAACAGGATTAGGATTAGCCATCTGTCGCAAAATCATTGAACAACATGGCGGTAAAATTTGGGCCGAAAGTGAAGCGGGTGTGGGTAGCAAGTTTTATTTTACTGTTCCACTGTCCCATGATCAGATCCATGATTAGGGGTTTCAAAACATCATGATATCCAAACTGATACTGGTGATTGATGACGAAGAGCCTATTCAAAAGGTGGTTGGGCTTAGCTTAAAGATGGAGGCCGACTGGCAAATTATCTGTGCATCGTCAGGGCCAGAGGGAATAACTCTAGCAGAAGCCAGCCAGCCAGATGCCATTTTGCTCGATGTCATGATGCCTGAAGTCGATGGAATCCAGACCTTTGAGAGATTGAGCAATAATCTTCAGACTAAGGATATTCCAGTTATTTTGCTAACGGCTAAGACAGTGACAGCAGAGAAACGTCTATTTCAAAAAATTGGTGTGACTGGGGTAATTACTAAGCCCTTTGATCCGCTATCACTAGCTAGCCAAATAGCCAAGCTAACCGGTTGGCTACTTTAAGGATACTCTCATGAAAATCTTATTAGTAGACGATGACAATGCCTTGGCTGAAATTCTCATTCAGCAGCTCACCATACAAAACTATGTTGTTGACCGGGTAGCTGACGGTGAGATGGGCTGGTCCTATGCGTCTACCTTTGATTATGACCTGATTATTCTCGATTGGATCTTGCCAAGCCTGGACGGACTGCGGCTCTGTCAGCGGTTACGGAGCGATGGATATGGTGTCCCGATCTTGCTGTTGTCTGCTAGAAATCAACAGGTTGATAAAATTCAAGGTCTAGAAGCTGGAGCCGATGACTATTTAGTCAAACCCTTTGATATCAAAGAATTATTAGCCCGTATTCAGGTGTTGCTACGACGGATGGCGGCTGAACCACAACCTATTTTGGTGTGGGGAGATCTGTGTCTAGATCCGGTTAGCTGTAACGTTACCTATCAGGGATATCCGGTGGCGCTAACGGCAAAAGAATATGCTCTGCTGGAATTGTTCTTACGCCACAGCCATCAGGTGTTAAGTACCTCCACACTCCTAGACCAAATTTGGTCGTCCGATGAATTTCCCAGTGAAGCAACTGTGCGATCGCACATTCGAGGTCTGCGACAAAAGCTCAAGGCTGCCGGTATTTCAGCAGATGTTGTTGAAACCGTACGCGGGTTGGGCTATCGCTTAGGCACCTATCCTTCAGCATCCAACAGCGCTCAAAAGATATCATCAACCGTTTCTCCTGAACGTCAGGCTCAATATTTAGAAGGACTAACTCAAACCTGGCAAACCCATAAGGGTGAAAGTATCAAGCGTTGGCGTCACTTAGCACAGCTGTCGCAAACCCTGGCAAAACAGGGAATGAATGAGCAACAACGGATACAGGCTAAACAAATGGTGCACAGTTTAGTCGGCACCTTAGGGATTTTTGGATTGCTTGAGGGACATCGCCTAGCCATCAAGCTAGAAGGGCTTTTGGAGACCATGGCCAACACTCCAGCCGCTACCCAAACCAAGCAATTTCAGGTGTTGGTCACGACCCTGGGGCACGCTCTAGACAACCCTCCCCAGCTAGTTGCCTGGACAACAAACACGCCCCACTCGCCCCAGGTTTTAGTCGTCGACATTAATGGGGCGTCCTATATTCAACAGCTGATGGCGCTGGCCATTGCCCAGGGCCTAAGCGTCGACAGCGCTACCTCGACAGCGGTGGCTGCTCAGCTTTTAGCGCTAGATGACTCTGCAACAAACTATCTAGAGACAGCCACACGTCTGCCAGATGTCGTTCTCATCAACCTGGTGGGAGCTGATACCGATTTGATGCTAGCAGACAGTAGTTCACAACTGTTGCTGCAGCTGATCACAAAATTAAATACTCGTTGGCCCCAGCTACCGACAGTCTTAATCACTCCCCAAGCAGATTTTGGCAATCGATTGGACCTAACTCGTCGAGGCGCCACCATGGTGCTGGAATATCCACTCAGCCCGGCAGAAATCTTGGAAGCGATCAATCAGGCAACCTACATGAGATATCGCCACAGCAAAATTATGCTGGTAGACGATGACAGTCACTATTTACAAAAGGTCATGCAGCTGCTGCAGCCCTGGCCTTTTCAAATTACCCCACTGGCCAATTCACAGCGGTTTTGGACAATCTTTAAACAAATTCTCCCCGACGTTCTTGTTCTCGATATTGAAATGCCTGGAATTAATGGGTTTGAGCTATGCCGAGTCATCCGGAGTCATCCTGAATGGCAACATTTACCAATTATTTTTCTAAGCGTCCATGCTGACCAGAGAAATCAATCTAAAGCCTTTTCTGTTGGGGCGGATGACTATCTCACAAAATTCACCCAAGAAGACAACCTAGTAGATCGAATTCTCAATCGGCTTAAGCGCTATCACGCCTGGTGTAATCAAGAGAATGGCATCTTGGCCCTAGAATAAATCATTGGGCAGCAGATTGCGATAATTTTAACAAGAGCCATTCGCTGAGATAGTCATCCCGTGCACAGCGTCTGCACAAGATTACGGCATGGTTAAGAAGAAGCCTTTGAAAATTCCCTCGGAATCCATTTTTTAGCCTTTTATATGTGCTTACTCAAGCAGGTAGCCAAAATTAAATACAGTTATGAAGACTCTTTTTTGCTGGCCACTAGTGCAGCCCCCCTTCAGAAACTGTAGATACGGCCTGTTTATAACAGACGCATAAGGTTGGTAATTGCACAAAGGACGGCAGTCTCTGCCACAAAGATTTCACAGTGACTTAACTATAACCATGGATCACGTTCGTCATAATTCTCTGCGTCAATCCCAGCATCCCTTAATTTCTCAACTGGCTCAAACTATAGAATCAGCGTGGCAGCAGCAGTTTACACTCTACCCATATCAGACACCTAAGGACCTAGGCTATATCGAAGGAACCCTAGAAGGTGAGCGACTGACGATAGAAAATTACTGCTATCAAACGGTACAGTTTCGTAAACTTCATCTAGAACTTGCCAAAGTGGGCAAACACCTGGATATTCTCCACTGTGTCATGTTTCCACGTGCCACGTTTCCACTCCCCGTGTTCGGCGTTGACATTGTTGCCGGACGTGGGCAAATCAGTGCTGCGATTGTAGATCTATCGCCTGTTTTAGCCGTTAAAACCTTACCAACTGCCTATCACCAGGCGCTGCAGCAGCTACCGCCAAGACACTTTACTCAACAGCGAACTCTGCCGGCATGGGGCGATATTTTTTCTGACTTTTGCTAGTTTGTGAGCCCCACAACCGAGCATGAGGAAATGTCATTTTTAGAGCAGGCGGCGCAGTTTTTGTCCATCCATTGCCAGCTAAGTAAACAGACCAACCCGGTGGACTCTATCGAGCAAGAAGCGCTGATTGTAGCCGGTCAACGTCGTTACTGTTTACAACAACAAAAAAATGACAAAACCAGACGCATTTTAGAGCGCGCTTTTGGGACAGAATGGGCTGATCGATACTTACGCACCATGCTGTTTGACTGTGCAGACGCATCTGCAACAGAATGTAAACATGTGTGATCTTAGAAGTCCTGATGTTAAGCTTCAAATGCCTTCTGTGTAGGCATTTTGACAATTGTAAGCATTCAGCAATAAAGACGTGCACACCACCTGCACAATCAACCTGATTAAATCATTGTGGTTCAAAAGCCAGAGTCTTGGTTGCGATCAAGGCTCTCTTTCCTCAAAGTGTGTTGATAAATCTTAGATGGTTATGCAACAGAGTAGCCGTGATCGGTCAAGGTAGAAGCGCCGCCAGCACCATGGCTTTCTTGAGCAAACTGCCTTCCAACAGTTTCCAAATCCTATAGCAAGGGCTCTTGCTGTAGCCGATCAAGTCTATTGCTGTGGGGAATATTGCTTTGATGCCTTTATCGGGAGAATAACTTCAGCATTGCTGAGCTTCAGGATGGTTTTAGTTATGGGTTGTTAAATAGCCACTGCTCTAGACTGATTCATCCCCCAATTCAGCAATCGTACAGCTTCAATGCGCCGCTTTCCTCTCTCAAATAGTGAGAGCGTAGCTACCCTCACTTGGAGTATTTGGAACCTCTTGCCGATAAAAATGAAGCTCACCTGAGTGGCTTCGGTACTTGTACATGCTTGTTTTAAGTAGGAGATTTTTCCATGTTCGATGCTTTTACAAAGGTCATTTCTCAGGCCGATGCACGAGGAGAATATATTAGCGACAATCAAATTTCAGCACTCAATCAGCTCGTCGCAGAGGGCAGTAAGCGCATGGATGTGGTGAACCGATTAACAGGTAATGCCAATGCCATCGTGACCAACGCAGCAAGATCGTTGTTTAAAGAACAGCCTCAGCTGATTACACCAGGGGGAAATGCCTATACCCACCGTCGGATGGCAGCCTGCTTGCGAGATATGGATATTATCTTGCGCTATGTTACCTACGCCATTTTTACAGGGGATGCCAGCATTCTCGATGATCGGTGTCTAAACGGTCTGCGTGAGACCTATTTGGCCTTAGGAGTACCGGGTGCTTCAGTGGCAGAAGGTGTGAATAAGATGAAAGCCGCTGCGATTGCGATCGCAAATGATAGAGCAGGCATTACCCAGGGTGACTGCAGCTCTCTGATGGCTGAACTTAGCGGCTACTTTGATAGAGCAGCCAGTGCTGTTGGCTAGCGCCTTATCCACGTCCTGTTGAGACTGCCATTTACTCCAGATCACAACAAACGTTCTGGACGTGGACAAGGGTTACCCCGTCTTTTGTCAATTTTATAACTACTTTTTGGAGAGATTTAGCATCATGAAAACCCCCATGACAGAAGCTGTCGCCACAGCCGATTCCCAGGGTCGTTTCCTCAGCAGCGTTGAAATGCAGGTTGCCTTTGGTCGTTTTCGTCAGGCCCAAGCAGGCTTAGCCGCTGCCCAAACTCTAGCCAAAAACGCAGATAGCCTAGTCAATGGCGCTGCTCAGGCTGTATACCAAAAGTTTCCCTACACCACCCAGATGCAAGGAAACAACTATGCCTCCACACCCGAAGGTAAAGCCAAGTGTTCTCGTGACATTGGCTATAACCTACGGATGATCACCTACTGTCTAGTTGCAGGCGGCACAGGCCCCATGGACGACTATCTCGTCGCTGGCGTTTCCGAAATCAACAAAGCGTTTGAGCTATCCCCCAGCTGGTATGTTGAAGCCCTCAGCTACATCAAAGGAAACCATGGTCTCAGCGGAGATGCCGCCGTTGAAGCCAATTCCTACATCGACTATGCCATTAACTCTCTCAGTTAACGGCTAAGGTACATTGCCCGGCTACTTTTTATTGGGCCGGGCAGTGGCCCTCAGGGGCTGCCAACACTCTACTGTGGGGGTCCTCTATAGAGTGTCAACGCCTGTTCAAAACTACCAACGACAGTTCTGGGAAGCCATTATGACAAGTGAAGCATCAGCCAGTCCGCTAGGATTTGAACCATTTGCCCAGGTAATACCAACTGAACTTCGGGCTTATTCAACTGAAACAGATATCGAGAAAGTTATTTGGGCGGCCTATCGCCAGCTGTTTGGCAACGATCACATTATGCGCTCAGAACGTCTCATTAGCGCTGAGTCATTGCTAAAACAAGGACATATCAGCGTTCGTGATTTTGTGCGCGCATTGGCCCTTAGCGATCTTTACTAAGTAAAGTTTTTTAGTGACAATCCCCAAGTTCGGTTTATTGAACTTAATTTTAAGCATCTCCTGGGGCGAGCGCCTTACGATCAAACAGAGATTTCTGAACATGTAGATCTCTACATTCAGCAAGGATACGAAGCCGAAATTAGCAGCTATCTGGATTCTGCTGAATACCGAGATACCTTTGGCGACCAGATTGTCCCCTACTATCGAGGCTTTGCGACTCAGAGAAACCAAAAAACAGTTGGTTTTACCAGAATGTTTCAGCTATATCGGGGATATGCTAGCAGCGATCGCGCCCGAACCAACAACAAAAAAGGCTGCCTGACAGCAGACTTAGCGCAGAATACAGCGAGTCCTGTCAGAACCGCTAGCTTAGGCAAAGAACTACAGGGAGTCACCCGAGGCAAACGAGAAAAAGTTTATCGCATTCGCGTCTCTCAATCGGCTAGTGGACGTGCCCCTCAGATACGCCGTGGCATTCAGGAATATTTAGTATCCTACGAACAGCTGTCATCTACACTGCAGCGCCTAAATCAAAGGGGCAGTCGCATTATCAACATTACATCCGCATGATACGCCTCCCCTAATATTATCAGGGTTTGATGGTGGGAATGTATAGCAATCTGCTAAATGCATTTAGCAGATTGCGCTGCACATAGCTGTTGCTGAGCTTTTAGCGATCACCCCTGTTGTGAGCCTATGCTCAAAATTATATTTATCCCAGCCGGAACCGCCATTATCACCATTATCTAATCAAAGACTTTAAAAGGAGATTGAGCCGTGGCTATTACCCTATCGGCGTCTTGGCTAGGTACCACGCCGTTTAGTGAACAGAGTCCTATTGAGTTTCGAGCCAACGATTCACCTGCCAATTCCAAAGCCGTTATCCAGGCTATTTATCGGCATGTTTTAGGAAACGACTACCTCATGGACTCAGAACGTCTGCTGGGATTAGAGTCTCTTTTGATCAATGGCACATTGACCGTTCGAGATTTTGTACGTGCCCTGGCGAAGTCTGAGTTATACAAAACCAAGTTTTTGTACCCTCACTTCCAAACTCGGGTTATCGAGCTAAATTTTAAGCACCTGTTGGGTCGAGCCCCCTACAGTGAAGCAGAAGTTATTGAACATTTAGATCGCTACGAAAATCAGGGGTTTGACGCCGATATCGACTCCTACATCGATGCACCGGAGTACGAGAAAGTCTTTGGTGATACGATTGTCCCCTACTATCGCAGCTTTAATACCGAAGCTGGGCAAAGTATCGCTGGGTTTACCCGCATGTTTAGCCTGTATCGCGGCTATGCCAATAGCGACCGCTCACAGCTAGCTGGCAAAAAATCTCGCTTAGCTGCAGAATTAGCGATGGGAACAGCCTCGACGGTTAATATTCCATCCGATGCAAACAACCGTGTTCGCACCTATCTGGCATCAGAAAAGAACAATGTTCCCACTCGTGTTTTTGGTCGTCCTCAGGGGACTAATGCACGGGGGACTTTATACCGCATTGAGGTAACTGGCATAAGTACACCGGGCTATCCCAGCACTCGCCGCAGCAGTCGAGTATTTGTCGTGCCCTATGAAAAGCTATCGACAACTCTGCAGCGCATCAACAAGACTGGGGGACGTGTTGCCAGCATCATTCGTGCATAGGCCCTTCAACAACTCTCTAACCCCTCCCACAGGTAACAACTATGTTAGGACAACAATCAACCAGTACATTTGCTATTTCAGATAGCCGCATTTTTGTTTATGAATTGACAGGGCTGAGTGAGAACGAAGTCACCTTCAATCATCAATCTCCCATCCGCCACAGCCACAACCAGTTTATTCAGGTGCCTTTCCATCGAATGAACGAAGAAATGCAGCGAATTAATTTGCTGGGCGGAAAAATTGTTGATATTCGCCCCCTAAGTGCAATGGCAGAGCCTGCGGCAGCGGCAGACTCTGACTAAAAAGTTGTTCGTCAAGCAAAATGAGTATCTCTTGTGGGACGATACGGTATTGCCGTATCGTCTTTTTTTAAGTTTATACGCCAACTAAAGTCTCAACTCGCGCACCCGTCAGACTAAAGGCCCGAACTTCGGTGATTTTTACCTCAATGATTGTGCCCTTTAGCTCGTTGATGTCACCTTCACAGAAGGTCAAACGATTCGTGCGAGTACGCCCCATCACCTGGCGAGGATTTTTCGGATTGATATCTTCAACGAGCACACGCTCTACACGATTGGCATAGCGCTGGGACCGTTCAGCCGCCTTCATGGAAACAAGATGGTTTAGCCGCTGCAGACGGTCGCTCTTGGTCGCCTCATCCAGTTGGCTATCCCACAGCGCGGCTGGGGTATTGGGTCGGGGAGAATAGGCCGCTGTATTGCGCTGGTCAAAGCCGATATCGTCCACTAACTTAAGCGTATTTTCAAACTGCTCTTCGGTTTCCCCAGGAAACCCCACAATGGCATCAGCACTAATGGCCGCATCGGGTACATAACGACGAATGGTGTCGATGATGCGGCGATATTTTTCTTGGGTATAGCCCCGCGCCATGGCCTTGAGGACATCATTGTCACCAGACTGGAAGGGGACATGGAAGTGCTCACACACTTTGGGCAGTTCGGCACAGGCTTTAATGAGGCGCTCGGTAAAGTAGCGGGGGTGGCTAGTGGCAAAGCGAATCCGCTCAATACCAGGCACATCATGAACGTAGTAGAGCAGGTCGGTGAGGGTATTTTGACGCCGCCCTTCGGAGGTAATGCCGGGTAAATCTCGGCCATAGGCATCGATATTTTGCCCCAGCAGCGTGATCTCTGTGTATCCTTGCTGACCCAGCAGCTCCATTTCAGCACGAATGGCTGCGGGAGTACGGGACTGCTCGACACCTCGCACACCGGGTACTACACAGTAGGTGCAGCGTTCGTTACAGCCATAGATAACGTTAACCCAAGCACTGATTTTGCTGTCGCGTCTTGGCTTGGTAATGTCCTCCATAATGTGGACAGGTTCAGTGGCGACCACCTGGCTACCGTCGAACACCTGCTCTAGTAAATCCCCTAGACGGTTAGCATGCTGTGGCCCCATCACCAAATCCAGCTCGGGGACACGTCGCAGCAGCTTTTCTCCTTCTTGCTGAGCCACACACCCGGCCACAATCAGTGTGACATTTGGGTTGGTCTGTTTACGCTTAGCCTGTTTACCCAGATAGGAGTACACTTTTTGCTCAGCGTTGTCACGAATGGTGCAGGTGTTGTAGAGCACCACATCTGCTTCCAGCGGGTTTTCGGTCCAGTTCATCCCCATGTCGTCCAGGATGCCGGCCATCCGCTCGGAGTCGGCCTTATTCATCTGACAGCCAAATGTAGTGATGTGATAGCGACGGGTATCCATAGGGTGTGAAAGAATATGACCGGTTCACTATTGTGCCACAGCTACGGCCCCACTGCGGCGACTATCCCCCGCACCGTGTAAATGCCCCGCATCATCCAGACCGACGGCATGTACACCGCCAAAAAACATGTTTTTAGTCTGCCACCAAACGGGTTTGGCGGTACCGATAACAGATTCTAGCCCCGGCTGTTTAAAACCAGGTTCTAGGTGAAATACGTCATTTTCCCAATGAATGCGGGGAGCGGCAACAGCGGCCTCTAGGGGCATCGAAAAATCTACTAAATTGGCAATCACCTGTAAAATTGCCGTGCGAATGCGGTTGGACCCACCAGACCCCAGTACCAAATAGGGGCGACCATCACGCAGCACCATGGTGGGGGCCATCATCGAAGACATTCGCTGATTGGGAGTCCATTGATGAAATCCAAGCGGGTTTAGGTCCTCTTCACCTAGCATGTTGTTGGCCATGATGCTCGTACCCGGCAAAACATAGGAGGACCCTTCCCCATTGGAGGTGGTGACACTGGCGGCGTTGCCGTCGTCGTCAATAACACTCAGGTGTGTAGTACTGCCCAGCTTATTAACGGTTGATGTGAGGGATGCGATCGCACTCCCCAATTCTCGCCGATATGGTTCTAGATGCGCCGTCGACAAAAAATCATTGGCAACATCAGACTGATGAATGCGGGTGTCATAGCCATCACGACGGGCCACGTTGGTCAACCGCATCACCTGGCTTAAACTCCGTAAATGGCCAGGGCTGCCAAAATTCCCCAGCCCACAGTCAGCTAGCAGCGCCAGCGAACAAGCAATTAACCCACCCCCAGCGCTAGGGGGCGGATTCGTCAGCAGCTGAGTCCCTCGGTAGTCAAGACACAGAGGCTGACGCTCAACCACCTGATAGCGCTCAAAATCCTCAAGGGTTAAATAGCCCCCTTGAGCCTGAGTGATCTGGACCGCCATCTCCTGCCAGAACGATTCTGCACCGCGATGTACCAGTCGCTCCAAGGCATCGGCAAATGCAGGCATGTACAGCTTCTCGCCCGCTTTTAACAGCTGCCCTTTGGGGGCGTAGATTGCCCGTGTACCCGCTGTAGCCAGCAGAATCGGCTTAAGCACACCGTATACATAGGCCAAAAAATCACTGACCACCACACCCTGCCGAGCCAGCTGAATGGCCGGAGCCGCCACTGCCGCCAACGGCAACCGACCAAGACGCTGATGTACGTGCACCAGCCCCCTGAGCACACCGGGTACCGCCACAGACCCCAAACCAATGTGAAATTCCTGAACCGTATCCCCAAAAGCCGCACAGATCGGATAAAAATCTAGAGGGTGCTCTAGAGTCTTACTTGCCGGAGTCTGAGTAAAAAAGTCAAACAGCACATCTTCATTATCGGCGGTGTGGGCCAGCAAAAAACCACCCCCCGCCAGAGACGTCAGCACTGATTCCGCCACACAGGAGGCCATCACTCCCGCCACGGCTGCATCAAACGCATTCCCCCCCTGCTTTAGCATTTCCACAGCGGCCGCTGTCGTCTTTTCATGCCCTGCCGCCACGACTCCGCCCATTGCACTACCCTCTTACATCGATAGTCAACGTAGCAGAAATAGAAATCTAGAAACAGATTTATACATCAGAAGCACATCTATTGAACAAGACTTTAACCAAAATTCTTTAACATTACACAACAGACACAAACCCTGTTGCCCCTGCATTATTTGTTGCCCTAAAAAGTCATGAAACCATGGTTAGAGAGTCACCCCAAACTCTCTAAAACTCTTGACTAGAAAAACGTTTACTCTCTTTTCACAGGGAAAGTACATGCTCTCAGAGATGTTAACTTTGGTCTACAAACTCCTAACCATCAACAGAATGATCTATATTGACATTGAAGCGAAATAAATCGCTTCCCTGGCAGATTAAACAGCTAGAGAAAACAACAAAGAGGTAACGCTGTTGCATATTCTGTCTCGTTTAACCCAACACCCAACGGGTCAAGCTGATACATCCTATCGCTGTTAAGTTGGGAGCCATGCCGAAGTTGTTGAGTGAGACGCTCAAAGGGCGATTACTAACAACAAGACGCATCTCCAAATGAAGCGCACATGATAGAAAGGATGTTCCTCAGGGAGACGGTTGGGTGTTGTGCTTTTAAATTTTATTTTTTTCGCATCACTGTAGGGGCGTTCCATGGAACGCCCCTACAGTGATGCGAAATTTTAATACATCCATTCAGAATTAATACAAATGAACTAAAATGATAGTTCGAATCTAATGATTAAGGTAGTGTGTCTGTAGCCTGCAGTTGGGCTACTCTAGACCACAGCTGATTACTCTGGTTGAGGCAATATGGCCATTATTGCGCTAAAGGCTTGGTATCTTCAAGATTATGAGCCAATTCGGGATTTGGAGAAGCGTCCCCACGATTTACGGCTGGCAAAAAATAGCCTGCTCAAGTCGGCGCTACGGGCTGATTTTCTAGATGATATTGCCGATGTGCGTGATGCAGACTGGTTTCAGCGCTATCTAGAAGGGGATGCGGTGGAGTTTTATGTCGAGGGTAGTGGGACGTATGCGATCGCAAATATCGATCTAATCAGCCATGAAATTTACTTTGCCAAAGCCGACTCCCTAGCCAATCTTGATCCCACTATATTTCTTTGCTATCAGGAAGAATATCCTGACTCCAGCGACCTACTAAGGGCCGCCCTAGAACCCTACATCGAAAAGTTTAATCGCCGCTCTCGCCTGCCAATTAAGCTCGTTGAGTCTCACCGGCTTAGCAACGGCCCCGTTAGGCTAAACAGCAACCTGATGCGTCATATCCGTCGTAGTTTGCTATTTATTGCCGACGCCACCCCAATTTTCGAAGTCGACAGCGATTTACCACTGCTCGTACCCAACCCAGCCGTCTGTGTAGAACTAGGCTATGCTCTGTGCAATAAGCGCCCTGAGCAGCTAATTGTGGCCCAGATGGAACGGGGCGATCTGCCTGGTCAGTTTCCGTTTGATATTGCCGCCCAACACAAGCTGGAATTTACAAGTAAGTCGGCCTTACAAAAGGCATTGCCTAAGCTGTTAGATGCCAAGCTACAGCGGTTTAATTTGATCAGTTAGACGAGAGTACACCTTTAACGGTGAACGCAGATAGCAGCAGAGGTTGAGAAATAAAATAGAAATTATCGAGCTTGCGATCGCACCGTGAAGCCCATATTTTACAGACTGTTTTCTCTCATTGATATCATGTTCATGCAGCACATAGAGAGACATAAGCATAGCCAATAAAAACAAGATTAAACAAAGTACGAAATTACCCAACAAAAAACACTAGGAATAATCGAAAACCCTACCAATATAGAGCTAATCACTAATGCCACGGTAACCAACGACCATTTCTCAGTCCAGTCGTCAATAATAGCGCTCTGGGGCTCATTAGGTGGATAAAGCACACTGACAGACTCTCCCTTTTTATAAGCAGGAGGACTAGCCCAGAATAATGGCGAAACTTCATATGAATCTTCCAACACTCCCTGAAACTTGACCACAGGCTGGTAGACAATATCACCATCATCATCTGTCTTTTCCCTAATTTTGCTAACGGTGCCGGTAGTCGATGATAGCGTGGCAAGCCAGCTAATACGGTTTTGACGCCAAGCAACAGATCCCAACAACGCCGCTAAAGGAATAACAACTAACGACAAAAATCCAACAGCGGCTCTTTTTAACTGTTTCTCAGGTCTGACTCCCAAAAAATCGATGGAAAGAGGATAGGCCCATACCCTACCCTTACCTGCCTGAATAGTCGCAATAATCGGAAAGATAAGACGCGCACCCCAAAGTATCGGCAGTAGAATCGTACCCACGACAGTTACCAGTAGAATAACGCTATAAATCGTCGATGAGATTAGCCAGTTAATCGCATTGCGGGCGTGGGGTTCAATATGAGGATATTGTTTTTTAGTCGTTTGCCAAATGATGATTGGCACAATTATGTCAATAAAAGGAATGGGGACAACCCAACCTAGCAAAAGCGAAAGATGTAAGAACAATTCTACCGAGGAAGTCTGCTTTGCCTGGCTCATAGCGAATGTGGGATATTCATCTATACATTGGCTGCTTCAGTTTGAAAGACGGCAATTTTGGATGAGACTTAATATTTTAGCGGCATTGCTGGTCCTCGAGATAGTCATAGCTGTGGGAGATTATTGGGCAATCGCATCTGTCTCACCTCGTCGCAGAGCGTAATCTAAAGCAGTCCGATTCCACAAATTCCAGCACACTACCCACCCAGATCCGACCACACGGCAAACTCATTACCGCTAGGCTCAGTAAAATGAAACCGACGACCACCAGGAAAGGAAAAGGTGGGTTTAACGATCGTTCCCCCTGCAGCCTCAATTTTGGTCCGGGTCGCTTCTAAGTTGTTGCTATAAAAAACGATCAGCGCACCCCCCGTTTCTGGGGATGATGCCAGGTCAGCCTTAAAGAAGCCACCGTCTAGACCTTGATCGACAAATGCGGTGTACTCAGAGCCAAAATCTTCAAACGACCAGCCAAAGACTTGGGTAAAAAATGCCTTGGTCGCTGAGATATCTCTAGCAGGTAGTTCAACGTAGTTTATCTTTTCATGCTCGTTCATGAAGGTTATTGCTCTTAATCTGAACAGCCATAGCCCATAGTCCTATCTGTCTTAGATTGTACTTAAGAATGGCACTGAGCCTTAATCGTATAAACCTCCCTTGCCTCTACGCTCTGGACAAAATCAGTACATTCTTCTATGAATTCGGTTAATGCAGGCGTAATACCACTAATGCCATTACGAAAAACTAAGACCGATACATTTCTTTTAGCTAAAAACTCACGAACAAAATCACTATCTTTTGTGTAGAGATTTAACTGAGCTGCGTGTAATCCATGAACATTGACAAATGGCGGATCAATGAGCAAGACAAAAGCATCATTAACAGCAACAGCTCCATTTCCTCGAAGTTGTTCAATAACAGTTCTAAGCTCAAGATTTGTTGCCTGATCAAACTGTCTTTGCCGATAGGACTTATAATCCACTCCCTCAACAAGAGAAAACGATCTAAGATAGTTTATTCTAACTTTTGCCCAGTCTGTAAAATATCCTAAAACACTGAAAACAATTAGAAAAAAGGTCAATAACCACTGCCTTGCCTGGTTCTTAACACTTTTAGAGAGCAGGGCATCCATTGATACAAAGGCATAAGTAAATGTAATGCCAACAAAGTTGAGTATATAACGGCTCAAAAAACGCCCATCAAAACGACTAACTGAGAAAAATAAAAACCACAATAGCCCGGCCAAGAAGATTCCATCGATAATAGATCCCTTTCGTTTTACGATCACTAAACCAAAGGCAAAGCAACTAAAGCATAGAGAGATAACAAATGGGAAACCCAGGGAGTTATTTCCTGAGATTTCGTATCTATCAAGAATTAACTGAGGTAAATAGATAATAAAATTGGATAAAGATAATGTCAATCCGTTTGCATTACGCTTATCCCAACCAGCCTCCAGTTCAGGTGGAAGATTCATTAATGCAGAATGAATGGGATTGGCCTGGGTGGAATAGGCTAACCATACCCAAGGGGCCAAGATAATAGCAACAAGGATTAAACCATTGAGCTTGGTTTGAAAGGAAGCCTTTTTCCAAAAAACTATCAATGGAAATACAAAGAAGGAGAATGCAAGATTTGTAATTTTAGCGCTGAGAGCGAAGCCAGCCAATGCACAAGCGACGTAAAACTCTCTTCTCAGTCCACTTTTCCAAGCATTAATTAGAACAGCAAGAAAGAATAGGAACAGACCTGCACTCACAATATCATTTTTTAACTCTCCCCAAGATACTATGGAGGATACAGTGAATAAACTTAAGCTCGCAACAATAGAGCTATCTTTTCCTGCACCCATAAAACGGCAAAGATAATATATAGAAATAGGCAATAGGAAGCTAACCAGGGTGCTAAAGACCTTGACATGTAATAAAATTCTATAGTTATTTTCTAAGAGAGAAAGATTGGTTACATATAGGTAAAGGAAATCGAAGCCCTGATAGACACCAGTACCAATAAAACTATTGTCCCTAAATAATTCCTGAGTTAAGCTCATTATCCAGGGAAAGGCCAAATGATATTGCTTTGCATCCCCATGGATGCGCAATGAGGATGCATTGGCAATTACGAGGGTAGTTGCAAGAACTAAATAGAGCAGGAGCGTAATTCTGAAAAGTTTAGATTCTCTACCTAATTTAAGAACAATGTGATTTATCCTACTACGCCATAAAACAACAATTACCCAAGCCACGGTTAAACCTTTGATCCATAGAAAAAAGCTATAACGGTAGATAGAGAAGGCAAAAGCATAGTAATGCATCTGGGATAAGAGCAAAAAGCCAAGGACAATTGCGAGGCAAACCTGCCAGATGCTATGTACCCGTCTTTGTGACAGGATTAGTGTGCCAATACCAAATGCAGATAAAAATGTTAAAGCAACATATAGGACACTAGTTAAGGTTTCGACAAGCAAGGGAAGTATCATTTTTTAATCTGGATAGGGCAGCGCAACAACCCTAGGCTATGGAGGTGTAATCAGTTGAGGTGATGGAGGAAAAATAACATAAATTAGTTCGTAAGCAAGATCTGTCAAACTCAATAATGCCCTTAATATATCAAGCTTTAAGTAAGCAGAAACATCTTACTGACTATAGTTAACTGAGATCTTGCACCAGTCTCAATAGGGCTTGCCAGGTTGACGAAAATCTGAAAAAACGGGCGTAACCAAAAACAAGAACCGGTTATGCAAACGATTCTTCAACACGCTCAAGAGTGAGGCCTCTGAGAGCTGATGCCTAGCATTTATCAAAAAGCCAGTCTCACGGCCATGTTCGGGCTATTTTAGAGGCCCAATGGCATACTTTGCCCGAGCATATTTGAAGCAGTAGACTATCTCATCTATGCCGTTGTCTGGTTAACTGACACCCCCGTTGCCCGCCTATATTTTGTCTCGTAGAACTGCCGAGCGGCCAGACCTAATGAATATACTAGTGCAGCATTGCTAGAGGCTCCCAACACCGCTCCTAGCCCTGGTATTATCTCCAAGAAACTAAGCCCTGTTTTGAAAATGCCACCGCTGCCAAGTGATAGGGCAAATACAGCTAATGCTTCACCACGACGGGCTGAATCTTCTAAGTCAAATCTGTAGGCAGCTGCAATGCGAAACAACATATCGGCCTGTAGTTTACTGAGGGCGGCTAAATCAACCGCAAACAAAGCCACAGCCACAGGTGGAATAATGTTAGTAGCCAACCCCGTACCAGCCGCCGCCAGGGTTGTATTCACAATCACACGATGGGCAATTTGCTCAGGTGTGTCGTCTGGATATTTTTGTTTGAGCTGCTCAATTTCTTGCTGCGCTTTGTGGGTATCGACTTTACCCAGAGCATTGAGTAGCCAGCTTAACCCCGGAATCTTAGCCATGTAGGTGATGAGGGGATTGCTGGCGACAGGCTCAACGGTACGCCCCACCGTTTCGGTGGTCACTTCGATCAGCTTATGGGCCGCTGCCGCTGTTTCTTCGCTAGTGGTCACCGCTTGCTGCGCAGCTGTACCAATCACGTTTTGGACAGCTTGGGTTCCCAGGGTAGCTAGTATTTCATTAAATCTACTGGCCGCTGCGATCGCATCGTTAATCGTTTTTTGCATGGGGTTTTGCTGATAACTATTCATAGAGACTCAAATACAGACTAGCTCCCAACAAAATAGAGCAAACACTTATTTTCGGCATCTATCTCAAGAATCAATCATTATCGAAGATTTGACGAGAATACGGCTATTTATGGAGTCCCTCACCACATCTTTTTTAGAAAGTTGTTAGCCTATAAACGTACTGTGTTTACGCTAACCTGCCGCCATGTTTTTTCCATTTTTTTGCAAGCCGCCGACATCTAGTAAATGTACCGGCCATGACTACGCTAATTTCTACGCCGACTATCAAAAGATGAAGCTGCAGTGGCTAAAGAGCAATCGCGATCGCATGCAGGTTCATCTCGCGGCCATCAACGCTGCCATTGGCGAACTTGAAGGTCAGATTCCTGCAGACGGTGAAACCTCTACCGAATCAGCCGCTTAGGGTTTAATTCCCCGTAGGTTGGGTTCCCCCTAGACCTCAATCTCTCGCATCCATCGAAACCTTTCATTAACCCAACATTGCCAACCGTCATCAAACAATGATTTCGGATTTGTTGGGTTGATGAAGGAGTCGCTCTATCAGCTAGCGTTACGGTGTTGTTGCAACCCAACCTACATCTTTGAACCGATATAATTATCCTTTAGGTGGATGTTGCTCCAAGACATGTTTTAGATAGTGGCCAGTGTAAGAATTCTCCACCTGAGCTATTTCCTCCGGCGTTCCTTCAGCAATAATCTGTCCGCCGCGATCGCCACCTTCTGGTCCTAGATCAACAATCCAATCACAGCAGCGGATTACATCCAGATTGTGCTCAATCATAACCACTGAGTTGCCCTTATCCACCAGACGCTGCACCACATCTAGCAGTTTGTGGACGTCGTAGAAGGACAAACCGGTGGTCGGCTCATCGATGAGGTACATAGTCTTACCCGTAGAGCGTCGGGCCAGCTCAGATGCCAGCTTCATCCGCTGGGCTTCACCACCAGAGAGCGTCGGAGCCGTTTGACCCAGGCGAATATAGCCCAGCCCCACATCCACCATGGTCTGCAGTCTGGTAGCGGCCTTGTGGATATTTTCAAAAAACCCTAGGGCCTCTTCAGCAGTCATATTGAGCACATCGGAAATGGTCTTGCCCTTGTACTTTACCTGCAACGTCTCGCGATTGTAGCGAGCGCCCTTACACACCTCGCATTGCACATACACATCAGGCAGAAAGTTCATTGCAATGACGTTCACACCCTGACCGCCACAGGCCTCACAACGACCACCCTTAACGTTAAAAGAAAACTGACCGCGCTTATAGCCCCTCGCTTTTGCCTCAATTGTCTCAGAAAACAAATCGCGAATAACATCAAACACGCCTGTGTAGGTAGCCGGGTTGGAGCGAGGCGTGCGACCAATGGGAGACTGGTCAATCACAATCGCCTTATCTAGAGCCTTTAGTCCCTTAATTGGGTCCATCTCGCTCGGTTCAGGAATCTTACTGCCAAAATGATGCTGCAAAGAGGGATACAACAGCTCATTAATTAGCGTCGATTTACCCGACCCAGACACCCCTGTAATACAGACAAACTTACCGAGTGGAATATCAATATCAATATCCTGTAAGTTGTTACGGTGAGCATTACGAATCTGTAGCTTACGATTGTTTCCTGATCTACGCTCGGCAGGAGTATCGATGCTCTCTCGACCAGACAGATAGGCCCCTGTTAAAGATTGTTTGTTCTTCAAGAGCGCTTTAAGATCACCTTGAACAACAATTTCCCCTCCATGAACACCAGCTTTGGGACCAATATCTACAATATAGTCCGACGCACGAATGGTATCTTCGTCATGTTCAACAACAATCAGCGTATTACCCAGATTTCGTAGACGGTTCAACGTCTTAAGCAGCCGCTCATTATCACGCTGATGTAGCCCAATACTGGGCTCGTCTAGGACATATAAAACACCTGTAAGACCCGCGCCAATCTGGGTGGCCAGACGAATTCGCTGCGCCTCACCTCCCGACAGGGTCATGGCGGTACGATCTAGAGTGAGATAGTCAAGACCAACATCCAACAAAAATGTAAAACGCGCCTTGATTTCTTTAAGTACCAGTTCACCGATGGCCAGTTGCTTTTTACTTAACAACGGTTCACCACCGTTTTCACCCATCACATCTTCAATGTTATACAGACAGTCACGAATGGAAACACCGGTAAAGTCAAGAATGTTGTAAGGTCCCATTCTGACTGCAAGAGATTCTGGTCGTAGCCTGGCTCCACCACAGGTTTCACACACCTGATCGATAAGATATTTTTCTAGTTTTTGTTTGTAAAGGTCAGACGTACTCTCACGATACTGCCGGTCAAGAATGGGTAGCACCCCGTCATATTTGCGATGGTAGCCCTTCTTATCGCGATAGCGAGAGTCGGTTTCAATATAGATTTTGTCGGGGGAGCCGTGGAGAATTATATCGCGCTGTTCGTTGGTGAGACTGGACCAGGTGGACTTGATTTCGAAGCCGTAGGCTTGCCCCACACTGTAGAGAAGAGAGAAATAATAGGTGTTGTCTTTATCGGACCAGGGTGCGATCGCAGCGTACACCGGCAAACTCAGATCAGGCACCACCAGGTCTGCCGCAAACCGCCGATGACTACCCAAACCATGGCAGTCGGGGCAAGCACCATAGGGCGAGTTAAACGAAAACAGACGGGGCGACAGCTCATCCATAACCGCCCCATGTTCAGGGCAGGCAAAATTCTCTGAGAACACAAGCTCCGACGGTAGGTCAGAACCATACTCACTTTCTGCCTCAGCCGCCATGGGTGCATCGGATTTGCCCCCACCCTTTAGCGGCACCACATCCGCCTTTTTACGATCTTCTTCCTGTTCTTTTGCCTTGCCGCTAGGCAAGAGATCAATAATGGCAATGCCCTCAGCTCGCTTTAGACAAGTTGCCAAGGAATCCGCCAGCCGCTCCTGAATATCGTCCTTCTTCACCAGGCGGTCCACCACCACTTCGATATCGTGGGTTTTATTCTTCGCTAGCTCAATGTTGTCGCCCAGGTCACGAATTTCGCCATCTATCCGCACCCGCACAAATCCTTCTGCCGCTAGTCCCGACAGCAGTTTGGCATGGGTTCCTTTTTTACCCCGCACCACCGGAGCCAAAATCTGAAACCGGGTGCGGTCCGGCAGCGCCATCACCTGGTCTAGCATTTGGTCGATGGCCTGGGGCGCAATGGAGCGATCGCAATGGGGGCAATGGGGCTGCCCTGCCCGACCGTAGAGCAATCGCAAATAGTCATAAATTTCCGTCACCGTCCCCACCGTAGAGCGCGGGTTATGGGACGTGGACTTTTGATCAATAGAAATCGCCGGGCTTAGCCCCTCAATGGAGTCCACATCAGGCTTATCTACCTGACCCAAAAACTGCCGAGCATAGGCACTTAGAGACTCCACATAGCGACGCTGCCCCTCAGCAAAAATCGTATCGAATGCTAAGGATGACTTCCCCGAACCCGACACCCCTGTAAACACAATCATCCGATTGCGAGGCAGGTCCAAATCGATATTCTTTAGATTGTGCTGGCGGGCACCGCGAATGCGGATCAGATCGTCGGATAAGTTTGTAAGTTTAGTGTTTGCCGCTTTGCCATTCGTACTTGCCTTACCACTGTTGTTTGACTTGCGTGTCTTGGCCGTTTTCGAGGTCTTTGACTGGGGCATGGGGCGGGTAAGGATTACAGCTCAGGCAGGTAGATCATAGCTAGACTAATAAATCAGTACTAGTACTAGCAACACATTTCTTTATGGTAAGCCATAGAGCTTATTCGTGCGGTGATGAAGATGGCAAATGGGGAAAGGGTCGATGACAGTAGGGGCGTCGCCCTATGCACGCCCTGAGAAAAGGATTTAATACAGCTTAACCAGTCGCGCGATCGCACCTACCCAAACAGCGCACCCACACCACAGCTAAACTCAGGCAGCAAAGGACTGGTCAAACTATCGCTAGCGTAGAGCGTCAACGATTTGACCAAGATTCCATTCTCACGGCGAAAAACCTCTACTAGCTGCTGTTCACGGTCAAAAATCCAATATTCTTGAACGCCTTCCACCGAATAAAGTTTGAGTTTGTATTTGCGATCGCGGTCTTTATCCATTTGTGACTTAGACAGCACCTCAATCACAAGTTCTGGAGCCTCAATTAGATGACCAGCTTCATCAATCGACGTTTCAAGTCGCTCGTTGCTAGCCCAAATTAGGTCAGGAATCACGGCATTAGTAGGAGAAAAAATAACGCCTGGAGTCAATATGGGTTTGCCCAGTTTGATTCGCTTAGACCAAGCTAAAAGTTCTGCATAAACCTCACCCGCAACGTCCTGATGCTTCCAATGGGGTGCTCTAGTCACGTGCAGGTCTCCATCAATGATTTCAAAGCGATCGCTACTGTCAGGCAAGCTCTCTAGGTCATCCACGGTCCAGCGAACTTTATTAGCGGCTGTCATCGACCCGTCTCCACATAATGAGGTACTTCAATCATAAACGCTGCAACGGTAGGGGCGTTGCATGCAATGTCCCTACCGTTGACCCACCTCTCGCTGCCACTTAACCTTAGGCGCAGTTGTCTCCACCAGCACTTGCCCGCGAGAAATGACATGACTAACAATGGGACGACAGCGCACGGCTTCATACTTGCTATCGCAGTCCAACACAATCAGGTTGGCAGGTTTGCCCACATCTATACCATAGGAGTCTTGCAAGTTTAACGTGCGGGCTCCATGGGTTGTTGCCATGTCGTAGCAGGCATCCAGCTCTTTAAGGCCCGTCATTTGACAAACATGAACAGCCATGGAGACAACATCAAGCATGTTGCCAGTGCCGAGACCATACCAGGGGTCTTGAATACAGTCGTTGCCAAGACTGACATTCAGTCCCGCTTTCCATAATTCTTTAACACGGGTGAGACCACGACGTTTGGGGTAAGTGTCAGTACGCCCCTGGAGGGTAATGTTAATGAGAGGATTAGCAATGAAGTTAATCTCGGCGCGTTTTAGAAAGCCCATGAGTTTGAGGGCATAGGCATTGTTATACGAGCCAAATGCTGTTGTGTGGCTGGCGGTGACTTTCTCCTTTAAACTAGTCCGCAACGCACAAGCGGAAACAATTTCGAGAAAGCGAGATTGGTCATCGTCAATTTCGTCACAGTGAATATCAATTAGGCGATTGTATTTTTGGGCTAGCTCAAAGATGCGATGGACAGAACGGACACCGTCTTCGCGGGTGAGTTCGTAGTGGGGTATGCCGCCAACGGCATCGGCTCCTTGCTTGATGGCTTCTTCAATGAGTTCATCGTTTTTGGGGCCGCCATAGATACCGTCTTGAGGGAAAGCAACAACTTGGACCGTAATCCAATCTTTGACGGCATCACGGACTTCGAGTAGCCCCTGTAGTGCAGTTAGGCTGGCTTCGCTGACATCGGCGTGGGTACGGACAAAGAGGGTTCCCTGGCTGGCCATAAGTTTGAGAGCCTCAGTGGCTCGGTGTTTGATGTCGTCGAGGGTGAGTGTGCGTGGCCGGTCCCTCCAAAGTTCAATCCATTCATACTGGGTGCCGCTTGGAGTGTGTCGGGGTTGCCCGGCGGTTAGGGCTGAGTCTAAGTGAATGTGGGAATCGAAGAAGGGGGGGCTGACAAGTTTGCCTGCACAGTCGATTTCGATGGGGGCAGTTAGGTCTAGGTTGGGTTCAATGGCGGTGATGGTTGAATTTTCAATGGCGATGTCAGCTGGGCCATTGGCTAAGGTGCAGTTTCTGAGGATGAGGGTAGGCGTCATGGATTCGGACGGGAAAAGTCTGATGGGGGTAATGCAGACATAACCTTATGCCATTACCCTTTTCCGTGCTTAAGCGAACAGTGAACTTAGGTTTGCCATATGGTCAGGAAATGCCGTCAGCTCACCTAGGGCTCAAAACCTGCTGGATAGTGAATTGAATGAGATCGGCAAATGGTTAGTAACGATTTGTCCCTTTAGTGGACAGCTTCCAATCAACACTGGAAAGATAATCTGGCAAGGGTTTCAGGCTCACTTAAAGGTAATACTAAAAAAACGGGTTAATTAGTAGGAAACTGCTAGAACTAGAGGGATTCCTGCTATTGACTCTGACTGATGACTCAAGATGAACTGCTCAAGCTGATTGACCAGGCCGCTACGGAAGGCTGGACTGAACTGGATTTAGCTGGCGCAGATTTGACGGAGTTGCCACCAGAGATTGGTAAGCTTACTCAGCTTGAGACGTTGATATTAGCGAAGGAAGTCAAAGATAAAGGTCTTGGCCAATATCTAGGTAACGAACTTACCGAGCTGCCTACCGAAATGGGACTACTTAAGAACCTAAAATCACTTAAGGTTTTTGGTAACTGGCGATACAAACGCTTTAGACAACATTTTCCTAATGAAAAACCCGGTAATCAACTGGCCCAACTGCCGCCTGAAATTGTCCAACTCACCTCTCTTCAGCAGCTATACCTCAGC
>JBHJIV010000029.1:0-42296 GCA_050043105.1 Leptolyngbyaceae cyanobacterium | reverse complement strand
TACACCCGATTTGGCTTTTCCTGCCGTCTTTAGGGATGCGGTCAGTTGTGTGCGCACCTCTCCTACCTCTTGTGTTTTAGCGGTTCTATCTCGCTGGGGTGGGCAGCTGGGCTACAACCTGAGCAGCGATACTCAACTACAGCTGCAGTTTGACCGGGAACGAAATCAGGGGAATGAGGATCTGATTCCAACCAGTCTGGATCAGCTGATTAATCCGGGTTTGGTGCGGTCTGATGGGGCAACGGTTAACAACTCTATTACAACGGTTCGAGCCGGTATCCAACAACAGTTCGGTACTATCACCAGTAACTTGGACTGGGTATATCGCGATCGCAACGACCGCGTTACGGGAGACGACATTGAATCAAACCAAATCTCTGCCGGATTAACCTGGCCCCTAGCCGAGAAGCTCACATTCCGAGCCCAAACAGATATTGCTCTGGAGGACGAAGATGAAGCATATCCCGGTCAAACTGTTGTGGGGCTAGATTGGGACGTACTGCCCGAAGTCACCCTAAGATTTGCTCAGCGATTCTTCCATGATGACGAGATTACCCCTGATGCGCTGACAACAGTCGATGCACTGGTTAACTACGACCTGACTGATAACACTCATCTTACCGGTCGCTACTCTATTTTGGGTGCCAACAACGGTATGAGCGGCCAGGGGGCGCTGTGACTTAATCACCGTATTAATCTGAGTCCTGGATTGCATGTAGATATGGGTTTCCAGCGCATCTTTGGGGATAGTCTATCTTCTATTACCGGCGGCGACCAAGTACTTCAGCCCTATGCAGTGGGGCAGGCGGCGGCTTCGCTCGGTCTTGTCAGCGGCACCACCTATACCCTAGGGCTAGAATACACCGATAACTCTGATTTCCAGGCCAGTGCACGGTTTGAGCACCGTGACTCAGACGATGGCAACAACACAGTTGTTACAGCATCCGCCGCGGGTAAACTCTCATCGGCCCTGACCACACTGGCTCGCATTGAACATGCCAACTTTGCCAACCAGACAATTACCGACCGTCTCAACAGCTCCACCAGTGCCCGATTAGGTCTAGCCTATCGTAATCCCCATAGCGATAAGTTCAACGGACTATTGAGCTACGAATACGCTATCAATCCTTCGAGTACCCCCGATTCTCTGTTAGTGGGTGCAGGCTCAGATGAAATTCAAGAGCACACCCTGGCAGTTGAGGGTATCTATGCCCCAAGCTGGCGTTGGGAGTTCTACGGTAAATATGCGCTACGGGCAACCAATGCTGTCCTAGATTCTCTCGGGGTGTCATCGACTAACGCGATTCACCTGGGTCAATTTAGGGCCACTCACCGGTTTGCCTACCGCTGGGATGTGACCGGTGAAGTCCGCTATATTACCCAGCCTGAAACCAACTACGACGAAGTTGGGTTTGCTTTAGAGGCAGGCTACTACATGACCCCAGAACTACGACTTGGCCTGGGATACAGCTTTGGTAGCATCAACGATCGCTCCCTAGGGGGCAGCGGTTTCCGTTCAGATGATGGGCCTTATATCGGTGTGACCTTTAAGGTGAACGAACTGTGGAATCAGTTTGGGCTACAGGAAGTAGCTCCACCACAACAAGAAGAGTCGCTGATTGAGGCAGATAATTCGTCACCCCCTGGTGAACCGGTCAGTCGCAGTCCGGTTTCATCTGGGGACAGCACACAGGTGACACAGCCAACTGATGGGGGTGAGGAGTAATGAGATTGAGCACACAGGTATCTAGTCGGGACCGTCACTCTAGCAGCAACGCTGCCGCTCATGGCAAATGGGTTAGCGGCCCAGCCAGCAACAACGCCGTATTCCATCATTGTTAATTCAGCCAGCGATGGGGAGATTCGCCCCGATGATGAACTTACACTGCGCGAAGCCATTGAGATAGTCAACGGCACGTTGCCAGTCACTGCCCTGAGCAATGCTGAACAAGCTCGGGTAACCCCAGCCGCTAGTCCAACGATTAATTTCAATTTGCCAGGCGATACCACCATTGCGCTGGTTGAACCCCTTCCACCCATTGCGGCGGCAGGCACCCTGGTGGATGGGTCACGCCAGCCTGGCTACGGCCCCGTTTCCACCACCGATACGATGGTTACGCCTGTGCCAACACCAGTTGTGGCGCTTACCCCAGCAGCAGGGTCCGAGGTTTTTCGAGGGTTGACAATTACAGCAGATGACGTCACGGTACGCGGACTGAGTCTGTATGGGTTTTCAGCTCGCCATCGGTCGACTGAAACCACCCCACCCGCCGACATTTTTATTACGCATCTGCCTCCTCCGATAGATGCGGGACTGCCAGATACCCCCAGCTGGCAAGAACTACAGCCGGATGCAGATTCTGATGCCCCCATCGGTGTTGTAATTGAAGACAACTGGCTGGGGATGTCGCCATCGGGACAAATGCCGCCCGAAGAGCAGATGTCTGCCATGGGTGTCTTTGTTTTTAATGGCCTTGATACGGCTATTCGCCGGAACCGGATTGAGTTCCATGAGGGCAGCGGCATTATCACGGGTGCTCAGGCCATGGGTATGGATGTCACAGAAAATACGATGCGGGCTAACGGTATTGCCGGTCTACCCGACGGGATTCGCTTAGATGGCAATATCGACGGTGCCCAGATCCATGGCAATCTCATCTGCGGCACCGACGGCAGCGGCGTATTTATGTTTAAGCCCGAGGGCTCTGCTCGCATCTATCAGAACGATATTCGGTTTAATGGACGTCGCTTTAGACGAGCCGCTGTCTATCTGATGGGAAATGGGCATGAGGTCACTGAAAATTTGATTCAGCACCAGCCTGGACCAGGGGTTGCGATCGCAGCCTATCCCCGCAGCGAAGGCAACATTATTCGGAATAATACGTTTGCCGCTATCGACGGTCTCAGTGTTGATTTAGGTTTTAACGACAACATTGGTATCCAGGACTTTCAGCGCAAAGACGGCCCCAATCCACCGCGAAACTCGGCGATGCGCCGTCGAGACACTGCAAATGGCGCCATTAATGCGCCTGAATTTGATCAGTATGTCTTTCCCATCAGCGAGGGTCAAGCCGCGCTCAGCGGTGTAGCCGATCCGGGAACGACCATTGATATCTACAAAGTCGGAGACCGCACGGGGTATTACGGTTCGCTAAACGAGTACGTCACAACCATATCCGCAGATGAGACCGGGAGTTGTAGCGTTAATTTAGAGGCTCCCGAGGGTACGCTGCTAAGCGCCATTGCCACAGATGACATCTACGGCACCTCGGAACCCTCAGCGATCACAGCTGTCGGCACCTTAGGGGACGGTCCGACTACGCCCACCATGCCAAGCTGTGAAATTGCTCAAGACCCGCCGCCCGAACCAGCTCCGGAAGTGCCGCCCGAACCCCTGATCTTGCGGGTTCCTCGCACTATTCACTTTGCCCTCGACAGGTCAGATATCTCAGCCGAGTCTGCCGCCATTATGGATGAGATTATTGCTGTCTTAGAGGAATATCCATTTATTACGGTTGACCTACAGGGTCATACTGACCCCCGAGCCAGCAACGCCTACACCCAGGCCCTGGGCGAACGACGTGCGTTAGCAGCTAGAAATTACTTGCTACAGCAAGGAGTAGCCCCAGAGCGGCTGCGCATTCGCTCCTTTGGTGAAACGCAACGGGTATCGAGCGGCAGTGAACGCATTGACTATGCCCGCGATCGACGCACCGAGTTTATCTTTACGGACACTCGCGGCCTCGACATCATCTACGAAAATTTGGAAACAGATTTGCAGCTTGAATAAGACCTTCTTTGACTTGTCAACCTGTCAGTAATAGTAGAGAACTCAACCGTGAAATTTTGTCATAATCGTTCGAAGAAAAAACGCATCCAAGGTCTTTCCATAGCTGGCACCCAACGTTTCGAGAAGGTGTGGAACAGCCGCCAAGTGAGACAAAACCTAGCCTGGAGCTTACCTCTGGTGAGTTTACTGGCATTCGCTCCAACCGCCCAAGCTCAAGTAGCCACCTCACTAGATTGGGGAGTAGGCAATAATGACGCTGTTGATTTTGCGCCGGGCACCACTGTAAACACCTACACAGATGTTGGCGGCAGTGGTGTAGATGTTCGAGTTTCGGTAGTAGGTGCTGTCACAGCCAGTCCTAACCCTAATCTTATTCTGCAAGACTCTTCATTTGTTGGACCTGCCCCCCCTAATGAAACCTTACTCATTCCGCTGTCAGGTGCAAATGGTGCCGAAGCGACGACCACAATTGAATTCTTTCTAACCTGTACCACCACACCTGTTGATGTTACCCTTGCCTCTTTCCCAATTCATGACCTGGACGTTCTTCTCAATAACGGTACGGTCTCTTGGCAAGATGAAGTTGTCATATCTGCCAGTTCAGGCGGGACTCCTATAACGGATATTACGGCAGGTGGTGAGGCTCCCCCCGAAGGCACCTTTAACCAAGAGGTTGTCGGAGCAAACTCTGTCACGATTACCGGGGGTGCTGTTGGTGACGATATTAACAATCCAGCTGAAAATGCTAACTCACCCAGGCAGCCGGGGGTCACCAACGATACAACTATCGGTGCCTTTGCAGAAGGAAATACAACGGTTAACTTTGGCAGTCCGCTCGATACAATTTCGATTCTATTTCGTAATGGTCCGGGTACCGAGGCCTTTGCCCCCCATGCGATCGCCATCGGTGACATTGCGTTTACGGCACCTGACATTGTCGCTGAAGAGCCCGCCATTGGTGTCTCCAAACGAGTTGTTTCAACAACAACTCAGGCCGACGGTGACTTTGAAGTGGTGTATGAAACCACAGTGGAAAACCTGGGTAATGTGGCGTTGAACAATGTTCAGCTCACGGAAGACCTGGATGATACCTATGGAGAAGGAGCCTTCTCGATTATTGAGGGACCGACATTTACTCCTCGTAATGTAGCCAACGAGGTCGAACTAGATGTCAATGGCAACTTTGATGCGGACGCGCCCGACGGTGCCCCAGGTGACGTTAATATTCTGGCCCCTACTCAAACACTTCAGGTTGGTGAAAACTCCACCTTCCGATTCACCGTAGAAGTCGAGAGTACCTTAGTCAATACTCCGGGAACATTTACTAACCAAATTGATGCGGTAGGTATATCGCCTAACAACACAACGGTGGATGATGTATCGGATGACGGGATTGAAACCGATGCAGACGGCGATGGTAACGCTAATGAACCGGGCGAAAACGACCCAACGCCTGTACAGCTACCACCGGCAGAATCTCCGGCTATTGGTGTCTCCAAGCGGGTGGTTTCTGCGAACACTCAAGCCGACGGTGACTTTGAAGTGGTGTATGAAACCACAGTGGAAAACCTGGGTAATGTGACGTTGAACGATGTTCAGCTTACGGAAGACCTGGATGATACCTATGGAGAAGGCGCCTTCTCAATTATTGGGGGGCCTGTATTTACCGCGCGGAACTTAGCCAATGAAGTCACTCTGCTAGTCAATGACAACTTTGATGCGGATGAACCCAACGGCACTCCAGGAGACACGAATATTCTGGCCCCTGGTCAAACACTTCAGGTTGGCGAAAACTCCACCTTCCAATTCACCGTGGAGGTAGAGAGTGACTTGGTCAATACTCCAGATACCTTTCTCAACCAAATCGAGGCGGTGGGTACATCCCCCAGTGGAACCAACGTTGATGATGCATCGGATGACGGAGGTGAGACCGACGCTGATCCGAATGACGATAATCCAGGTGGAGGGCCGAATGAAAATGACCCCACACCCGTAACTCTGCCACCTAGACCCGTTATTGGTGTGGCTAAGCAGGTAGTTTCCAATGTGCTTGAGCCGTCAGGAACATTTGGTAACAACACAGCTCGTGTGACTTACAACATTGTGGTTGCCAATGTCGGTACGGTTCCCCTAGAGCAGGTCCAGCTGGAGGAAGAGCTTGATTCTGTTTATGGTACGGGCACATTCCAGGTCATTGATGTTACCTTTGCTGACGGAGCAACCACGGTAGCGGTCGATCCTGATTTCGATGGTGTTGCTGGTGGCAACACTACTTTACTCGCCGATGCGGCAGGTACTCCTACGGGCACTCTGGCCGTTGGTGCAAGTAGCACATTCAGTCTAGTGGTGGATGTAGATATTAGTAGTCCCAACCTGACGCCTGCATTGCCAGGTCCCTACGATAACCAGATTAGTGCCACGGCGACAGATGCCAATGGCAACGAAACCAGCGATCTATCCGACAGTGGTACGGACGTTGATGCCGATGGTGATGGGGAACCCAATGAGGATAATGGTTCACCGGCAGATCCGGATAATCCGGATAATGACGGTAACGAAAACACTCCAACGCGGCTGAGATTTTCCCCTGACGTACGCCTTGTGAAGCGGATAACTGGTGTCACCCGTAATGGAACAGAACTAGCGATTCCTAATATTGATGCGTTTAACGATCAAGCTGGCGATTCTGATGACAATACGCTAGCTGCACTGTCGGGAAACAGCCTACCTTTGGGGGTAGCTAATATCTCTCAATCGATCCAGTCTGGTGATGTGATTGAGTACACTATCTACTTCTTCAATGCCGGGCTTGGAACGGCTGAAAACCTAGAGCTGTGTGATGAGCTGCAGCCACCCAGTGTTTTGCAACCCGCCAGCCTAGAGCTAGCGCAGCCAACGGCGCTTTCCTCAGTGGGGACAACTATTAACTTCTCTAACATTGGACCTCTATCGCCAAGGGCTCTCTTTCTCCCCTGGAACCTTCTTGCATCACTGCACCTGGCGAATTTCCTTCAGGTATACCCGCTGGCGGTCTCGGTGTTGGTGCTGGTGGTGGCATAGTTGTGGGTGGCCCCAACTCTGGTCTCAATGTTGACGCGGGTGACGTTGGCGCTTTCCGCTTTGACATTCAACTGCCCTAAAAGAGGTAAGTCAGTTTCTGTATTTTTGATAAAAGCCCTAGGGTGGATTTATCCATCCTGGGGCTCTTTAATCATCAGTACTCATATGGGATACGCTCAAAGCAGAGGGTGGTCAAGGTTTCATAATTGTGGGATACCGTTGTTATTACGGGACATAATTGTGCGAATGGCTTTTCGATTTGACTCAAAATTGACATTGGTTCCCCATGGAGGGCTGGGTAATCGGATGAGAGCCATTGACTCTGCCTTAAAGCTTAGCTACAAACTGCAGAAGCAATTAAATGTTATCTGGCTAGAAAATACGCCTCAGTTGAGATGTCCTTTTGATAAGCTATTTCAACCACTTTCCCAGGTTTATCTCACGGCACCCCAGCTGACATCACTTTACTTAGAGCCCCAGTCTATTCAAAGCCCTAATGTGTTGAAAAAAACACTATTATCGTGGTCTGCAAAGGTATTTCAAACGGTTAGCTTTCAAAAGATTATTGGCAATGACGAGCTGGTCAAGCTAATCAAAGCTGATCAGCTTAACCAGCTGGGTAGCTATCAAAGTTTGATGATCCTGACCGATCGCAGCTTTGGTTCAGCCAATACCTACGATGGGTTTAAACCAATTCCGGCTCTAGAGCGCACCATTCAAGCCCGCACAGCTGCATTTGAGAAACACACCGTCGGATTACATATCCGTCGAGGGGATCATAGCCGGTCGATCAAACATAGCCCTCTGAGCTTATTTATAGATGCCATAACTCAAGAAATTGACCAAAATGCAGATACTAATTTTTATCTTGCATCTGATTCACTTCAAGTAAAGCGTAAGCTTTTAGACCAGTTTGGCGATCGCATTATTACCCAATTAGCCGCTGCTAATCGTAATAGTGAAGAAGGCATGCAAGACGCTGTTGTCGATTTATATGCTCTATCAAAGACACGTAAAATATATGGTTCCTATTGGAGCTCCTATTCACGCGTTGCTGCCAATATCTCAAATGTGGAACTAATTGTTCTCAATACACAGACTACCTAATCGTCTTATTCTTCTATGGTTTTCCGGAGACGTCATCGCCTGTTGATTTGTGGATTTTATGGTCATCACAATTTAGGAGATGAGGCCATGTTGGCAGGCATGCTGTGTTTACTAAAACGTTGTCTGGGGCCGGAGTATCTCCAGCAGGTTACGGTCTATTCCAATGACCCTGAGGATACGACTAGACGTCATGGTGTGGCTACATTGCGCAATCAGTTTCCCCGGCGGCGGCGTGAAGAGTGGGTCAAATGGACTGAACACACTCTGGCATTGTGGCAACATCAATTTTTTATGTTGGGAGGAGGGGATTTACTGCGAGACTCGCCTGATCGTGAAGTGGCGACCGTTTGGTTAGCGCCGCTCCAACGAGCTATGGCTTTAGGCTGCCGCACCATTGTGCTGGGCATTAGTGTAGGAAATATTTGGAAGCCTCAGACAAAAAATGCCATTGTTAACACCTTAAATCAGGTAACGTTGCTTGCTGTGCGCGATCAACAATCTCGGGAGCAACTGCAGCAAATGGGGGTGACTCGTCCTATCTATGTGACAAGTGATTTGGCGCTACAAATAACATCAACCAAATCAAGATCAAGGTCAGCATTCTCTGCATCGGATGCTAGTCGTCCTGCGCTCAACATAGGCATTTCTGTTCGGTCTTTGGCAGAACGCTTGCCAGAGTTTGACGCGGCTATTGAACAGAGCTTTTATCTGGAAATGGCCAGGATAATCGACTATTTGATTGAAATCAAGAATATCAACGTTTCGCTGCTGCCTTTTCAGACCAATAAGTATAGGGATAAAGCCCGGCGCCGTTCTAAAGACAATGATGAGGTTGCGATCGCAACCGTATTAGAGCACTGTCAACAACGCCAGCAGGTTAAGGTTCATGGAGCGTTTGACTCTGTGGAACAGGCGATTGACACATTGCGGTCGTTTGACTTGGTCATTGGCACCCGGCTTCATTCACTGATATTGGCTGCCGGGGTAGGAATTCCCGTACTGGCGGCTGTTTACGACAAGAAGGTAGCTGGTTTTATGACAGAAACTGACCAACAAATTAACAGTATTGCTGTGCAGCAGTTTACCCTAGAAACAGTGAAGCCTCGCCTTGAAGCCTTGCTGACCAACCAACAGCAACATCACCATAGGATTACACAGGCAGTTGAACGCTATCGTCAGCAGATGGACCCTGTTGCGGATCAGCTACGTCAACTCTTAGGTAGCTAATAACGGTGATGATGAGCCATTTCCCTAGCAGTGATGCACCCATATTTATTGTAGGGATGCCCCGTTCTGGAACAACGCTCTTGACTAGTATGCTGTCGGCCCACCCCAGGATTGCGATCGCACCAGAAACTCACTATCTTTGCTACTGGATGCGGCAATATAAAAACCTTAAGCTATCTTCTGAGCAAGGATTTAGCAGTTTTTGGCAAGTCCTAAGTGACAGTCAGCGATTTTCCTATTTTGGGATTGATGCTAACAAGACCCGAGAGAGGATTTTAGCAAAGGGGTCTCCGTCACATCAGCATATTTTTGAAGGATGGCTAGAAGAATATGCCAACAGCATCAACAAACCTCGTTGGGGTGAAAAAACCCCGCTACATTATCAGCATCTATATCAGCTCTTCACCTGGTTCCCGAACGCTCAAGTTATTTGGATATTAAGAGACCCAAGAGCGGTGGCCGCCTCCTTAGATAAAGTGCCTTGGGCCAGTAATTATATTCATGTTCACGCTAAACGGTGGCATGAGAGCATCTTGAGCTTTGAACGAGACTGGAAAAGAGATTCTCGCGTCATGCTTTTACAATATGAAAACCTCATACAGCAGCCTGAAAAATGCCTCATAGGCTTATGTCAATTCCTCGGTGAAACCTACACGCCCGATATGTTGACAACCCGTTCTGAAGCGAACAACCCTCTGATCAATCGTCAGGGCTGGGCTGTTCAGCATTTACAATCTGCGCTACAACCCATATCCAACAATGCTATTTATAAATGGCAACGGGAGCTTGCCGCACATCAAATTGAGATTATTGACTCCCTCACCTTTCCAAATGCCACTAAGTACAACTATGTTGCCAATAGCTCAACAGTGGGAGTCCATGGTCGTTTTACCCTTACCCTAGAGAAGCTGAGGATAAAACTTGATCGTAAGCTGGCATACTGGAGGACACGATTAACTCAGCAACCCAGACAAACAGGAAAACATATTGGTGCTGCTCCTAAATAGGTCCTTTCAAAAATTACTGTGTGCCCAGAACACGTTACAAAAATCACCTCAATAATCGCGCCATTACAAGCTAAAAGCCCAGGAGTCAACTGATTCTGTCGGCTCTTTATGCTTTACTCTAGTTAACGCAAAAATCACGTTCATATTCGTTATCTATGTCGAGCTTCCTAGACTTGTACAGTTGGATGTCCTACCATTAGAACCAGTGATTCAAGCTCAAAATCACAAGTTTTACGCTGAAGCGTGGTTTAACTCGAATGCCCCGTCTTAAAAATCAGTTACAGCTGTACTTCGATCTAGCCCGCTCGCAGTCATCCCACATATCAAAAAAGTTTGTTATTTTTGGCAGAGGTCGTTCGGGTAGTACTGCTCTGGTAAGCCTGCTCAATTGTTTATCTGAGGTCTGTTGTGACGGTGAAATCATAGCTCAACCCGTACTTTGGCCTCAGTTATATATCAAAGCCAAAGCTGCAAGAACCCATACTTCTGTCTATGGGTGTAAGGTTTTAAGCTATCAGCTACGGGACACCCATCAGATCCAGCAGGGAGCAGGCTTTCTGTATCAATTGAATCAAGCAGGGTTTTATATTATTTATTTGAGACGAGAAAATCTGCTTGATCACGCTATTTCCAATATCCGTGCCCGTAGCTTTGGTTTTCACAAAAGTAATTTACTTGAGGGTTTCCAAAAAAATAAAATTTATGTAGACCCGATTGCAGTTGTTGATTGGATAGAAAAAAGTCAGCACCTGTGGGACTATGAGCTATCCCTATTGCGAGATATTCCTCATCTGGCATTGACCTACGAAAAAAACCTAGCCAGCAAAAGACAGCATCAACCTACGATTGACACGATTTGTCGTTATCTTGAAATTCGGTCTAGATCTGCAGTTAGCCAATATCAAAAGGTGTCGCCACAGACTCTACAAGCATCTGTCGAAAACTATAGTGAGCTAGTTAATCACCTTAGAGCCACCCCCTATTATCATTATTTGGAAGCTTGTTCAGCCCTTGCTTCGGCTTGATGGTTGGCCGGTAGCATGGTTACATCTACTGTAATTTCATTGCTGACCAGGCATTGGAGCCTATGACCAGTACGTGCCAAGCAAACGCTTCTCCTGTAGTTAAGGAGCATCGCACTCTCTTTCTTGTGCAGGTAAAACCCTATCCGTTAAGCGGTGGGGTCTCTCTGCGTAATTGGCATAATATTATCCTTTTGGCTCATCAAGGGCCAGTGGCTATTTTTTCCCTCTATAAAGGAGGCACTGATTCGGGTTCGTTACCGTTGAGCGCGACTTGGGAGCATTACGATCTATCAGCACCGTCTCGTCCGATTTTGGAAAAACTTCAGCGTCGCTTCTGGCGGTTTCGAGCTACTGGCCATGCTCGGGCTGACTGGTTATATACCCAGGATGCTGCTAACCAACTGCGGCAGAGAATTGCTATTTTCAACCCAACTCTCATTATCGTTGAAGAGATTTGGTTATATCGCTATCTGCCCATTTTGCAACAAATTGGATGTCCTTTGATTCTAGATAATCATAATGTCGAAGGTGACGAGAACCGCTATCAGGAGGGCGATTCCATAACGTATCGGATGTTGCCTAAGGTAAAGTGCATCGAGGAAAGGTTTATTCGAGCGGTAGATCAAGTTTGGATGTGCAGTCAGGAGGATGTGCGGCGCTTACATCAGCTATATTCCATAAAAGATGGGACGGCCTATGTTATCCCTAATGGTGTTAATCCTGACTACTACAAAACTGCGTCGTCGTGCCATACATTGCCCAACGATACTAAAACGTTGATATATCTTGGGCGTTTCTCGTATCAACCCAATGCTGAGGCAGCCTCCATTTTGCTTAATCAGATCTATCCCTTACTAAAAAAAAGCGTTGGCAATTGTCAGCTTTTACTGGTGGGATGTGACCCGACCAAAGCCATGCTGAACGCCGCCCAAGCTGATGCAAACATCGTTGTCACAGGCCAAGTCGATGATGTTCGCCCCTACTTAGCGAGAGCAACGGTTATGGTCGTTCCCTTGCTAAAAGGGAGTGGTACTCGGCTCAAACATTTAGAGGCGTTTGCTGCAAAATGCCCTGTGATTAGTACAACAAAAGGCGCTGAGGGGCTAGAGGTAGAAGATGAGAAACAGTTACTCCTAAGAGACTCCCCCGCTACTATGGTGGAAGCAATTCAGCAGCTATGGCAGGAACCCCACAGGGCTCAGGCATTGACAGAGGACGCCTATCGTTATTTTCTAGAGCGGTATACCTGGTCTGCTGTAGGTCAAAAAATTCAGCGCTGTTTGGCACAGCTTTCCAGATAAAAGATCTCCCTATGCTGTGATGTAGAAAGATGCCCCAACTTCAGGTAATTCAGGAGCCTCTTACCGTCAGTGTTGTGGTCCCTCTATACAATAAGGCTGCCTATATTGAACAAACACTGAACTCAATTCTGGGGCAGACTCACTCTCCCCATGAAATCATCGTTGTCAATGATGGCTCAACAGATGATGGCCCAGATTTGGTAAAAGCTACAGAGGATAAGCGAATTCGGCTGATTTCCCAAGATAATCAAGGTCCTGGCAGTGCTCGCAATCGAGGGTTAAGGGAAGCAAATGCAGCCTATGTTGCTTTTTTAGATGCTGATGATGAATGGCTACCTAATTTTTTAGCAACAACGCTGAATCACTTGAGACAGCATTCTGACTGTGCCCTATGTGTTACCGGTCAATATCGTGGTGAAAATCGCTCTAATTGGAGCAATACGCTATCTGCTTTGGGACTAACATCGGGAAGATGGCAACTTCCCCATGAACTCCCCTCAGAGCAGTATAAACCTAACATCGATGTGCTCCATTCCGGGGCGATTGTCTGCGATCGCAACATCGTTAATCAATTTGGTGGCTTTTACGACAAAGACCACTGCACCTATGGTGAAGACATCTATTTGTGGCTGCAGGTGATTCTCAACTATCCCATTTACCGCGATCTGCGACCGCTGATGTGGTACCACACCGAGGCATCGGATCTGGCTGTCTGGAATCAGGTGCGACCGCCGTGGCCGATGCTGCTAGAACCAGAACCGATCCGCCGTAGCTGCCCCGATAGCTATCGCCCTATCCTGGAGAGCATCCTCAACACCTACGCCGCCATTGCGGCCTATCGGGCCACCACTGCCGAAGATCTTGCCATGGTCAACCGCCTGTTTGAGACATTTCCAGATGCCCGCACACGGATGTTTCAAGATTGGCGCAAACGGGTAGATTATTTGATTGCCAATGTGCCAAATCTGCGACGGACGCTGAAGCAGTTTAAGTCGAGATCACCGGATGAGTTGTGATCCCGACTTAAATTGCTTCCCATTTTATCTTTGATATTGCTCCACTACAGTGTCATAGACACGCTCTAATTGACACGTATTCTTTTTTAGATCAAACTTCTTGGCCACATGGGCCTGTCCGGCCTGGGCAAATCGCTGTCGCAGCTCTGCATCCTCCAGCAGACAGATTAAATTTTTGGCTAGCTGTGCCGTATCTTTTTCTGGGGCTAACAGCCCGGTTTGCCCATGGATTACGGCTTCAGGAATGCCGCCAGTAGCAAAGCTGACCACCGGCAGACCCATGGCTTGGGCTTCGGCAAACACCATACCAAAGCCTTCGGCGTCGCCTGAGCGAGCAACGATGCTAGGGCCGCAAAAGACCTGAGCCCGGTTCATCCACTGGCGCACCTGGTCGGGGGACTGTTTGCCTAAAAACTGGACTCGTACAGCCAGCTGCTCGGCAAGGGTTTGGAGGTGCGATCGCAAGGGTCCATCACCAATTATCACTAGCTGGACCATCGGCAACTGGCGCTGCACTGCTGCCATAGCCTGCACCAGATAATCTCCACCTTTTTTTTCAACCAGTCGCCCCACAAACAACACAATCGGCTCTCGCACTTGATCTATGCGAGGACAAAAACGCTGTCGATCAATACCAATGTAATTTACAGAAATCCGATGGGCCGGCGCTCCTTTAGATAACAGCTGATCGCGGATAAATTCAGACACCGCAATAATTTGATGAGCCACCGCTAGGGCGCGGTCTCGTTTATGCAGCAGCAGCGCTCTAAAAAAATCCCCCTGACTGCGCACTGTTGTCCATCCAGGTGTTTCCCAAGTGGCATCATAGCCATGAAAGGTAACCACAAGAGGAATATGCAAACGCTGACATAAGGGCACCACTAAACCACCATCACTACCAAAGTGGGCATGTACCAACATTGGCCGATAGCGTTTGAGTAGGTCTAACCAGTTTGGGTGAATAACCCCTCCGAATTTATACAGCCCCTTCCAAAAGCGACTTGGATCCGCATGCTCACCCAAAACAATCGTCTTTTGAGTCGGCAGGTTGGCTGTTAGCCGACTGGTCCCAACATAAACTCCCCCATAGCGCGATAAACATCCTCCCTGGGCAGGAATAAAGGTTTCTGAATAGGGCAATAGCTGATCGCGATAGATTAATACCGTAGGTAGCGCCTGTTCAGCATTAGGTTGAGCATTGCCCCTAATCATGGGGATTGAGACAGTTTGATAGGGCTGATGGTTTTTTCTTTAGATGATTTGTTTTACACAAATTGCCACTGACCTCATCTCCAGATGGTAAAGCATGACTCTGACCAGCAAAACGCTGTTTCAAGGCATAAAACGGACTAAACAAACTACTCAACAACAGCTGTAGCTCAGCCGCAGATACAACATCTTTTTTTAGGTGACGATGATGTCGAATCAAATGCTGCAGAAGCTTACGGCCGTCATTACCCATAAACAACAAGATCCACAGCGGTCGTTGCCATAGGCGCAAACTCACCATGCGAGTAGCATACTTACTCAGCCCAATCCCATGGAAAAAACGCTGTAGATAACGTCTTTCAAATCGCCAGCTAGGAATTTGATGATCAATATGCATCAGCGGATTAAACCAGATCTCCCAACCTGCCTTCTTTAGATGCAACAAGGCTTCTACATCTTCACCCTTGCAATTCAGGGAGTTTCCTACGGGTCCTTGCAGCGTCAAATCATCAGGCACACACTCTAGCCATGCATGCCGCAACACCACCAGCCCTGCACCAGGGGGAACTAAATTAGTCTTGGCCCGCCATCCTGTTGTGAAACAGACAATTTCACTACGCTCTACTACAGGAATAAAAGGAGCAATGCGTTCGAAGTTTGGGGGGGGAGGGGCCTCATAGCAAGCATGGATCTGACTACCGTAGGCAGCGGCTCGAGAATGAGTCCGGCCAAACGTATAAGCGGCTTGCACCCAATCGGGCGCAGGAATATTGTCATCATCTAGAAACCCAATGTGAACACCGCTAGCTTCCATAATGGCGCGACGACGGGCAAACGATGCGCCCTGTCGAGTTTCCAAAACATACCGCAGCGGACATCGCGTCCACATCTGCTGGTACTTGCGGACGACATCTACCGTGTCATCAATGCTGTTATTGTCAACAACGATAACTTCCCATCTAATGTCATCAGCAATAACTTGAACATCAAGGGCATCTAAAATTCTGGGCAATAGTAAAGCACCGTTGTAGAGGCGAATAGCAACCGAGAAATCAATCATATATTCGAGCAAAGTTACTGTCGCCCAGACATCTAGGGGAACCTATTTTTCTAAACTCCGTTAAAGTCACAGATAAGCTGAAGATACATCCTTACTCATAAATAATTGCCTCACAGTCTTAAATATGGCGCAGTCAACTTACAGATGACAATAGTGCGTCCATATTAATACCCAAATTAGCAGCTGCAGCAGGCGCAGGTATTGGTTACCCCCACTTACACAGACAGCAGAACTACAGCCCAACTTTTTATATAACTATGCTCAAGACTAAAAAGTCTCAGTATTTCTACTGTCAGATCACTAAAACCCACCCCACGGTATCTAAGAATGTTACGCGCCGCATCGGCTAAACCAGAGAAAATCTAAAAGTTTACGACTAACTCACCGTTGTATTAACTGTTCGGAAATCAGGCACCCACTTGCTGCTCAAAACCACTATATTCAATCTTTAGCTTCACACGTTAGAGAGCACACTGATTCGTCTCAGCAATCGCAAAACTCCCAGCAAACAGTTCATCAAAAAATCTACAGATGAACTATTAACAGGGAGTTTTTGGCAGTCAGAGACTGTTCTTTATAAACAGAAGAACATGGCTTAGGTTAAAGCCTTTTTGCTCATACTGTACTTACCACCACGACCGCGATACCACTCGTTAGTGCGGGCGCCAGCTGAGAGGATGTTAGATACTCGGTTACGAGCTTTTAAGAACGTCGCCTTAGGCATGTCGCTCTTAAATATGGCTTCCATGACTTCAGCAATTTTAAAGGCTTCATCGGGCTGAGCCTTCAGAATATTGGCAACAACATCAGGCAGAGGGGTTTTGCGGAAAGGGTCCTGGACATATCGCTGCCAATTGGGGGACTTGCCTCCACGGGGCTTACGAGCTGCTTTAGTAACAGCTACAGGAGCGGGAGCCGCTTTTGTCTTAGCTGTCTTAGTTGCCTTAGTTTTAGTGGCAGCGGCTTTTGCTTTTGCTACTGTTTTGGCAGAGGGCTTACGGCCACGGCGTTTGCCAGGCTTCTTAGCAGGCACTTCTTCTTCTACAGGCTCACTTTCTGCAACGCTAGCAACCGCACTGGATAGAATTTCAGTAACATCAGGCGCTACACCGTTGGTGCCGCCGCTTGCCTGAAACATATTAATAACAGTCTGAAGACCTTCACGCTGCTTTTCTGCGGCGGAGAGTTGATCACTCAGTGCTTCAACCTGGGAAGCAAGCTGGGATTCAACTTCCTTGAGTTGTTCAAGGACATTGTTAGCCATATTGAGTTAAACCTCACTTTTTGTTGCAATGAATGGAGTGATCTTTGAGAAAGATAATCTCGTAGTTTTTTAATTCTACAAACATATAGCACTAATTCAACAAGTTTTTAACACCAAAAAGATACCCGAACAGAAAAAAGTACTATCATCGAACATTTTTTTACCCTGTCGACAATCCATTTTTTAGACACTCACTCCTATCGACAGTCAATATTTTTTAGAAAGCTACACTGATAATATCGCCTCCCACCAACAAACACGTCCTTTATGCAGAGGGAGTTTCAGCTTATCCGAAAATCAACCAACAGCTTTCAAGAGGGCTTTATGAAGTAGTGTCTTTGTCCTCTTACTGATTTATTTTTTAGATATATCGGGCTTATTATTTTTGGGGAAAGAATCCTCAATTTTTTCCAAATTTTTTTGGAGACAGAACAATGCAAACTGTTAACCATGAACTAAGTCTCCCTATAAAAAGAACAGAAGTAGTTCACGTGAACTACTTCTGTTCTTTTTATAAAGTTGCTGGTTGAGTTATCCCCATCGAGTTGAGTGTAGATCAGGAGGAACATCCTGAAGTCGTCCAGGGCCAATGGCTTTGATAGCTTCTGATAGATCGACATTGCCGGTATAAAGGGCTTTGCCAACAATCACCCCACTCACTCCTAACGGGGCTACCCCCAACAGACTAAGCAGGTCACTCATGGAACTGACACCGCCTGAGGCAATAATGGGTGTATCAATTTTTTCGGCAAGATCTCTAAGGGCATCTAAATTTGGGCCTTTTAGTGTGCCGTCTCGCTTGATATCGGTGTAAATAATGGCCGCTGCACCCAAGTCTCCCATGCGACGAGCGAGATCATCCGCCATAACAGTAGAGGTTTCAACCCAGCCACGGGTGGCGACTCGACCGTCACGGGCATCAATTCCGACAAAAATACGCCCTGGATATTCAGCACTGAGTTCTCCCACTAGATCAGGATTCTCGACGGCAACAGTCCCCAGAATGGCGTATTGCACACCTAGATCAAACAGGTCTGCCACCCGATTGCGATCGCGTAATCCTCCCCCCACCTGCACTGGCACATCAACGACGTTAACAATCTCAGAAATCGCCTGCCAGTTCTCAGGTTTACCAGCTTTAGCACCATCTAAATCTACCAAATGAATGCGAGAGGCTCCCTGCTCAGCCCAGCGACAGGCAACAGCGACCGGATCATCATCAAATACTTGGGATTGGTCATAGTCCCCTTGGAATAGACGGACACAGCGACCGCCGAGCAAATCAATGGCAGGGATCACATCCATAATTAGAATCCACCGTTACATGAGAGTAGCAATGGTTCAAATTGTACAAAAAAAGGGAAGGGGAGCAGCGCACAGAACAAAAGAGGACGCCAGTCGCTCTCCATTGGCTCAGCAGTAAACAATCAGACCCCGCTATCTAGAGATTGTCCGTAATGTTATCTAACAGCTGTGAGATCTGGTCACGGTCTGGTGCGTCTGGACGATGGGTTAAATAGGTTTCTAGATCAGTCCGAGCGGCCATGAGGTTTTGCAGCTGATAGTGAACTAAACCGCGATCTCGGCTATTGCTGGGTTCACTGGGCAACAGCAACAGCAGATAGTCAAGAATTATCAGAGTATGGGCTAAATCTCGACGATTTAGGTAGATCAGTTTTAGATTGTTAAGCAGTCGAGCTAAAAGAGCCTTAGCCGTAATGGGAGCAAGATAATCAGAGTCCCAGGCAGCATTCGCCCCATACAGTTGATAAAAAATTGCCTGACAGTCTGGCATAAAGAGGACTTCTCCCTGGTTAAACGGATCGATATAGACCTCCATATTTTCAACCGTAGGACGCACCAAAAAATGTCCTGGCATACCCTCACCATCCTTAGGGAAATCCAGTCGCTGAGACACTTCTAGATAAGTTACTGCCAAGGTGATAGGGATACCTAGACGTCTCTCTAAGACACGATTGAGATAGCTATTGTCTGGATCGTAGTAGTCGATCTGGTTGCCCGCAAAGCCTAGTTCACCATAGAGATAGTGATTAATCGCCTGCAGCGTTTTGAGCGGATACGTAGAAATACTGGGTCTAATCGCGATCGCAATGTCATCTAACTGTTGGTAAATGGCGGCGGGATCAAGATCTGGATAGATTTCTTGGGCAGGACACAGGGCCGCCGCCGCCAGTTCTAGAGACGGTTGAGAAATGAGATGACGAAACCGCAGCTGAGCTTGGGAGAAACGAAGAGACATGAAACGTGGCGTGGGGAAAACATAGCTTTGTGCACATGGTTCACAACCTTAGCAATCACTGAAAGCTTTAGATTCTGAATGGAGACTGTAGTCACCACCACTACCGTAGCTCAAGCACTCTCTCCAGCGTCGCCAGTAATATTCAGCTTGTTTAGGGGCATCGGGCAGCAGCTGATTAAGCGCACTGTAAACCGCCAAACTGAGATAATGCCCGGTCCAGTCTAAAACAGCCGGAATACCCACCTGGGGCAGAATTTTTGCTACCAACATGGGGTGATAGATAGAGGTGCGCAGCAGTGTCTTAGCCAGAGGCAGAAACTGAACAACATCTTGTAAAAATGGACGTAGTATCGGGTCACCTAAGGCGGCCATATCTTGAAAGATAGTGGTGAGGATAGTGTTAATTTGATCCTGATTGAGGGACTGATCCACGGAGACACTCATCGCCTTTTGAAACAGCCAGGTAACAGCAATGTTGGGCTGATAAGGCTGTAGCCACCCAAGTGCTGACGCACTGAGCTGTTCCTGTCGGAGGGCCTCATCGATGCCTGTCGTCAGCCGACCCAGATGCCGAATCATGGCACCAAATCCACCAATGCTGAGGGGAGATTGATGGCCACTGGCATCGCCAACTGCCAAGATCCGATCCCAAGAAAAACGCAAGGGACTCTTGCGATAGGCCGGGAAAAAGCCAAACAGAGCCCGCTTAAACTGTAGCTGTTCTAGAGAAATTCCCTGGTACTCAGGCAATAGTTGAAAGTAGTCTTCAAATAAATCGCTAAGGGTAATTCGGTCGGGGTGAGCATCTAGATAGGTAAACAGATAGGTGGTGCGGCCATCGCGGGCTGGAAATGCCTCCCAGAAGTATTGACACTGGTGTTTGAGCGGTGTGAATGAGGCAATTAGATCACCGGTTTGGTTATCGCTGTAGCCAGTGGCACAGGTGCCGACAACAAGACACACAGCATCCGGAGATTCACCCTGACGAGCCTGCTGCACAATGGGGGAAAAATGACCCATAGTATCGACTAGCAAGCGCGTGGCTATAGTTTTATCACCAGCAGTAACCAGCACCCCATCAGGGGCTACTTGAGCTGAAGAGAAGGGTGTTTTTTCCAACAGCTCACCGCCAGCCTTTAGAAACCCCTGTTTTAGGGTCTCTAGTAAATAGACCGGATCAACCCCAATATTGAGAACATCACGAACCCAAATGTCCTCACCCCCGTCAAAATAGACTCGTGCAGGATTATATTCCGTTGCGATCGCACGCTCCAGCTCGGCCTCACTCAATAGACCCAGCTCAACGAATACCCTTAACTCACCACGAGAAATATTCCACTCCTGCTCTCGCCCCTTCAATATCCCCCGCTCTAGCAGCGCCACCCGCCAGCCTCGACGGACCAAAGCAGCCCCTAGCAAGACACCAAGGGTGCCACCACAGATAACGACATCATAGGCAGGCGCCTCTGTGCCCAGCGGTTCAGCCTGAGTGGTGATGACGTTAGGTATCGGAATCGTGCCATGGCGATAATCGTGCCACAGCGCATCCGCCCGCTGCAGCCCAACACAGGGATTGCCAGGAATCGATTGCAAAATAGTTTGAGTATGAGACATGACACACAGTCAAAAAAGCAACAGCGGGTGAGCACTCACCTAAGACAATCGTAATCTAGCTAACCCATGAAGATGGACATCCGCCAAAAGTCACTCTCGCGTTTCTATGATTAACGACGTTCCAACCCAATTCCCATCAGCATCATAATCTCGCACAACCCGCTGACGCTGATGGGAGGATACATGCCAACAAAACTCCAGTCGAGCACTCTGCTGTCGCGGTAGCTGAGGATAGACCATACAGCTGACGCCACCGGGCAATAGCCAAAGCTGCAGCGATTGGTCAACAGCCTGCCAACGATGGCGATCAATCTGGACAAACCGCTGTTTATCCGCCTGTTGTCCCCAACTCTCTACTGTCGTTTGCAGCACAGACCCATCTCTCAATTGCTCTGTTTGCAAGCAGCTGTCACCTACCCTAGAGCTATCCATTGTGGCTGGCAGATAGAGATATTCCCCTTTCCACGTGCCTAGAAGATTGTCTACATCTAGGCACTCTGTCACAGCCTCTGGGGTTGTCGCCTCTGGAGAACGATATTCTGGAATCAGGGTGACATAGTCTAAGGTGTGATCACCGCTGGCGGTGCCGTTATACAGCTGTACTAGCCGCATGCGACGGTTCTCTGACAGCAATGAGAACTCAGCGCCAAAACTACTCCATAGGCGACGTTGGGTTGCCCCCTGGGAGAACGCACCTGTGGGGAAAAAACAAATGTAGGGAGCTGCACCGGGATAGGCCAAATCTCGCCTTACGGTGCTAGGTGGCGTTCCCTCAGGGGTGCGCGTTAATGTCAGCGTCATGTGCTGATCTAGAGAATCTTCCTCAAGCGTTAGCACGCTTGGAGTCTCGGTTATCGGGTTAGCCTCTGGAGAAAATTGCATAAATGCCCCCCGCCACTCACCGATATTCTTACGGATGTAGCCCCATTGGTCTGTCGTCCATAGGGTGGAAACACTGGAAAACTGCATTATTGCTTGGCGGTAGCGACTGGACGCAGTGCTAGATAAAGGGCAGGCCCCAGCAAAGGGAACAGAGAAACACTGCGCCAGATAGCGGGCAACCCTCGTCTGGCCATGTCATCCCACAACAGACTGGGGGTGAGTAGAGTCAACATACAAAAATCTAAACTCATGACATGGATAAATTGGCTGGTGGAAAATTGGGCAAGAAAATCTTGCCAGGTCTCTATCCAGGCCGCCTGGGTAAGACCGTAACCAATTAGTAATAGAGTTGCGATCGCAACTCCCACACCAACCAACGGATGATTGTTCACCTTTAGCAACGTCGTCTCAGCGGGTTGGTAGGGAAGCGCACGAGTTGATTTCCGCAGCGCCAAATAGGGCATCAGCGCAAAAGCACCACAGCCAAAGGCCCCCACTACAAATGGCCAGGCAGGCAGTGACTGATCACGTCCATCTGTCAACGCTAGACTGGCGTAGAGTATCGGCCAAAGCCCCATCAGATTGAACAAAACAACCACCATAGGGTTAATATCTGCCCATTGGCCTGTCGACAATTGACGAATTACCTCCAAGGTGTCGGGGGTGCTGGGCGGTGAGAGCGCCACCGCATAGGTTACAAAACCTAACCAAAGCGCACCTATAGCAAACGACGGCCATCGCCCTGCCAGGAAAGGGGTTGTAGCAATCTCCTCAGTGGTATTCATACAAAGACGTATGTTGAAAGTTTAGATTTTCTTAAGCTTTAAGTTGGCATATCAACCAACATCAACCATCTCACTTATTGTACGAGGCGCCGTCTAGTCTATAAAAGGACCGTTAGCGTGATTTGTAGACAAGTGCCAATTCACCAACGGCCATGTTTTATCAATACTAGGGTCCTAACCTGCAATGAGAGTTCACGAGTTCCTGCAACTGTACGAATCGGGTCACCGAAACTTTAGGGGAATTAATCTTAGCGGTGCTGACCTATCCAGCTGCATTTTAGTTAACGTTGCCTTATCGGGTGCCAATCTTACGGGAACCAATTTTAGTCGCGCTTTTCTCACCAAAGGTCAGTTTGTTGGGGCTCAGCTTCAGAGAGCCAACCTGCAGTTAGCCAAACTTAGCGAAACTAATTTTAGCCGCGCTAACCTCACCAAAATTGAAGCTCGTGGAGCGTTTTGGATTAAAGCTGAACTCTCCTATGCCCAATTGAGCGGTGCTCAGCTCGCCCATGTCAACCTGCGTCAAAGCCGTTTGTGCTGCACTAATTTCTGCGGTGCGTCACTACCAGGCGTTAATTTGAGAGAAGCCGAGTTACGCGGTGCTAATCTTGCCTGGGCCAACCTTAAGGATGTCCGGCTATATGGCGCCAATATCAGCGCTGTACAATTTAATGGCGCCCACCTAGAAGGAGCCCGGTTAAACGGTCTCAATTTTCGCGGGCGTGACCTCAACGGCATCAATTTTGCCCACGCCCATATGAAGGGAGCAGATTTACAAGAAACAAATCTGATAGCCGCCAACTTTTCAGGAGCCCAGCTACAGCACGCCAATCTTCAACAAGCCCAGCTGAGCGGCGCTAACCTGTACCAGGCCCAGCTACAGCGCACAAACCTCACAAGTGCCAATCTCAGTCGTGCCAACATTGAGCAGACAGATCTAGCAGGTGCTGTACTCACCCATACAGTCTTTGACTCTAATCTAGAAAATAAAAACGAAAATAAAGCCGTATTTGCTCAAAAATCAGTGGTTATTCGGGGAATAACCCATCAAACGGCCGCAATTCGCAAACTACAGATGAATTTTTCGTTACCTGTTTTAGCAAGACAGACTTATCACATTTGAATCGAGCAGATAACAGTTTACCGCCGCCACGTCTGCCACTGCATGTGTTTATTCCCATCAGGAACAGCCATCCCAAGTCATGCCAGCATCTTCTCAGCTCGGTCTCGTACTCGTCACAGCCGGGTCTGAAACCGAGGCCCAAACCATTGCCAACAATCTGCTCAATGATAGACTGGCCGCCTGTGTCACCTATCACCCCATTCAATCAATCTATCGCTGGCAAGGGGCCATCCAACACGACACTGAATATCAGCTAGTGATTAAAACCGACCTCACCCATTTTGAACACATTGCCAAGCTGGTGACCCAAAGCCACAGCTATGAACTACCTGAGATCATCGCTGTACCTATAGTTAGAAACACTGAACAGTATGGAGAATGGATAGGACAACAAATTAGTCAAAATCGTGGATTAGAATAATTTGGCCGTTTCGGCATTCACATTGTACTCATAGCGCTGCTTGTAGTTGGTCACCCCATAGAGATTAAAGGAAACTGTCGGTTCATCACCGATTGGTTCCACCTGGTGAATAGCACCGGGAGTAAACCCAATAATGTCACCGGGCCCGAGAATTTGTTCACCCGCAGATTCTAAACGATGGGGCTTATCGGTCACAGGTGAACGACGCCACAAATGATTTTTTTCTTCACCACCAATTAGGGCAACAATTCCCCAGGTTGCATGATTATGAATTGTTGACACCTGACCAGGAGCCCAAGCCACCATTTGTACCGTTAGCGGAAACTCATATTCACGGTACAGAAATTTTACAGACCACCCGGTTTTTGGAGAAGGCTGGTCATATTCCATTTGCAGCCAGTATGAACTAGTTAGCAGCTGACGGACGAGAGGCGTAATCTTTTGAACACGAACAGCATCGTCATTCTCATCGGCCAGAATATCTTCTAGATCCGTTAAAAATCGATATAGCCGGTAGACACGCTCAGGCGTTTCCATATCAGCAGTACCAAATGTAGTGCGCTGACCATCGTCGGTGACTAACCAGTTGCAATTCGCCATAGACAATTTAGAGAAAGATACATACACGACACCAACAGCTTTATCCTAGATTTTCAAACGGACACAGCTGCCGGTTAATACCCAAAACACTTACCCACTGTAGCAATGCTGTATGAAAGAAACATTTAATCTTGTAACAGCGGTGTGTTCGGCCTGTATGCTCGGACCTTAAGCTTAGCCCCTCTCGGCATGGCGTTTACAGCCTCAAACTAAGCCAATCGGTGAGCACGTCTAGGTCATTTGGCTTGAAGAGTATTTTAAGTGTAAACCCGTTGGAAAGTGTCACAGTCAACACTATCGTTTCTTAATTTCTAACTCTCCCGCTAGCTCGACAGAGCATCAGGGGGGTCAGCGTTGGAGAATCTGACAAATACAATTGGCTCTACCAGTCAACGACTAGTATGCCCACCCCACCATTCAGACAGTATTGTTATCGGCCTTTAGCTTGGACACTTCTCATAATTTCTTTGGTCACCGGATGTAGTCCGGCAAGCTCACAAGTAGATACCAGTAATAATGTTGGCCCAGATGGGCAAGATACTTGCTACGTAGAAGACGCTATATATTGAGCGAGGACACTACATTGCAGGCAGTGATCAAGCGCAGAGAGAGACTACGCATACCAAATCTAGGCTGAATCATTAGCCATTACACCAGAAGAAGCTGCAGAGATTGAAACCCGTCTACGGCAGCAACGATGGTTTGACTTTGAACCTGACTCTGGCAATCAACGTATGGCCGCATTGTGCATTAGTCGCCACCTGGTTACCAACAAGGACTACCAAGAATTTGTACTCGCGCCAGGCTATCATCAGCCCGGTATTACCGCCGAGAACTACCAAGAACATAAAGAACCAGTCGCATTGGCACCTATCCCCTCAGCAAAAGTCCCTATGGCATAGAAAATATGGCGGGCAATGTGTTCGAATTTACGTCCACTGTATATGGGCAAGGCGGTCAAGAACGCGCCATTATGAAAGGCTGTGCCTGGGACGATCTACCAGGTTTTTGCCGTACCGCCTATCGTCATGGCCGCCCCACCACCTATCGCCATATTTTATTTGGATTTCGGTTAGTTTTCGACCCACAGCGATAATATCTGCTTATCACAGACATGACACTATTAGACTTTTTGATAAATTAGTATTTCTTTTCTCAGCCAAGATTAAGGTTTATCTTAAATAATCATTAGCGGATTAATTTGTCGATCTGGTTTCGGCTGCTTTATTATCTGTTCAATGCTTTAAGAGGAGCCTTTTAAATGAAAGTTAACTATCTGGCAGCTGTGGCAGCAGCTTCTGTATTGAGTGTCGGTGTTTTAACTGGTTGTGGCGGCGGCGGTGCCGACCCTTGTGCCGCTGATCCCTGTGCGGACACTGAGGAAGTTGCTCCTTGTGCAGCACCCTGTGAGGCTGACCCCTGTGCAGGCAGCTAACGCCCGGCGCATTTTAGTAAGACAGCTTAATATCTCATGATCACTGGCTTCCTGATTTTTTCAGGAAGCCTTTGTTATGGTTGCCTTGTCATCAGCTAGCTAATGGCTAGACATTCCTGGGAGGTTACACATGAAGGTTGCATTTATTGGTCTTGGTACCATGGGTGGCCCAATGGCCCTAAATTTGATAGCCGCAGGTCATCACCTCACCGTCCATAATCGCAGTCGCGATCGCGAACTCCCCATTGCCGACGCTGGCGCTCAGCGTGCCGATACCCCAGCCGCAGCCGCGGCTGACGCTGACATCATCATCACCTGTGTTAGCGACACCCCTGATGTAGAAACCGTAGTTCTGGGGTCAGACGGCGTCATTGCCGGAGCCCAGCCAGCCAGTTTAGTCATCGACATGTCCACCAATAGCCCCAAAGCCACTCGGGTCATTGCCGCTCAGCTAGCCACAAAACAAATTGCCATGTTAGACGCCCCCGTGTCCGGCGGGTCAGAGGGCGCAAAAAACAGCACTCTGTCGATTATGGTGGGCGGTGAAACCGACCAGCTAGAGCGAGCCATGCCCGTTCTACAAGCCATGGGCCAAACCATCACCCATGTCGGCCCCATCGGTGCAGGTCAAACCACCAAAGCCATCAATCAGATTATCGTCGCCGGTACCTTTTGGGCCGTCGCCGAAGGTCTAGCCCTGGGCCTCATAGCCGAGCTAGACATGGAAAAGGTCGTCCAAGCCGTCGGCGGTGGCGCAGCAGTCTCCTGGGCCTTCACCAACCGCTCCGGCAACATGCTCGAAAACACCTATCCCCTCGGGTTTCGCATGCGGCTCCACCGAAAGGACCTACTCATCGCCCTAGAAACCGCCCGCGAACTGGGGCTACCCCTACCCATGGCCGCCTACGTAGAACAAATAGCAAACGGCCTCATCTCCCAAGGCTTTGGAGACGAAGACATGTCAGCCATCGCCCGCAGTTTAAGGGAAATGTGAGGAATTTAATGGTTTCAACTATGGCACCCCAATCGTCGTAATATACAAAACCGCCTCATCCTCCGGAATCCCCAACACATCATTCACCTGGTCATCAAAAAACCCAGCGATACCACTTACCCCCAACCCCAACCGAGTCGCCACCAAATTTAACCGCTGCCCCAGATGTCCGGCATCCATATGCAAATAACGGTAAGCGCGATCGCAATGCCGCTCAGTCGCCGTCTTCAAATTAGCCGTATGAATAATCGCCACGCTGGCATCACGCCCCAGATGCTGTTCTAAACACAGGTGATGCAATTCCCGACGAAAATGCTTAAACCGCACCTGCCGTAGACAATTCTCCGTCGGATCATAGTAATAGCAGCCCGTATCCAGATTATTCACCCCCAAAACCACGATAAACGTCTGAATCAGACTGAGGTCAAAATAATCCGGCTGGCTATCAAATCCATGCTCGCTGTAATGTTCTGGATGATAAGTAAAATCCAACAGCTGTCGCAGCGGATCTAGAGAGATGGCGGCTCCCCGAAAACGACGGGTAGAGCGACGATGCAGCATAGACTTCGTCAAATATTCCAGCCCCTCCCCCCAATCCACAGGGGCCACCTGGGTGCTGGCATTATTTCCAAACGGAAACGCATAGTGGGAATCTATGGGCTGAGGCGCATAGTTTAGCTGAGCCTGCTCCAAACTTTTATCCGGCTGCGGCATAATTTTGCTCGCCTCGTGAATTGCCGCCAACAGCTGGTTATCATCCTCCGGTGGCGGTTCATCCGACAAATGCAAATCGCTGGGCAATGCCGTACAGCCACGAGACAAATTTTGCTCCACCTGGAGTAAGTCGGCCAAAGCTAGCACTGCGATCGCACCCTCCTCTTGTGGGTTTAGATACAGCAAATCATTAACCGCATTGTCCACAAAGCCACCGATCAAATGGGGGCGATAGTCACAGAGCGATGCCGCCAGCTCAACATTGCCCAACAGATGGCCCGTATCCAGACAGACCCGACGATAGGCCCGTGCCTGATAGCGCCAGGCCGAACGCTGAAAAACCACACTGGTGACCATGGCCAGATGCGTATGTTCTAACGATGGATGCCAAAAACACGCCTCCTGCAGTCGCTGCCATGGATGATCGTCCCAAAACCTCACCAGACTGTGGGTTTTCACCTGATAGTTATACAAACCAGCCGGCAACTGAGACGTCCCGCGAGAAATCAGATAAATTTCTGCCGGATAGAGCGCCCCTGCTGACGGCGCTGAGCGCAAATAAACCGTTTCACCCGTTGCGCTCGTAAATTTCGCCGTCAGCCCATAGCTATGAAACAGAAACTGCGATAGCCGCTGCCACCATTGATCGCTAGACCGCTCTACCGGTCCCAAGTATCCCTGCAGCTCAAACCGGCTGCCCAGAGGGTAGCGCTTATACACCTCAGGCTGCTCAGCCCAGTTGAGCCTCCCTTGGGGCAATGCATCAGGAAAATACTTGGTGCGCTGGTGATAGTGATAGGCGAGAGAACGCGAGGCCTCAGTCATAGTGGTGAATTGAAGCGATGTATTGGAGGAATACCCAAGGCCGAGGATGCCCTCCAAAAACCTTAAGTGACGCTTAAGAAAGCCCTTTTTTTACGATATGTATCTTAATTTACATTCTGTAACATGTTGTTTTTTGGTGCAAAGCTCTATTGTGCCGAAGCAGCGTTAGCCAGCTAGAAAGCGAACCATATTTTTGGTTGGCATTTAACTCATAGTTTGACGCAGATAAATGTATGACAGTTGATGAATTCTTAGCCGCTTATCAAGCTGGGAAACGTAACTTTCAAGGCATCGTACTCAAGTCCGCCAACCTATTCGACTGTGACATACGTGGCAGCGACCTTAGCGGTGCGCAGCTACAGGATGCTTACTTACCCTATGCCAAACTGAGTCGAGTGCGATTGAACCAGGCTATTTTAATCGGGGCAAATATAGGCAACGCACTGCTACAGGCAGCCGATCTGTCAGACGCTAACCTCCAGGGTGCTCTTTTATCCTACGTAAATTTACGCGGGGCGATTGTGTGCGGCGCTAGCCTATATGGGGCCAATCTTTATAGGGCCGACCTGACCGGTGCCGACTTGACCGGTGCCGATCTGCGCGAGGTCAACTTAAATCGTGCCATCTTGACCAATGCTCAGCTAACCAAGACCGACCTGCGCGGTGCAAACCTGTTTCGGGCTCAGAAAGCGAATTTGAATGATGGAATTTGCGATCGCACCACCATTGGTCCAGACGGCTACCCGCTTGAAACCATCAACGATTAGGTACGGGCGTTCTATAGAACGCCCTTACCGGCCATCCAAACCGAACCCTCAAGTCAGGGAATCCGCCTATAATCTATCCCCAAAGACTAAATCAAGCCGCACCAGCTCAGGTAGACTATGAGCAGTCTTTTTGACCCCGCCCTGCCCCTATGACTGTGAGCCCATCATCAAAATCCGCTAACTGGCCCAAGTTGGCCCTCATGCTGATGGTGATGTGTGCCCCCATGCGTCCTAGTCTGGCGCAAACGGCTCCCGAGACTCAGTCTCCAGACGCCCCGGCTCTCGCTCCAAACAATCAACCCTCCAGAGATACGTCTGATTGGAGCGTTACCCTGCTAATTGTGCTGATCGTTGCCTTGATTATGCTCTTGGGGATGGGGATGGCAATGCTGTGGGTTATGCGCAAAGCGGTGGAAAATGAAGTCACCAAAAACGTGACCAAAAACGTCCTTAGCCAGCTAGACGAAATCGAGAACCTGGAAGGCAAGATTGCAGCAGCCACCCGCAGAATCGATGGCATTCTGGCTGAAGCCGATGACCGAGCCGACGAACTAGTAGAGCGCTCCAGCAGTTTTCAGCGAGATCTAACGACCCAGCGCAACAGCCTCACCAAATTGCTGGCAGATACAACCGAGCTTAAAGCCAAAACCGTTAAAGACTGGCAAACAGAGCTGGATGATTCTCGCCAGACCTTGGGCATTCGCAAAAACGAATTTGTCCAAGAACTAGAATCCATCAAGCAAGGCATTATTCAGCAGCTGCAAACCCTGCAGGCCGACACCCGCCGTCAGCAGCAGTCTGTCTTTCAGGGGTTAGACAGCGCCCAGGCCACCCTCGACAACCATCTCTCGGGTCTCAAGGCCACGGCTGAGCATCGTCAGGGTATTTTTCTAGAGGAGCTAGATCGCAAAGAATCTATCTTTGCCGACGAGATTGGCACCCTACAGACAGAGACCGTAGAGCAACGCGATCGCTGGCTTGAAAAACTAGCCGAACTGGAAAAAGACATCGGCCCTCAGCTCGAAGACCTGCGTCAGGCCATGAAAGCCCAGCTAGAGCAGCAGCGAGACAGCATCGTTGACGAAATGCAGCAGGAGCGTGGCGAATTTGCTCAGCGGCTCAACGACATGCAGGCCAATGCCCTGGGTCATAAAGAGCTGGCCCTGCAGACCGTCGAGCGTTCTGTCGCCGATCTGCAACACCAGTTTCAGCAGATGCGCAGCGATATTGAAGGGCGCAAAACCGATATGATGCAGCAGCTGCGCCAGTCCACCGATGACTTTTTGACTCAGTTTGCCACCCTCAAAGTAGATGTAGAAGGTCGCAAAGGGGTGCTGCTGGGCGATATGGATCAAATTGCCACCGATTTTAGAAATCAGTTAGACCGTCTGCAAAGCGATCTGGGTGCTGAACGGGACGACTCATTTCAGCAGCTGCAGCAAACGGTTCGTAGCTTTGCTAACCAGCTGAGCCAGCTACAGACTGAAACCGGCGAGCAGCAAAATCGCATGCTCCAAAATATAGATGTGGCCACCCGTGACTTTAACCGTCAGCTAACAGAATTACAGAGCAGCGTCACCGGGCAGCAGCAGCAATCACTACAGAGCCTGCGTCAGCTAGAGGGTGAATTTACCCAGCAGCTAGGTGAGGTGCGAGATACGGTATTTGGCCGTCGCGATGTCGTCATTGATAAGCTAAGCACCTTTGACACCAATCTAGGTGAGCAGATCAACGAGCTAGCCACTACCGCCCGAGGACGTCAGCAAGAGGCCCAACAGCGTCTGGTGGTCATTGCTGAGCGGTTTGCCAGTGCCCTAGAGGACCTAAAAACCAGGTTTGAAGGAGATCAGTCCGCTGCTGCTGGCGACCTGGAGCAGCTCAAACAAAGCTTTGTCCAGCAGCTAGATGACCTACAAACTGAAGCCAAGGGTCAAAAAGACCAAATTATGCGGCAGCTGGGCGAAGTTACCCCAGAGTATGTAGCCGACTCGTTTGTAGAGTCCGCCCAAAATCAGCTGCAGAGCCTGAGCGAACGGCTATCGCGGCTACAGTCTAATCGGCCAGAGCTGTTTGAAACCATCGACGAGCTCATAGCCACTGCCGAAACCCAGCTGGAGGCAGACAAGTTAGAAGACGCCATTGCCACCTATGACCGGGCTCTGGCCATTCAGCCCAATAATGCCGACCTTTGGCTAGCACGCAGTCAGCCCCTGATTAAGCTAAAGCGTCGCGATGAGACATTATCAGCCCTACAAAAAGTTATTGATCTGCAGCCACAGCGGATAGAAGCCTGGTATCAGCGGGGGATAGTATTGCGAGAACTGCGCCGCTATGAAGATGCCCTAACCACCTTTGAGCGCGTTATTGAGCTAGATGAAAACGATCCGAAAGCCTGGCTCAATAAAGGGATGGTGCTGAGCCGTCTCAAGCAGCGAGAGAAAGCCATTATCTCCTTTGATAAGGCCATTGCCCTTAACCCCACATATCACGAAGCCTGGGTGAACCGTGGGGTGGCCTACGGAATTTTGCAACAGGCTCAAGAAGCATTTGAGTCGTTTGATAAGGCGGTCAATATTCAAGAAAATGACGGTGTGGCCTGGTTAAATCGAGGTTTGGCACTGCTGGAGCTAGAGCGACTTGAGGATGCGGTCTCGTCATTTGAAAAGGCGACTCAGTTTAAGCCAGATTTGGTCAAAGCTTGGGATAATCGCGGACTGGCGCTGGTAAAGCTGGGTCGAGACCGAGATGCGCTGAAGAGTTTTGAAAAGGCGCTGGAGCTAAACCCAAACTATGCAAAGACGTACTACAATCGCGCAGTTTGTTACGCACTGCAGCGAGAAACGGATAAGTCGTTAGATAATTTGCGAAAGGCGGTGCAGATTGACCCGCGATTTAAGGAAGAGGCTCAGGCAGACGAGAGTTTTGAGGATATTTGGCAGGATAATTGGTTTAAGGAATTGGTGGCGTAATTGATATCGTTACGCTATTTTCCGATTTATCCCCTCTTGGGAGGGGTGCCGAAGGCGGGGTGGGTTTCGGCCACTTGCGCTAACGGTTGACCCACCCCAGAGCCCCTCCCAGGAGGGGAAAGGTTATCCTGCTTTGTGTTAGGTTATTCCACACAATTCGGTTAATGGTTGCGTAGGTTGGGTTGGCAATTTGTCCAGCAATTTGTGCTTTCTGACGGAATCTCAAAACCCAACAATCGATAACCGCCACCATGTTTGCCGATGTTGGACGGTAAGGAAATTTTAGAGGAGGTTTAGGGAAAATAGCCCGAGGATATCGATTGTTGGGTTTCAATAGATCGTCGCGACGCGAAGAGTGTTGGATAAATTATCAACCCAACCTACGAGGAGTGCTCCTGATTCTCCAAAGCGGCACGGATTTTGGGAATTAGGTCTTGGGTCATGGGGTGGTCAGAAAGAGTATCCGCCTGGTTAGATTGAATAGCAATGGAAATCACTTGAATGTAAGAATTTCAAGTCCCTTTAGTGTAAGGATGTTCGTTGCCTAATAGACGATTTCGCAAATCTAGAGCTTCTATCAGACGAGATTCGGCATCAAAATATCGCTTTTGGTTAGCATACAAAACAGCTAAATTGTTCAAGCTGGTGGCGACATCGGGATGCTCGTCTCCCAGTAACTTTTTCAGCAGCTCCAACGATTCCTGATACAGGGGTTCGGCTTGTTCATAACGACCCTGCGACCGATATAGTGCCGCTAAATTGTTCAAGCTGGTGGCGACAGAGGGATGCTCGTCTCCAAAACGCTCCTTAACAGCACTAAATCCTTCTGTAGCCGAGCTAACACCTAAATCATAGGTACCTTGACTGTAATAGAAAAACGTTAAGCCACTAAACGGATAGAAAAAGTCCTCATCACTCAGGCTGCCTTTCCACACTCGAATTGTTTCCTCAATGTGGGGTATCACCGGAGTCAACTGCTGAGTCAACTCTTTTGTTGAACTTTGACCAATACTTTTAGCCAAACTGACCATTAGCCCACAGTATGCTTTCGGTAGGCTTTCTTTGTCCCCACGTTCTTCCAGCTTCGCCAAAAAGAACTCCCGCACCAACTGATGCAGCTGATAGCTATCTCCTCCTAAATCCTGCAGTAAACTTAGCCTTAACAGCTCATCATCCCGTATATCATCCCACTCATCGCGAGTGTCTTCATCCACACCATATATCGCCAATTCCCATGGTGTGGGTGCCAACGCAAATAAACTTAGCCAGCAGGCCATCTCCTGCCCTGCTTCACTCAGTTCTGCCCAGCTCAGCTCAAAGGCATCAATCACTCCCAGCTTCGCCGTCATCCCTGGGTGCGCTGCCTTAAAAGCCTTTGCATTTAATCGATTCTTCTCTAGCCGCTGCAGCAGCTTCTCCAGCGACATACTGGGCTTATTCTTCAAAAAATATCCCAGCAACTCTAACCCCAGAGGCAAATACCCCACTCGCTCACACAGCGCCTCGGCAATCTGCCGCTCCGCGTCAATACGTTCAATACCAACAATTGCCTCCATCAGCTCTAATGCCGCTGCTGGCACCAATGTCTCCAATGGAAAGTCCGTCACCGTCGTAGCAACATTCTGTACCCGCGTTGTTAGCAGCACCCTTATCCGCTGTCCATGACGCAACGGCAAATAGTCCTCAATCAGCCGATAGTCTGTGACATCGTCGTAGACCACCAGCACATCGCCATCCCCTGGCCACTGCTGCCAGCAATAGGCCACCTGCTGCGGCAAATCCACATCATCCGGTGGTGTCAGACCCAAACGCGCCTTTGCATACTGCACTAGCCCAGTGCCTATATTACTTTCCCGCGCTGCCAACCAACAGATTCCACCAGGGTAGCTATCTCGATAGCGATCGGCATATTGCAGTGCCAGCTCAGTCTTGCCTACGCCACCCATCCCCCGGATCGACATAATCGCCACAGCACCGCCATTTTCAACTTGCGTGTGCAAATCCCCTAGCGCTTTCTCCCGTCCCTTAAACGCCTGAGCCTTATTCTGTGGCAAATTTTCCACAATCGACTGAAACGGTTTTGCCTCTCGCCAAAGAGGGCTCTGCTCATGAAACTGCCGCTGCGCCTCAATAACCTCAGGAATGCACTGAGCAATGGTGCTGCTCATCACCCCACCACCACCCAAGAGGGAATGTTCATCCCGAGTAAACTTGAGCATGCCGCACACATGACCTGTGGTGCGGTCTAGCAATGCGCCACCGCTCATCCCCGGCAACACATTGCCCAGCGACAGCTGCAAATAGGGTGGCTCATCCCCTGTGGTTCCTTCCATTGTCAGCAGTGCTGGAATCCCCTTCCAAGGTGTGCCATCATCCTCATACCGATAGGGATACCCAAAGGTGGAAATCTCACCTCCCACTTCAGGCACCCTGGTATCTAGGAGTACACAGGGCAAATCCTCTGGTGGCTCAAACTGCAACAAGGCAACATCTTTGTCAGCAAAGACTTTCTCTACAGTTGCCATCCCGTAGTCATCATTATTTTTGTAGCCTACCGTAGCCGCAGCAGCGCCCCGTACTACATGTTCACAAGTCAAAATATACCCCGGCGCAACCAAGAAGCCTGTACCGACTTGCCCATTTTCAGACACAGAGAGCTTTACCGTGCACTGCTTTAGCAGTTCATCAATGCGAAGATTACTCACCCTCAGCCTTTTCCCACTCCAGGGTAATCTCCAGACTGGTCTTACCTGTCCCCTTCGCCAATGCTGCAATCAATAGCCCTTCCTGTAGCTCTAGCTCCACCCCAAAGGTCACACTGGCCTTTGTCGGTTTCGCGGCATTAATCGGCTTTGCCACCGCCTTTACAATTGTCTCAATCGATGCGGCTACTCGCTCAAATGACTTTGTTTGACCTAGACCACCACCGGACACATCCCGGCGTCCCATGGGCGAGTCAACTTTTACATACAGCGTCGAACCATCCTCTAGCTCTACTGGAACCGTCTGCGTAGGAAGAGACATACACACCCTAAACTCAACTTTTCCAGTTATAACGCTCCTCTAGCGGTTCTTCTAACCCATCAGAAATATTTCGACAGGCAAAACGCCGTGATTTCCAATTGTAGAGGCGTTCCATGGAACGCCTCTACAATTCGCGCCTACAATTAAGACGAAAGAGCCTGCCGATACTTATTTTTTTTCGGTATTAGCCCCAACGGTAGCGCTGACAGCGCTTCACTTGCAGAACCAAACCGCAGATGAGGATTAGGGCTGATCATGCGCTCAAATAGCTTAACGATTTTGGCATCAGCCTTAACCAGCTCAGTCAAACTGCGCTGACGACCGGCAGTGACTAACCACTCAGGCGACTGCCCTGTTAAAGACTGCAGCACAATCATGCCGATGGCATAAATATCGCTATTAAGCTGCGGATTACCCACCCGCTGCTCGGCTGGCTGGTAGTCTTGGTGCTGCAACAGAGCCTGGCGGTAGTCTAGGGAATGCGATCGCAAACTAACAAACAGTCGTCTCAATACCCCATAGTCCACCAAAACAATCCGATTGTCGGACTGACGGCGCATAAAACTAGTCGGATGACAAACACAGTGCACCATCTGCCCTTGATGAAACGGATGCACCATAGTCAACAAACTGTGAGTCAGCTGTAGCACATGCCCCATAGACTGCGCACTGCCCAGTTCATCAGCTAGAAGCGTACCAACAACATGGACCTGCACCCAGTAAAAAGTATTATCTTGCTCAAAATAATCTAAACAAGTAGCAATATCTCCCTGACGAGTAATCACTTTTAGAAAGCTCATTTCTGCTGTCAGCCTCTCCCGTACCGGCTTCAGCAGCGCAGGTTTGTCCACCGGCAGGTTAAAGCTGTTGACGACCACAGATTTTGCTGGTGAAGACTTTAGATCCTTGGCTAAAAGACATTGGCCAAATGGACTACTGTTGAGTACCCGTCCCACTTCATAACGGGCATTGAGTAACTCTTTGGATGACGCATCATCATGGGCAGAGATGGGAAACGCGGTCTCTAGCTCTGACATTGAAAATGTAGGCAAGACAGACTCAGACGATGTAAACTCAAGCGAGTCTAGGTCAGTGGGAGCAGGGGCAACTTTACCAAGCAGTTTGTCGATTTTGCCTAAAAGACGTTTGAGAACAACGGGTTTTGTATCGTAGTCGTTACAGCCAGCTTCTAACGCTGTTTTCCAATTTCCCGATTTAGTATCAGCTGTCAAGGCAATCACTGGAATATGAGCCGTTGCAGCAGAAGCCTTTAGAATTTTGATTGCCTGCCATCCATCCATCACGGGCAAATCGGTGGCCATAATGATCAGATCGGGCTGCTGTTCTATGGCAATCGATACCCCTTTATCACCATCAGCTGCCAGAATAACCTCGTAGTCACTATGCTGCAGCCGTCGATTCAGCATTTTACGAGTTAAGGCATTGTTTTCTACGAGTAAAACCTTAGGCATGACAAATAATAGGGTGATAGATTAGACACTCAACGATGTCAAAATGTGTGTTGATAAAAGGCCGCCGACCCATTTCTCTTAAACTTCCGCACAAACATGCAGTTCTTCTAAAAACTCTTGCAGGTCTAAATCATTGCGATAGTAAATACTTTGAATATCGTTGACAATTTGAGTGCTCACATCCGTTTCGATAACGGAGTTAGCCATGGCAATGATGGGAATCTCTTCGAGTTCTGGTGCTTTACGCAGGGCTTTAATACACTGCACGGCATCAGGCTCCAGGTTAAGGTCGATCAAGATTAATACGGGGAGTCTTACCTGAATCAGCGTTAATGCATCGCCACTGTTGCCGGCACATTTGACGTCCCAGTTCTCCTGTTGCAGCACACGAGTGATGACTTCATCGTTTTTCTCTGGTGCCTGCAGAACCAAAATCCATGGCTGTTGCTGGGCGGCAGCTCTACTAATACCACTGACTGTTTTGGGCAGCCGCAATGTAAATTGAGAGCCTTTACCCGATTGACTCTCAACCGTCACATCTCCACCCATCATGACGGCAAACTGCTTGGTAATGGTCAGTCCCAGCCCCGTACCGCCAAACTGTCGAGTGGTTGAGTTATCGGCTTGGGCAAAGGCATCAAAGATGGTCTTTTGTTGCTGCATCGTCATCCCAATACCGGTATCTGTGACGATAAAGTTAACCAGCGGCGCATCATCCTGCAGGCTTGATTCAACACTCAAAGCGATGGTACCGTCTTGAGTAAATTTGTTGGCATTGCTCAGCAGGTTTAACAAACTTTGATAGATCTTCGAACGGTCTGCCTTCATCTCATCAAACTCTGTTTCCAGATGAACAATCAGCTTATTACCACTTTTCTGCACTAGGGGGCTGAGGACATCAACGACTTGCTCCACTAGATAGGAAATCGAGAATTCTTCAATAAACAGCTCCATGCGACCTGACTCAATCTTGGATAGATCAAGGACAGAATTGATTAAGCTGAGCAGCTGTTTGCCGGCATCTTGAATCCGATATAAATCGGTCTGGGCATCTTCTTCAGATAGGGTATCGGCATCTTCGGCCAACATTTCACTGTAGCCAATGATGGCGTTTAACGGGGTACGCAACTCGTGGCTCATGTTGGCCATAAAGTCACTCTTTGACTGAGTAGCGGCTTCAGCTGTTTCTTTGGCATGACTCAAAGACTGTTCTCGAAGCACAACTTCATTAGCCATATGCTCAAATGCACGAGCCAGCTGACCGGGTTCATCGGTTCGAGATGTGAGACTGCTGAGGGAGGTAGTGCCGTCTGAACCATTTGGCAGAGTAACCCGCTGCCCTAAACTAATATCGCGAATTAGCTTATTTAGCTGACCTAGAGGATGAATGACGCTTGTTTTTAGCAGCCGGTTGATGACACCAATAACAATGGCAAATACTCCACTAAAAATAGCGATCACCATAAGCAGGTAGCGGTTACCGCCAACAAATACCTGGCTAGCGGGTGAATAGATAGTCTGGGCGGCCACTATTTCTCCTAGCTGCCAACCAAATCCATTTTCAGTGCCATAGGTTGTCTGCATGCTGCGGGGTGCATCTGCTGGTCTGCCATGGCATTGCAGACAGCTTTCTTGGTTCACCTTGAGGGGTCGACTAACGTATAAAAGGTTTTTACCGTCAATCTTGCGATATCCCGTTTGCTCTTTTAGCTGCTCGTCATTGCGAAAGTTATTGACAAGTTGGGTTTCATAGTCATCAGCTTGATCAACAGGATTGGTTGGATTCAACGCCGCTTCTTTATAAAGAAAATCGCCATAGCCCTCTGTTGCCCGAAATTCTTCAAAGACCTCTCTGGCAGAGTAGGCCGGTACGACCTCAGGAATAAATTCTGATTCTGTAGTCAGCTCATTTTCCAGATGGGGTTTAACCTGCCCACTGGTGTAGCTTCTAACAGAATTCATGGTTTGGATTAAGATCTCTGCCTGCTTTACCATCTCTCCCTCAGCTTTCTGACGCATGGCAGCTGAGAGGATGATTCCACTGGTAAGAATGCCAACGAAAAAAATTATCGTCAGCATTTTGGTAAAGTGATTCCCCAGGCTAGAAAGACGGCGCTTTGACCTCATAGCGTATGACCCACCCTATATAAGTTAAATCTAAGTAATTCCTCTATGGGTCGATTATGTGCTAAGAAATGATTAGGAAAGAAGTGACTACCAAACGCGAGACTAATAATTTATAGGTGTGTAGATATTCCCTAAAATGTTGCGTTTTTTTCCTGGAGAATTAGGACAGTAGTGATAGACGACATTTCGCCAGTTGCCGGTTGACTTTTCTGAGAAAAAATATATCTGCAGAACTCGCTTTAGAGAAAAATTATTTAGTTTCTGTGAAACTATCTACACCTGCAATTATGGCTATTCAATGTTTTGTTTTTCATTCCCGACAGGAAGCAGCGTTGTAATTTGCCAGGGCTGTTGTTCTTTTTTTTCAATACTGGGTGTTAGAGTAGTTAAATCTTGGATGTTGCGCTCCATGGCCTGACAGATAGCATTTAGGGGTAAATCGTTGGGGTCGCAACCAAAGGGGTTTTCAATTTCTAAGCCGATTTCTTCAACACCAAATACGGCAAAAGCCACGAGTGCTACTACCGGCACTGTCCAGAGGTTGAGTTCGCTAACGACCTGAAAAGGCAATGCTAAACAGTACATCACCAACAGCTGTTTAAGGTGAATGGAATAGGCCAGGGGCAGCGGTGTTTTGAGGATACGTTCACAGCCGCCGAGGGAGTCTACCAAACTGTTGACTTGCTGGGTCATGGCCTGCAGCTGATAGGGGTTAATGCGACCCTTGAGCTGTTGCACCTGCAGGTAGTCCCCTAGCCAAAAAGCAATTTCTAACGGTGGGCTGTTCATGCCCGTGAGCTGATTGAGCTGGGCTGGGGTCACCAGATGGGTCAGCTCGTGCTGGTAGGGCTGCTGTCGCAAATGTTGTTTCATTGAGATCGCATAGGCCACCAGTAGCTTTAGTGCCTGTTCTTTTGAGTGACGGCTAGTATCGACCGATACCCAAATTTGTCGGGCCAGGTTGCGCGATGTATTAACAACATTGCCCCACAGTTTTCGACCTTCCCAAAACCGTTCATAGGAGGCATTGGTGCGAAACACCAGCAGTAAACCGAGAACAATGCTGGGGACAACACCGCCCAACACTGGCCAGGAGACAGACATACCGGCATTGTGAAACAGGGTTATCAACAGTGCAAAGCCCGTGCAGATACCCACACGGGGCAACACCGCCTGAATGACGGAACCGCGCACACACAGCAGGGTTCTAAACCAGGGTCGACGATCTTCTGCCATGGGTAAAAGATTTGGGGGGACGGTGGGTCATAACGTAGGGACGTTCCATGAAACGTCCCTACGTTATGACCTAGCGGATATCATATCCAAACAAATTTGGATCGGCTTCACCCATCTCTAAATCGCTAAGACCATATTCGGCCCAGCGACGTTCCACCATGGTGGCTACTTCTGGGTCAGATTTCAGCTCATCGCCCCACTGGTGGTCGGTTTCAGGCGGAATTTTGGTGGTGGCGTCGATGCCCATACGACCGCCCAGACCGAGCTTTTCGTTGGCAAAGTCTAGAGAGTCAAAGGGGTTATCGGGCAGGATGAATACATCGCGGCTGGGGTCTACCTTGGAGGTTAAGGCCCAAATCACCTGGCGCGGGTCGCGGATATTGATGTCGTGGTCAACGACGATGACAAACTTGGTGTAGGTAAACTGGGGCAACGCGGTCCAAAAAGCCATGGCGGCACGGCGGGCTTGGCCGGGGTAAGCCTTTTTAATGGAAATGACGGCGGCCTTATAGCTGAGGGCCTCCATCGGTAGGAAGAAGTCGACAATTTCAGACACCTGCTGTCGCAAAATTGGGGTGTAGATGCGGTTGAGCGCGATCGCAATCATGGCTTCTTCTTTGGGGGGCCGACCGCTAAAGGTGGTGAGGTAAATGGGATTTTTGCGATGGGTGACGCACTGGAATCGGACTAGCGGGGCGCCGTGGTTAACGGGGCCGTAATAACCCATGTGGTCGCCAAAGGGTCCGTCAGTGGCGGTTTCACCAGGGGTGATAGTGCCTTCTAGGACAAATTCTGAGGCGGCAGGGACTTCTAGATCAACGGTTTTACACTTGGCGAGGTGGACCCCGCTACCGCCGTAGAGTCCAGCAAACAGCCATTCGGACAGGTCCACTGGAATGGGGGTGGCGGCGGCCATAATCACTAGGGGATGAACGCCGATTGCGATGGCAATTTCTAGCTTTCTGCCGTTTTCGGCAGCTTTACGGAGGTGTCTGGCTCCTCCCCGCACCGACAGCCACTGGACGGTCATGGTGTTTTTGCTTTGGAGCTGCAGGCGGTAAACACCGACGTTGGGGATACCGGTTTCGCAGTCTTTGGTGATGACCAGACCCAGGGTGACGATTTTGCCGCCATCCTGTGGGTAGGGCTGGATCATGGGAATCTGGGTTAAATCTACGTCGTCGCCTTTAAGAACAACTTGGTGACACGGGGGTAACAGGTCGCGCTGGGGTTTGGCTTTGACGACATCAAACAGGACTTTGCCAAATTCGATGGCTTGGGAGAGTTTTTTGGGGGGCTTGGGTTGCTGGAGCATGCCAAGCTTTTTGCCCAGGGTTTCGAGTTCTGGGGGGGGCTCCATACCCATGGACCAGCAGGTGCGCTCTACGGTACCGAGCAAATTGACAACGACGGGATGGGGGGAGTCTTTGACGTTTTCGAACAGGAGGGCGGGACCGCCGCACTGGAGCATCCGGTTGGAGATTTCGGCTATTTCCAGGTTGGTGTCGACCAGGGCTTTGATGCGGCGTAGTTGGCCACGCTGTTCGACTTGGTTGATGAATTCGCGGAGGTCTCGGGCCATGGGGTAAGTGGGTCTTTGTGGTGATGAGAACTCACGGTGGACTTTCCCCTTAGAAGGGGGATCCAAGGGGGTCCTCAGGTGCTGCCACTATACGAAACGTAAAGCTACGTTTTCTATTATGCGAGGAAATTGGTTCGGTGAGGCGGTGTGGCGTGATGGGTTGCTCAGGGCTTGCCCCCCTGAAACCCCCTTATGTTGGGACCTCCGACGTCCCCACACCCCTCGCACAAGAGGGCTGTTGCTTTCTCGTCTAGGGTGATTCACTGGTGATCGGCGAGGCAGTTACGCTGCTCCGCATTCGCTGCGCACCATAACACATGGGGGGTCTGTTTGGCCCCTGACACATCTTTACCGATGCTAGATTCGCTTGGCAAGATTTTGATTGCCCTTATCAATTCTG
>JBHJIV010000028.1:0-14495 GCA_050043105.1 Leptolyngbyaceae cyanobacterium | reverse complement strand
CGAGGTATGACAAAGGTATTTCCTTAACAAAAAAAGAGATGCGCAAGATTGAGCAGCGGCTAGAACGCAATCCCCAGTTGCCCAAATGGGACATTTTGATTCGACCAGCTTAGCTGGTACTTTCTTTATGGGAAATCCCCTCAGTTCAACTTTGCGTTGATTCACAGTCTCCGATGTTAGGAGAATACGAGTATGTGAACCCGCAATTTGTTGAATTTAATGGAGGATTAACGCCTATGGCAATTATCCGACTCGACCCCTTTAGTGAAGGTAACGCGTTACGCTACCGACTGGACAAACTGTTTGATGGTGTAGATGCCACCCGTGTTTCGTCGTGGACCCGCCAGCAGGATTGGATACCTGCAGTGGAGGTTCGTGAGACAGATGATTTTGTTAAAGTGCAAGTGGCACTGCCCGGTCTTGAAGCCAGTGATATTGATATTCACGTTTCACAGGCAGCTGTTTTAATTACAGGTGAGCGTCGTCAGACAGAGCCGCAACAGACAGAGCAAGTGATGTCCACTGAATTTCTCTACGGAAAATTCCGTCGGGTGATTGGCTTAGACACTAAGGTAAAGAACACCGAGGTAAAGGCAGACATGCACAGCGGCATGCTGACCTTAGTGATTCCCAAAGCAGATGGGGAACGCAATCGAGTTTTTCAAGTAAAGCTTAGTGAGCCTCAGGTTGCTCAGCCGGTCGATGTGTCTTAGATGCAATCGTAGACGGAATCCATAGAGAGACAAGCCAGCAAAAGTCAGTGATGGGGTCTGCCCATTGCTGGCTTTTGCTTTGTTGGGTAAAGTCGCTTGATGCTCAAAAGACTCATGCCTCAGATAGATGACAAGCTAATCAACCAGTTTGTACCTTTAGGCATAGGCATAGGCATATAGATAGGATGGAGATACTTTTTTCCCTAATTGCTGGGCTAATCATTGCATTTGCTTTGCAGCTATTGCTAGCGAATTTAGGGATTGCGCTGGGGCTAACAGTGCTTAACTTTTCACCTGGCCAATCGCCGTCCGGTAAAAGCGTGTCGCTACCCATCACCCACCTACTGGGGTTTGGCGTCGCCCTCAGCCTCTCGACAGTGTTATTTGCAGCGGGGCTACTAACCACTGAGTTTAGTCAAATTTTAGACCCGCGCCGGGGGCTTATTTTTGGCATTATTTTATGGGCCACCTACTGGCTGTTGTTTGTTTGGCTTAGTTCAACAACGCTCTCAAATCTTGCCGATTCTCTGCTGGGTACGGCCCTAGCGGGCGGACGTCGGCTGATCAAAACCATTGGCCAGCAGCTGGGTGAACCAGAGCCTGAGGAGCAAACAATGCTTAAAGACCTGGCTAAAGAAGTCTCTGAGCTAGCCGAAAAGCAAAAACAAATTCCTCAGCATCTAGCGACACAGCAAGAAGCGCTGCTGGCTGAAATTAAAGAGCTGGTCTTTAATACTGGCGGCATCCAAACCAACCAGCCTGTGCCATCCCCCGTTGTGGAAGAGCTAAATGCTACGGCTGGTTTGACGCCATCGAGTCTGATGTCTCGCCTAAATTTGCCAAGCGGACGACAGCTTCTACAGCATGCTATTGATCAAGTAGACACATCTAATATTGATATTCAAACCCTCTGGCATCAGATACGTTCAGACGACTCGGAAAATGTTATCGAACTTGACGTAGTGGATTATCTGCGGGAGACACCGGTCTGGATGTTTCAACCACAGATTCTTAAAGAAACATTTTATGAGCGAATTTATGACCCCAAAGCTGCCCCCGAACAGATTAAGACACAGCTGGCTAAGCTGGACCACGAGCATTTTGTTAGCTGGCTACAGGAGAGAGGTGACCTGGCTACTGACCAGATTGAGGCTGTTGCCAACCAGCTTAATCACATAAAAGACTCAGTGACAACAATGGTTTCATCATCTCGCTCAGAACCGGCAGCCGATGAGACAGCGGTTAAAAAAGTGCAAGAGAAGCTAATTGCCTACTGTCGCTACACCAATTTAGATGTCCTGAGCGCTGATAATTTAGTAGAAAAATTAGCCGCTCAGCTGGCCGAGCATTCCCTTGAAAATAGCCCTAGCGTAGCTAAGCAGATAGATTTAGATACCATTCAAGCTGTACTCGAGCGACGACGAGGGCTTAAGCCCGCTCAGCAGCAAACGCTAATGACGGCACTGCGGTCGGCACTGCCAGATTCACCAGAGCCCACGCTGTCTGCTCCCCGACGCTGGGCTGTTCGACAACCCGCCCAGCACCTGACCAAGCGGCTGACCAAGCAGGTAAATTACTATCTGCAACATCGAGATAAGTCCGCCTTTCAACCGGCTGAGATGGTTCGCGACCTGACCCAGATGACCAAAGCATCTCTGGGTTCACTGTCTGATGGGTTACCTGACCCCCTCTTTGATCAGGCTACTTGGCAGCAGGCGCTAGAAAAACGCCGGGATATGACCGCTGATGAGATTCAACAGACTTTAGCCGGGGCTGAATCTGCCTGGCAGCAGGCTTTTCAACAGGTCAATAGCTGGGCTAAAACCTCGTGGTCAGAGGTGCAAGAAACGCTGGCATCTAAAACCCCAGTCGGTACCGCCCAACGGCAGATCACAGAGGGTCTCTCTGCTGCCCAGCAGACTTTAGAGACCAAAGCTAATGCGGTCAAGGCCGATCTGCAGACCCAGGCCGATGCCGCTCGAGGGCAGGTTGCGATCGCAGCCTGGTGGCTTTTTAGTAGCTTATTGTTATCCGGTGTCAGTGCGGCGGCATCCGGCTGGCTGGCGGTTACATATTAGCCCATTGATAGACGACAGGGGCCAAAGCTACCGCCCATCATAGAAATGCATGTTTATTAAAGCTGGGTTTGGACTTTTTAGAACAGATTACTAATGCGATCGCACATTTTGGCTATTGGGGTGTTGCCCTGCTGATGCTGTTGGAAAATGTCATCCCACCAATTCCGTCGGAGATTATTATGCCGCTGGCAGGCTTTGCCGTCGCGCGCGGTGAGATGAGCATGACCGGTGCGATTGTGTCGGGAACCATCGGTACATTACTCGGCGCCCTAGTGTGGTTCTACATTGGAAAAATGTTAGGACTGCGACGTATCTATCGACTGGCCAGCCGCTATGGCAAATGGGTGGGCGTTTCTGGCAGAGATGTCATGGCTGTCCAAAAATGGTTTAGCCAGCGCGGCGGCTACTGGAGTGTCGCCTTCGGACGCCTGCTGCCCAGCATTCGCACCTATATATCTGTTCCAGCAGGTATCGCCAGAATGCCATTTCTGCCCTTTTTAATCTTTTCAGCTCTGGGCTCTGTTGTCTGGATCACGGTGCTAACCGTCGCAGGCTACTATCTTGGAGATAGCTATGACAAAATTGCCCAATTTTTAGCGCCTGTGGGTAAAGGCGTCTCCATTACGCTGGCACTGTTGCTAATAAGTTGGCTATCGTATCGATGGTACAAGCATCGAACCGGGGCGTCAGCGTAGCAGCTAACCCGCTGTCAGGAGTACACGACCCTAACTTTTCTCTTTTTTATCTTCTAGGAATTAGTGTTTCACCCTTTATGCTGCTAGCCACAGATGCGTCCGTCGTCACTAAGATTCGCAAAATGCAGGCTCGCGTTCGCTGGCAACATCCCCTGATAGCAGAGCGTAATATCGACCAAACCCAGCTTTTTATCGACGATGGTGGCGCAGACGATACAGAGTTTTCCTTTATGGTGCTGGGGGACAGCGGCACCGGTCGCTATCGGGGAGACAGCCCCCAACGACGCGTTGCTAAAGCCATGATGGAGCAAGGAAACGATGCTCGATTTTGTCTCCATACGGGCGACGTAGTGTATCTAGTGGGGTCTAGCGAACAATATTTTGACAATTTTATCAGTCCCTATCGTGAGTGGCTGATGGGTGGAGAAGACCCTAAAACCATCGCCTATGATCAAATGGTGTTTCGGCAGCCAATCTTACCTACCCTGGGCAACCACGACTACTATAATTTGCCATTTCTGTTTGGGGCAGTTTCTGCTCTGAGCAATCCTATCCGCAAGCTGCTGCGTTCTTACGTCGATTTAGACATTGGCTGGCACGGCTCTTATACAGGTAAGGCCTATGCTCAAGCATTTATGGACTGTCTAATTAACCTCGATCAACCCCAGCTACAGGCTCACCTAAATAACCACTACACCGCCGCCGATGGCACCTGTTTACGCTATATACCGGGTGAGTTTACCCGGTTACCCAACCGCTATTACAGCTTCCGCTACGGTGGCATCGACTTTTTTGCCCTAGACTCCAACACCTTTAATATCCCGCCGCCGATTGCGGCAGGTCAGGCCGGGCTAGACTATCGAGAACGGCTAACGATGCGTCAGACGGCATTGGAGAAAGAACGATTGGCGCTTTTAGAGAAAGCCGCCAGACTTGACTCCAACGACCCTGACCAGGCAGAACAAATTGGCGATCTCTCGGGTGAAGCAGAACAGCTAGAAGAAGAGATCCGCGATATTGCCAAACAGCTAAAGCCCTCACCAGCTGAGGACATCAACGATACCGAACAGCTCAACTGGCTAAGAGATCGACTGATTGCGTCATGGCAAGATTCCACCTGCCGCGGACGACTGCTATATTTCCATCATCCCCCCTATGTCACAGAGGCGACCAAGTGGTCTCAGGCCCAAACGCTGGCAGTGCGTCAAAACCTGCGTCAGGTGCTCACCGAGGTAAAGCAGGCGCTAGGCAGCTTACCCGAGAACAGACCCTTAGTAGACTTAATTATTAACGGTCATGCCCACTGTCTAGAGTATCTGCGCACCGCTAATAACGGGCTTGCCGACGCTAATATTCCCTGCTTGGTGTGCGGCGGCAGTGGCTACAGCCTGCGGCGGCAGCGCAGCAATGGGCCAGAGGTGTCTGAGATTATTGATGGCAAATCTCAGCGGGTGGCCACCTCACACCTATATATTGGTCGCAACGGCCAGGGGAGCAAAAAGCGTCGTCCCTATTCCTGTTTGCGGATTGAGGTTAAAGCTGGTAACCCGCTTAAATTTTTAGTAAAACCGATTGTGGTGGAGAAATTTCAGCACAAATGGCATCAGCCCAATACAGACACGTTGGTTTTGTAGACCCTGTTTGTGTTGACAATGCATTAAAGAACGGGTAAATGCGATCGCATGACCACCAGTCAAGATACTCAGGTAAAAACTTAACTATCTCTAAACGTCACCTCGAAAGAGATTTACCTAGGCACACTTTCTCTCATCCATACCATAAGTCTATGGAAACCATGGACTTCCCCTAATTTTACAAGCTCTCTTCGACCATCGTTTTCTTGATAGTGTTAATTTTGCTACTATATGCATGAATATTTGACAACTCTCGGAGAGTTTGTTCTAATAAAACCTGTAACCAAATTCTGTTTGTGCACCATAAAAAGCACAGGCAGATAAAGAGATATCTGCACGTTTGTAGATACAAATCTCTCTGGAGTTTTTTGAATAAACAGTCGCTTACCTGCCGAATACCAGTAGCCGTATAGTGCAGACGTTGGTCTATCTTTTAAGAAAAATTGATTTCGCTAGCGCTCTTTGCGTTGACCGCTGCTGATTTAGAGGATGAATTGATCTGTTAGAAACACCACATATCAGTATCTTTTCGCAGGTTAACTCTAGCTTCACCACTGTTCATCCGCTATAGCATTCAAGGGTTCTAACTACTTGCCGATATGAATAGATGTCAGATACGGAGATTTTCTAATGATCGCTAACAGTCAAGAGAAATTAGCTGATAGTCCACAACTTATCAAAGTTCTGGTTTTAATGGTGGTCTGCTTTAACCTCTTTGGCCTCTTTTTACTATTTAATCCATCAGTTTTTAATAACAGTGCAGAGATTGACATCGTAAATGCCAGGTAGATGTGTCATCTCTGACCAACGCTGTCTTGGGTATAAGGGTGCAGGCTTGATTAAGCTGAAATCTTGAAAACAGGATTTCTATATGTGCCATAGATAGTCTTACGGTAGCCCTATCAAAAAGCCGATCAGCACCTACAGACGCTGATCGGCTTTTTGATAGCCGGTGTATTGAATGCTTGCGGGTGACCGCTTGTTTGCTGGCTAGGGTGTCCGCCCAGCGGGCAAATCATCGCGTATCATAGACCCGTAGCTGCTCTACTCGCCCACGATGACTGTTAAGCCTGGTAGCAAATACTATCCTCTATTTGAGCATTTACAAAAATGCCATGGGGAAGAAACGACACTCACATTTAAAGAAGTCGAAACAGTGCTCGATGACTCACTACCCACGTCGGCATTTAAAAAGAAAAACTGGTGGAGCAATCGCGATAGTGCCAATGCTCTGCAGGCTAAAGCCTGGGTAAGCGCAGGCTATCATATTGATGCTGTTGATCTAACGAAACAAATAGTTACCTTTTGTAAATTTCAGGCAGAGTACAACATTCAGAAAAAAGACGGTGCTGTTGTCTGGCAACAGGATGCTATCAAAGCACTGCGCAAACACATGACCCTGACCCAGGCCCAATTTGCACTAGAGCTAGGAGCGCGTCGACAAACGGTCAGTGAATGGGAGAACGGTGTCTACGATCCTGATCGCTCAACCACAAAGTTCTTAGAACTCATCGCCAAACAGGCTGATTTTCAAAAAACATTGTCAGAACAACAATAGTTTATTGACTAATGTCCGGTTGGCGAGCATACTAGATTTATGCGATCGGGTGTACTCCTGACGCACGTTTTTACCACAAGTATTTCGGAGAAAACGGTTATGCTCACTGACCCAACCCAGGGCGCCACTGCGCCCACAGCTTCGCCTGCCCCAGAAATCCTTCCCGAACATCAGTTTGAAAATGTTCGCCATATGCTCTTTGGTAGCCTGACAGGTGTGCAGCTCACCATTCAGGAACTGCACAGTAAACGCTATGCTGAGCCTAATGACTGGAGTAAACCCATGTCGACCGGGCGACCTAATGAGGTAATGGCAATTTTAACTAGGAGAGTACGGGTAGCCTAGCTGACTAATCTAGACGCACTAGCTAACAGGGCAAAACATGCGATAACTCTCTTTTCTATTCTGAAGATTGGGTCTCCTTGCTGTAATTAGTGCGTCTTGGTCTAATTAAGGGTGTATTGGAGCGGCTATGGAACTTGGGTAGATTTTGCTGTATAGCCATAATAGACCCAACATACAGCAGATAATCCTGATGTCTCAGCCGGAAGCACCTGAAAAGCAGAACTTTCTTGATCGCCAGCTAGATCAGGTTCTAAAGCTTTTAAACGACCGTTTGTTTAAGCCCCTGGACCAGTTGACAGTTGTGTTACGGCTGTTTCTAGTGATGGCTCTGACGGTCTGGTTTGGGTTTACCGCTGTCGATCTATGGCATTCGGTCAGTTTTAATGTTATTCATCGGCCGATTTACCATGTCAGCTTTGCTGTGGGCAGCTCGGGTGGGGAAAGCTACATCCTGGGTAAGGCGATTAAACAGGTGGTTGAGGACTATCATCCTAATCTTCGTCTAGATCTGCTAGAAACTGTCGGCTCGGTCGATAACATCAATCGGTTAGAAGCGGGGGAAGCCGACCTGATTACGGTGCAGTCTGACATTAGCCCTGGTCCCAAAGCTGAGGCTGTTGCGACGCTTTATCGGGATTTGTTTCAGCTGTTGGTGCAGGATAAAAGCAGTATTGATGAATTTACAGACCTGAGAGGACGGCGGATTGGTGTACAGCGCGAGAGTGGGCAGTTCTTATCATTTTTAGAAATTGCTAACCATTTTGATCTGACGGCTGAAGACTTTGACTTTGTTGGTGCAGATGATGACGAAGCGGCCTTTGCCTTTGAGACGGACCGGGTAGATGCGATTTTTCGGGTGCGGGCTCCTGGGAACTGGATAATCCAGGACATGGTGCAATTTCACCGTGGACGTCTCTTGCCCATTGAGCAAGTTTCAGCGATGAAGATTAAGCATCCAGCATTTAAGGCGGCAACTATCCCTAAAGGTACCTATCACGGCAGTTTCCCCATTGTGCCTCCCAAGGATATTTCCACAGTGGGAGTCTATAAGATGCTGTATGCCAGCAAGCGGGCAAATAAGCAGGTAGTGCAGGCGATCGCAACTATTCTAAAGGATCATCACCAAGAGATTTCGAATGCTATTTCACGGGATACTGTCGAAGTAAAACCGCTGGTGGCAAATATTGGTCGACCTAGCAGCAGCTTTGGTATTCCCATTCATCCTGGAGCCGTTGCAGCTTATAAACAAAACAAAACCAACCCGTCTTTTGTTGCGAAGAACTTTGACTTTTTGGCGTTGTTATTATCGATTGTTGTTCCCATTGCATCCTGGATTTGGGAGTTGCGATCGCGCGCTGAAAAACGCGGAAAAAGCCTTTGTGAAGGCTACATTAGCGATGTTATTAAAGTTATGGATGACGATGACGAAAGTAACCAAGAACACACTCTGGAAGATCGTAAAAAGAAGCTCTATCAAATCTTTGACCGGGTGGCGCAACGTTTAGTGGATGAGGATATCTCTCAGGAGGCGTTTCGCACCTTTAATGAAGCCTATACCACCGCCTGCGAGAAAATTGAGCGAGATATTACGGCCAAAGCCCAACATCGACAATTTGTTCAGCAGCATACGACGGCTCAATATATGCAAGACCTGGTGGTGATTCATCAGGCGGATAGTCTTTCCTATGGGGATAGTTTGCACCAGATAGAGGAGGTGCTGCAGCGGGTGCTAGACGATCTGGCATGCGATCGCATTTCCCAGGAGTCCTTTGGCGTCTTTATGGAGGTTTATAACGCAATCAAAGAAGGATTAAAACGGCGGTTGACCCTGTAGGAGTGAGTTTGGCGTATTTAGAAGTGTAGCATGTCGAAATCTATACTTAAGTACGATTTCAAAGCCTTGGTCTGAAAGGATAATTTAGAATCGCTCTAAATCAGCTCTACTGGAAAATCCCATCTAATAGCTGTCTATGTCTGCTTCCTTAATGGTTCTAAAAGCCATAGGCCCTGCTCTGGCAAAGGGTCTTTTAAATACTTTTGACGTTAAGTCTAAACTGGCCAATGTTGTCATACTCATCTTCAAGTCCCTTAAGACCTAAATCCCCTTGAATCGGAATATCCTTCGGGGTGTTTTCAACCAAGATGGACGCATCTAGCAAGCACCTATCGTGAAACTTGCCATCTTGAACCGGAGTGAGCACTAAAATAAGTTTATCCTGGTCGCTCGCCCCAATGTGTTTACGGGTGGTTCGCTTCTTTACAATCGACTGAAAATGGGAGAGATTTGGCGAATAGTGACATGATTCCAGGAGAGATTTGAATAATGATTTTCTTTCAACCTTGCAAATCATTATCTAGCCTTGTCAAGCTGAAACTTGTGAGATCAAGACACTGTAAACTTCCTGCTTAACTTAGCAATCTTCCCTTGTCAAAGCTTAATTATTTTTAGAAACTAAGACTCATATTCCTTAACTTTATTTTCGGGTGGGCTGAGCCATCGACCCAAATTAGATGATCTGAGTTATTTGACTATTCGATGAGGACAATTATGCAATTTTTAGAGATCGCACGCCCCATAAAGATATCTCGCCCACGAAGGTTTTGCCCAATGTCAAACCTGAAGCCGAGAAAGTGTGGAATTATTACGCTGCCGATATTGTCCGCTCGATTCACTTCATTACCGATATGAGTGAGGCTGTTTTAATGCTAGAGGCCGACAGTTTAGAAGCGGTCAAATCTTTAATTGCTACGTTGCTAATGGCTCAGCACAACCTCTTAAATTTTGAGATTTTGCCACTGAAGCCCCACACAGGTCTCGATACTTTGTTTGCGTAATTCATTCATTGATCGCTCTCCAAAACAAATTCACTCATGAGGTAACATCATGGAAATTGGCATTATCGGCTCAGGCAAGATTGGAGGGACACTTGGCAAACACTGGGCTAAAGCGGGACACGAGGTGATGTTTAGCTCCCGCAACCCAGAGATGCTTCAACATATGGTTGAGGCAATAGGCGCGCAAGTAGGTAATGTCCAAGCCACTGCTCGCTTTGGCGAGATTATTTTGCTGGCAGTTCCCTTTGGTGTGATTCCGGATCTGTTAAGCAAAATCGGCACGCTCGACAACAAAATTTTAATTGATGCGACCAACCCCTATCCCCAGCGCGATGGGGAGGTAGCCCAACAAGTCATTGATGATGCGACTCAGACAGCGACAGGATATGTCGCGAGTCAGTTCAGCGGAGCCAAAACGGTCAAGGCTTTTAATTCAATTTATTTCAAAGTTTTGGAGGACCAAGCGTTTCGCTCAGGAGATGACCGGATAGCCGTTCAAATTGCCAGCGACGATACCGCCGCTAAGAAAACCGTCGCAAGGTTAATTGAAGAAATCGGCTTCGCTCCCCAAGACATTGGTAGTTTGAAAGACGGCCCGATTTTTGAGCCGGGCGCACTGCTTTACAACCAAAACCTTAAGATTGGGGACGCTGAAGACAAACTCAACCGGTTGAAAGCTCAACCGAGGAAGAATGAACAATGATCCCTGGCACTGTGTGGCTGCCATTGTGCTTCTAGGTCTGCTGGTAATCGTACTGGATCGCTATAGATCAAACGACAGTCAAACCCGGCTAACCGTGGCACCAGCGCCTGGCCTAGCTTACCCATACCAACAATGCCGACAGTCTTGCCCAGTAACCCAGGGCTGTAGAGAATCGGCGGCCAGCCAACAAAGTCACCGCTGCGGATAAGGGCATCGCCCTCTAACATGCGCCGACCAAGACCAATCATCAGGCCAACGGTAAGTTCGGCAGTGGGGGCGGCTAAGAGATCTGGGACGATGGTGAACCAAATGTTGCGATCGCGACAGGCGGCCACATCAAAGTTGTCGTACCCCCGCAGTGCGCCAGCAATGATCTTAAGTTCAAGGCAAGCATCTAAAAATGTGGCGTCAATGGAGTCCGGCATAAACACCATCAGTCCTTGAGCATCTTTTGTGCGTCGTAAAATCTCATCTTGAGGTAATGTATCGCGGGTAGGATTTGCGATCACCTCACAGGACTGACGCAAAAAATCTAAAACCTCTGAATGCACCCAATGGGTCAGGACTACTTTAGGCTTCAAAATTTTAGACTCCTACTTTAGAAATAGTTAGCCAATAGAGAGTTCCCTGCGCTAGGGGGATAGAACATCTATAATCGACCCCGCCGTAACCTCAAACTCAATGCAATTAGGGATAACTCAGTAGGTTGGGTTGTAGGGCGGCCTAACGGCTCTGCCCAGGGGGTTTGGGGAACTCGGAGGGACCCCAAGCAACATCTTTAATACTTAACCAACAGCCCAAGCTATTTTCTTAGCTAAACCATAAGTTTAATTTTCAACAAACCCAATGCTCTACTTCACAAAATCCTTCCGCAAATAATTACTCAACCCATCCACCAGAGTAACCATGATCAAAACAACAATCAGCAATGCTGAAACCTGCTGATACTTTAAAATTCGTAGTGCACTAATAATCTCCAAGCCAATGCCCCCAGCCCCTACAGCCCCTAATACCATCGATGCGCGAAAGTTATATTCCCATCGGTAAAAGGTAACATCTGCCATCTGAGGAAAGACCTGGGGCAGAACACTGTGAACAATAACCTGGGGGCCAGTTGCCCCAACAGAACGGGCCGCTTCGACCGGAGCCTGGTCACTCAGCTCAATGGCCTCAGCAAAGAATTTACCCACCATGCCAACAGAATGTAGCCCCAGGGCCAACGTACCCGGTAGTTTGCCAAAGCCTACTGCCGCCACCAAAATCATGCCTAAAATCAGCTCAGGAATAGCCCGAGTCACATTCAAAACGGTGCGAGAAATATGAAATGCAATGGGATGGGGCGTTGTATTTCTTGCCGCCAAAAGACATAGGGGTAAGGAGAGGGTAATGGCCATGGCGGTGCCAGCGATACTCATGGCCAGGGTATCAAAAATAGGCTCAATCCACCTGGGAAGACGACTAAAGTCGGGCGGCAGCATTTCCCCAAGCAGATTGACAATGGCTGGAATACCCTCCGCCATCCGCTCAATGTTTAACAGCTCAACAACAACAAAGCTGATAATGATGAGACCCAGCAACAGCAGTGCTCGACCTGTTTGTTGACGCCATCCCCGCTGATACTGTCGTAGGATGCTGTCATATGCAGAGTATTCTGAGGATTTGTGAATACTAGTCATAGTTGCTGCTGTTGCTCTGTAAATTTCAGTCGGTTGTGAGCCTCAAACCCGCGCCGGGTTCAAAACCCGCCGCTAATTGAGGGCTGTCCGCTAAAAGCGACAACAGTGGCTGTGAGACTCTGAATATGTGCTAGAAAACAATCTTTACTGCACAAACTCGCCTAAATCTAACTCTAGAATATCGCCTGCTTTGCGAATACTGTCGTAGTCTTTGTCTTCCATGGCAGCAAGCCCATCGGCCTTAAATGGCCCTAATACGGCTTCATCGTTTAGGTCTAAAAACGCGGTGCGAATCTCTTCTTTTAGCTCTGGATCGAGATCAGAGCGCATTGTCCAAGGGTATTGAGGAATAGGGTCTGACTCGGCAATAATGGTTACTTTTTCGGGGTCAATCATTCCCTCTGCCACCAGAGATTCAAAAATAGGACGGCTCAGACCACCGGCTTGCGCGTTACCATTTTGAACAGCCAGCGCAACAGCGTCATGGCCCCCTAAAAAGACGGCCTCATAATTTTCTCCTGACTTGAGATCGGCATTGGCTAAGGTCAGCTCAGGAAATAGACGGCTGGAGGTGGATGCCGGATCGCCAAAGGCAACGGTCTGACCTTCAATGTCGCTAAACTCATCCACACCCGCATCAACACTGCCAATAATAATGGAGGTGTATGTGGTGGAGCCTTCTTTAAGACGGGCAGCGAAGGGGTCTAAATCACTTCTTGTTTTTGCTAAAACATAGGAGAGTGGGCCAAAATAGGCTAGGTCCAACCGGCCATTGCTGGCGGCTTCAATCATGGATGAATAGTCGGTTGTCACAAACAACTCGATCTCTTTACCTAGGGTGTCTTCTAGATGCTTTGCAAGTCCTTCGTTGTCTTGAATGACTGTAGCTGCGTCTTCATCGGGTAGGAGCGCCACAACCAACTTGGATGGATTTGCTGTATCAACCGCCGAGGAGTTTGACCCGCTGCAGCCGGCTAAGACAACAACACCGACTAAAAAACTGCTAGTAAGCCCTTGTTTTAACTTGATGCTAATCATGATGGTTTTCTCCAATAGATAATATTGAGATCTCACGCGGCCGCTCGATCAGTATAGATTTCGTCTAGATTGTGGTGCTCAGAGGGCGGGCCATCAAATATAACGCGACCATGGGCCAGACCAATAATGCGATCGCCATACTCTTTGGCAAAGTCCACCTGGTGTAAACTCAGCAACGCGGCGATGCCATCGGTTTTACAAATGGTGTGAAGTAGGGAGAGTACCTTATGGGCACTGGCCGGATCTAAGCTAGCGATGGGTTCATCTGCCAACATGAGCTGGGGCTGTTGCGCCAGGGCACGGGCGATGCCCACCCGCTGTTTTTGACCCCCGCTCAGCGATCTAACCGGAGTTAGGGCTTTGTCAATTAAACCAACCCGTTCCAAACAATCTAGAGCAATTTGCTGGTCTGTCTGGGGCAATGGGAGCAGGCTACGCCAAAATGAATGGTAGGCTAGGCGCCCCATTAACACATTTTGCAGGGCAGACTGACGCTCAATCAGCTGATGCTGTTGAAAAATCATACCGGTGCGCTGGCGATGCAAATGCAGTACCTGTGGATTAGACAGGTCACCTAACTCATCGACGGTGATCCTCCCTTGGGTCGGTGGGGTTAGATAGTTAATGGTGCGCAGCAGGGTGGATTTTCCAGCACCTGATGAGCCCAGCACCACGGCAAACTCACCACGGTTTAGCTGTAGTGATACGGACTTAAGCGCAGTGACGCCATTCGCGTAGGTTACGCCAACCTTTTCAAGACCCGCTATAGACTGTTGCATCGGTTTTACACACTCATTCTGGCCCTAACCCGCTGTGCTCAGCCAATAGACTATAGCTTACTAGGGCGTTAACGCCCTGAAAAAATATGATGTGAAAGAGAAAAAAGTGTCAAGTATGAGACTTAAGTTCAGGCTTAGGGGCACTGCCGTTATGTCCACGGTAGGAAATACTACAGACGATGGCAGTATTACGCCAGACTCTACCCCAGAGAACCATACTGAACATCGACAAAAGTGCGTTTATCTTCTCAAATTAGAACGCACGGTAGGTTAAGAAAAGTCTAACCAGACATTATCAACCTTAGGACTTACGCATTGACAGAATAGCCAAGTCATGAAGTGATATAGATACCTCTACCCCTCTGTCTACCCCAGTGATGCGTAAGCTATCCAAACTATCGACAGCGCATTGTAACTGTAGCCTCTACACCTTATTCCTGA
>JBHJIV010000027.1:0-26155 GCA_050043105.1 Leptolyngbyaceae cyanobacterium | reverse complement strand
ATCTATCGCTCCTAGCAACTGAACATCTGTATAGAGTCTCACCGTGCAATTGCCAAGAAGGCAGATTAAGCACAAAAAGAGACTATTGTCAGCGGCCATAATTTCCGGAATCGCTCCGGCCATAATTTCCGGAATTCACAGCTCATTCTCCAAACAAGTAATGTGATGACATCCAAAAGATCGCTATCGGTTAGACACTGGTCAGATTGCCATGGGTCAGAATCAAGCTAAATCAATCGATTTAAAGACCTGTTAACTCTCTAGCCCCTTAAATAATCATCAATTGAGCACCCTCAATATATTTGACCAGCAAATCAAATAATGCATTTTACATAAGTTTAATTTATAGAAGAGTTTGAGCATTGACATTTTACAAACCCAGATTGAAGCGCAACCATAGGAATAAGAAAATTGAGTTTCAAGCCAGGATAAATAGTCCCTATGGTTACTCTCATTGATTCACATCAAACAGCCGATACATCAACAAGATTGACATTACAAACTGAAGAGATTGCCCACGGGTCTACGGCAATTCGCTGTCTTGCCTGGGACAGGGAGAGATTTGACATCGAGTTTGAGTTGCAAAACGGTACCACCTACAATTCGTTTCTCATTTGTGGCGATAAAATCGCACTGGTAGATACTTCTCACCTAAAATTTGAGACTCTCTACCTTGAATGTTTGAAGTCCTTAATCGAAGGAAAGCGGATTGATTATTTGGTGGTCAACCATACTGAGCCTGATCACAGTGGGTTAATCGGCCACTTATTAGAGATTTCACCTGACATCAAAATTGTTGGGTCCAAAGTCGCTATCCAGTTTTTACAAAATCAGATTCATCGGCCATTTGAGTATCAAATGGTTAAAAGCGGTGACTGTTTAGATTTAGGGCAGGGACACGTATTACAGTTTCTGTCGGCCCCTAATCTTCACTGGCCCGACACCATACTGACCTATGACAGTGGCACCCAAGTGCTTTACACCTGTGATGTATTTGGGATGCATTACTGCGATGACTCTCTCTATGACGACATGCCGCAGCTGTTAGAGTCTGATTTTCAGTATTATTACGACTGCTTAATGGGCCCCAATGCCCGGTCGGTTTTAGGGGCCTTAAAGCGTATAGACAAGCTAACCGTTAACCTGGTTGCAACAGGGCATGGACCACTTTTGTTGCACCATCATCAGGAATGGATTGAGCGCTATCGCACCTGGAGTGAGACCCAGTCAAAAGCGGACCCCTATATAGCCATCTTTTATGCAGACAACTATGGCAGTAGCGATCGCATTGCCCGTGCCATTGCCCAAGGTCTACATAAAACCGGCACTGCGGTAGAACTCGTTGACTTAGGAGAAGTCGATCCTCACGATGTTAGAGAGCTAACAGCAGCAGCAGCAGCCCTAGTCATTGGGATGCCATCTCAAACAGAACACAATATCCTCTTGCCAACGTTCAATACAATTTTGGCAGCGGCTCATACCAAACAAGCGGTTGGCCTGTTTGAAACTGGCGGCGGTCACGATGAGCCTATTTTTCCTCTACGCAATCGCTTTATCGAACTTGGCTTGACAGAAGCCTTTCCTCCAATTTTGGTCAAAACGGCTCCGTCAGAAGCCATGGACCAGCACTGTGAGGAAGCCGGTACGGACCTGGGGCAGTGGTTAGAAAAAAATCGCCGACAGCGCCGAGACAACTCTCTAGATTCTAGTTTAGATCAGGCTTTGGGGCGACTCAGCAGCGGCCTATATCTCTTAACAGCTCGCAAAGGAGAAGCCACAAGTGCCATGCTAGCCTCGTGGGTAATCCAAACCAGTTTCCAACCTCTGGGGCTAGCTGTCGCCGTCGCCAAAGATCGTGCAATTGAATCTTTTCTCCATGGAGAAGATTGCTTTGTCCTCAACATATTAGAGGAGGGCAATTATCAGCCACTGATGAGACATTTTCTTAAGCGATTTCCTCCTGGTGCTAATCGGTTTGCAGGCATTACTACCTATGACGCCGATAATGGCTCACCCATCTTGGCTGACGCTTTGGCCTATCTAGAATGCCGCGTGCTCAGTCGGCTTGATGCTGGCGATCATTGGCTCATAAACTGCTCCACCAATGTCGGGCGAGTGGCCCATCCAGATGGCCTGACTGCCGTTCATCATCGCAAAGCTGGAAATCACTATTAATTGAGCATTGCTCAACAGCAATATCATTTCCTTGTTAAATCTGGGCTAATTACACGTCTTTCAGAGCGGTTCATCCTCTAAAGCAGCAACAGCATTGACTGTTCAGCATTGCCGACCCTAGCCAAGAAGCATGAATCATGACCTACACAACCTCCTCTTCCCAAAAAGCCGCCGCACTGTTATCTGCCAAACTTCGTTCCAGAGATGCACAAGTCGCAGACATTGGTCTAGACTCTCGCGTTGTGCGCTCACGCACATGGGAACGTCTAAAGTTTGAAGTCGAATATGGCCGTCGGCGAGGCACCACAGCTAACTCTTATATTGTTCATGGCGAGCGCACTGCCATTGTTGACCCACCAGGAGAATCTTTTACCCACATTTATTTAGTCACGCTACGTCAGCAGGTGCGACTGAGTAATATTGATTACATTATTACAAGTCATGTTAACTCAAACCGCATCGCCACCCTTAAGGCGTTGAACCTGTTGGCTCCTCAAGCAAAAATCGTCTGCTCTCACTCAGCCGCCAACAGTATCAAAGGCACCAAGATTAATTGGAAAGTTTTACCGGTACGTACGGGTGAGCGTTTAGATTTAGGCAAGGGTCACGATCTGCAGTTTGTCACCGTGCCCACGCCACGTTGGCCAGATGGACTATGTACCTATGACCCCGCCAGTCAGATTCTTTACAGCGACAAACTTTTTGGCACACATTTTTGCAACGACAATTTGTGGGATACCCACTGGCGAGAGCTAAACAATGATCGACGGTACTATTTTGACTGTCTGCATGCACCCCAGGCGCAACAAGTCGCCACTGCCCTAGATAAATTTGAGGCGTTTTCTCTCAAGATTGTTGCCCCTGGTCATGGACCTTTGGTTCGCCATAGTCTTAGCCGATTTCGTCAGGATTATCGCCAGTGGTGCCAAGAACAAACCCATCGTCAACTGAGGGTGGCAGTCCTCTATGCATCGGCCTATGGCAGCACAGCCACTGTAGCCAGTGCGATCGCTCAAGAGCTAACAACAAATGAAATTGCAGTCGAGTTGATCAATTGTGAAAAGATATCAGCCGAGACCATGACACAGATTGTTAGCCAGTGTGATGGATTTATCATCGGCTCTCCGACATTAGGTGGCCATGCTCCGGTACAGATTCAAACAGCCCTCGGGACTATCTTGGCCAATGTGCCTAAAACAAAACTAGCGGGGGTGTTCGGCTCTGTTGGTTGGAGCGGCGAGGCGATTGATTTACTCCAGCACAAGCTACGTGATGCTGGCTATCGGTTTGGCTTTCCGCCGATTCGAGTACGATTTAGTCCCGATGAGACTACTCTAAGTAACTGTAGAACTGCGGCACATCAATTTGCTCAGCAGTTGCGCAAACATTCACGACAGCAGGCTCCCCGCCAGGCCGTCAGTGATGTCGAGGCCAACCGTACTGCCCAGGGCATGGGACGCATTATCGGTGCGCTTTGTGTATTGACCTTTGATTACCATGGGACTAATCGAGCCATTCTGACCACCTGGGTGTCTCAGGCTAGTTTTACACCACCGGGAATCATGATGGCGCTACCGCTCAGAGACGATGCGATCGCAAATCTTCAACCCAACAGCCGTTTGATTTTGAATATCTTAAAAGAAGGTCGTAGCATACGCCGTCAGTTCTCTTGCCAAGCATCCTGTCCAACCACCCAAAAAGATCTCAATGTAGATCATTTAGATAACGCTGGTTTGGCATTAACAGACGCATTAGCTTATTTAGACTGCACCCTAACCACACGGTCAATCGTAGGGGAGCATTTGTTGATATACGCAACCATAACCACTGGCACTCTCTTAGAGTCGGATGGCCTTACTGCCTTACAACATCGCAAAACAGGCAGTCAGTACTAATATCGCGATTTCAGTATCGATCAGTCTCCTTAAAATAGCCCTATTGCTTCTCACGAGAGGTCAGCAATAGGGCTATTAGTGATCCAAAAGATTTACTTCTAATTGGTGAGAGACTTTAGCATTGAGTGAATAACTGTGCAGGTTTTTGATTTGTCTCCATAGCTCGAGCCATAGGGACCAGTAAACAAACAGTACACAAAATCACCCATATTTTCAGCAAAATGCATTAAATGTGATTACTTCTTATTCCTTAAAAGATACCTGGGAATGTCAAATTGTTATAGGAAAACCCATTGATAAGTTGTATCAATAGAATGAACAGAATGATGGCCAGCGTTTAAAGACTAAGCCAGTCTAATCGTTTTATATCGCCAGTTCATCGGTTCAATTAACCGCATAGAAAAACCCATATGTTCAGGAGAATTATTTAGGGATGAATCGTATTACATCACTTATGAGTGTGGTCTTAACCACAGCGATCGGCACTACACTCTTTACTGCCACTCAAGCGACAGCTATTGAAAAACAAAATTCAGACGCTGACACAGCCTGTTTCGCCACTACACCGGCAGAACAAATAGCCCTGAATGCAGCTAAAAACGAAGCCCGGCAAATGGCAGAAGCTACCAATGGCGGACTAAATGTTTATCGGGCTGAACGGGCTATGCACGGCGCTGCGATCGCATCTCCGTGCGCAATGATGGATCCAGAAACGTGGCAGTTTACCATTAGAGGCGGAGAGCCCACTGCTGTGGCACTAGAAGAGGGTTACACCACTCTGAGTGTAATTACCGTACAAGGAACCGGTCGCGATCGCACCGTCACACTAGACTATAACGGCCCTATTGAAGACTATGTTCAGTAGCGCTCACTAAAACGGTAGTGATGCTAACCTGTCTCAGGCATAGCATCACTACCGTGAAATCCCATTGAAAAATATATCAATGAGCTATTCACTTAGTTCTTTGATTCATCGCAACGCCTCTGGCCAGCAAGATTCAAACATTGGCACAAAGTCACTATGGGTTTTTATCTGAATCTTGAGTGACGTAGCATCGTTCTCCCCAATCAACCTGCACTCTTCGGTGGTTCCAATCCAATGACTGGATATCTCACCGTCAGTGCTCTCTTCTCCTTCTTTACTGATCGTTGAAATATGGCACACCAAACATCGTAGTCTAATGTTTCCATGGTTCTGCCTCGCGCCGATTTAATCACAGTTGATCATCCATGGGATACCGAATTGATCCTCCAACACACCAAATTTGGCCGCCCAAAATGTCTTCTGTATCGGCATAGTCACTGTTCCATTTTCGGCCAGGGCCTGAAATGCTTTTTCCGCCTTGTCTGGATCTTCAATTGCAATCATCAGATGGGTGCCCTTTGCCGCTTCATACTTGTCTGGCATACAGTCAGACCCCATCAACACAAAGTCTCCTAGCTGAAACTCACCGTGCATCACTTTATTGGCCCAGTCTGCAGAAACCTCTGACTCCATGGGCGAGCCCTTGTAGGGCATCATGATTTTAATTTTCCCGCCCAGACATTGCTCATAAAACTTAAATGCAGACTCACAGCGACCATCAAACGAGAGATATGGACTTTATTGCATAGCAATCTCCTTAAACGTGCTTAAAAACGACAAACTGCAGTGGAGTAAGCCTTAGAAAAATATTGAGAACTGATTTAAACTTTCAACAACCACAACAGTAGTTCAAGAGTACTAAATTTTCCAGTTTTTTTAACCAAAGAAATGTATCTTAAGAAAGACCAGCACCAACATTTTTGTGGGCGCTGAATAAAGATGATGGTTAAGCTGCGCTAAAACAGATATAAAATTTAGGCCCCATTATGGTGGAGATTGTTGGGCACATTAGAACTGACCTAGAAAAGCTGCATCGCTGGGCAGGGCAACAACCAGTAATCACTTTATTAAAAAGCAACTATGCTCGGGATCGCTTAGAGTGCTACTACGGGTTAGCAGTTGATCTAAAAAAGCAGCCTACAATTCTACCTGCATCTCAAGATCCACAGGTAACCGCACTTGGAGACCGCCTGCTACCCCACTGGCACTCAGCGCTGCTTTGCAAATATCCAACCGGTGTTGGCATTAATCCCCACCGAGACCATACCTGTTTTCAACCCTGGGCAGTAATCGTGAATATTGGAGAAGCTAATTTTTTTGAGTATGACGGTCGAGCAAGAGTTGTCACACAGTTACACAGCGGTGATGTGATACGCATTAATACAAAGATTTTGCATGGTGTGGAGCCTGTAAAATCTTTGCGCTACTCACTGACATTTCGACATATCAAGGCCAAGTTTTTGACCTTGCCCATTGATTTGCCAGTGTGAACTAAACCTGAATCAACTTGGACAATCCTGGATCTATACTCAGCAAGGTCTTGGCCACATTAGACTCTGGCTCAATCAGTTCAAAATCTTCAAACTCAAAGCCTGGGGCAACAGAGCAACCAACCAGCACACGATTTTTCATCGGGACAGCAGCCTGCCAATATCCAGCAGGAATCACATGGCAAAAGTTCATAGACTTTGCTGAGAGTTCAATAGAGTCAATGGTAGAAGAACTGCCATCCCATTGATAAAGGTAGAGACCCTCTCCCTGATACAGATTCCACACTTCATCATTACTCACACGATGAAAGCGGCTGACCTGATGAGGCTCCAAGGAAAAGTAAATATGAGTTAGCGCAGTTCTCGTTTTTTCTTGGGCTGAGACTGTTGTTACAGACCGATAGATTTCGAGATAACGTCCGCCTTCAGGATGTTCGAGGAGATCGGTATATTTCATAGAGTTTAAACCAAGATATTTTGTATGTAGTGAGACAAGATAGTAGTCATAATATTTCGATATTAAGCAACCTATGGGATTTCGCTGGATTACATTGCTCTGCTGGATGCTGGTTGCGATCGGAATCTTGGGGCTACACTTTTTTTCGTTTGGCATTCTCGGTGCGATCGCATACGAAGGCTGGCGCGTTATCCTCAATGGCTTATTCCAACGCGAAGTGATTGCTAATACCTCCGCTTCCGGTTTGGGCTCTGGAACTTGGGCCTTAGTTCTTTACCTTGGTCTATTTCTACCCTGGGGGTTACCGCTTGGCTATATCTTGACAACTTGGCTCCCTAGAGCACGGATGCAGCGCTTTTTGGCTCCATTTCGCCATCGTATTACTTGGATCTTGCTAATAGAACTCGTTTGGACCTTGGCCGTTGTATGGTTCTTCAGTGAATCTGTCCATGAAATAAACCAGCGGAATCGCTGGATCGATTAGTGCGACCTCACTATCACCTAACTAAGCAGGATGCTTTTTCGATAATACTGAGGGCAACAGCTTCAGCAATTTTAATGCCATCAACACCTGCCGAGAGAATGCCACCTGCGTAGCCTGCGCCCTCGCCAGCCGGGTATAGACCTTTAGTGTTGAGACTTTGAAAATCATTGCCTCGCTTAATGCGAATGGGTGACGATGTGCGCGTTTCAACACCTGTTAGCATCGCATCATGCATGGCAAAGCCTTTTATCTTTTTCTCAAAGACGGGTAGTGCTTCACGAATCGCTTCAATAGCGTAGTCTGGCAGGCTATGGCTTAAATCACACAGATGTACACCAGGCCGGTATGTAGGTTTTACGCTCCCCAACTGTGTAGAAGGTTTACCTGCAAGAAAGTCTCCTACTAGCTGCCCTGGTGCTTCATAGGTGCCGCCGCCCAACTCAAACGCGCGCGATTCTAACTCACGCTGCAGGGCAATACCTGCCAGAGGGCTGCCGGGGTAATCTTCTTCTGGGGAAATGCCGACAACGATACCGCTGTTGGCGTTTTTTCCGCTGCGCTCATACTGGCTCATGCCGTTAGTAACAACTCGGCCTGTCTCTGAGGTGGCGGCAACAACCTGACCCCCTGGACACATACAAAAACTATAAACAGAACGACCGTTGCTGCAGTGATGCACTAGCTTGTAGTCGGCAGCGCCCAAAATCAGGTGGCCGGCCTGGTCGCCAAAGCGAGATTTATCAATCAGCGGCTGGGGATGTTCTACCCGAAAGCCAACAGAGAACGGTTTAGGCTCAATATACACCCCCCGATGATGCAGCATCTCAAAGGTGTCGCGGGCGCTGTGGCCAACAGCTAACACCACGTGGTCTGTGCGGATATAGTCGCCATTGGCCAGCATTACACCCCGCACCTGACGGTCTTCAATATCAATGTCGTCTACGCGGGCCTCAAATCGTACCTCTCCGCCAAGGGAGAGAATTGTGTTTCGCAAATGCTCAACAATTTTGACTAACCGATAGGTGCCAATATGGGGCTTGTTGATATAAAGAATCTCTGGCACTGCCCCGGCGTTAACCAGCTCTTGTAGCACCTTACGACCATGGTGATTGGTATCTTTGATGCGGCTATAAAGCTTACCATCAGAAAACGTGCCTGCCCCACCTTCACCAAACTGGACGTTTGATTCAGGCTTGAACTTACGCTTACTCCAAAAGCCAAAGGTGTCGACAGAGCGCTCATGGACCGCCTTACCCCGCTCCAGAATGATGGGGTTACAGCCCATCTGGGCCAACAGCAAACCGGCAAACATACCGCATGGGCCGTTGCCAATCACCACAGGTCGATGGTCCAAAACCTTAGGGGCCTCAGTTACATAGTGATAGCTGGTGTCTGGCGTCGGCTTTACATGGGGGTCTTTCTTAAAACGACTCAGCAGCTGTTTTTGCTTGGGTGTTTCGATATCGACGATATACACCAGCCGATTTTCGCCGCGCTTGCGGGCGTCGTAGCTGCGCTTAAATACCGTGTAGCGAGTAATGTCAGCGGCATTGAGACGCAGTTTTTTCAGGATGGTTGCGTGTAGATCCTCATCTGTGTGGTCGAGGGGCAGCTTGATTTCAGAAAGACGCAACATGGAAGCGAAATAGGCATGGGTCACTGCTTATTTTGCCACGGTTGTCTGGGGATGGCGTTTTGTAAAAATCATGAATCGTGATGAATATCACAAAATGCGATTAGGAATCGGCCTCCATGGTTTGTATCAAATTTAACAATTCACACACTTAAGGAGCCACACACTATGGCTTACTACAGAAACCAGCTGCCACAGCTATCTAAAAATATTTTTATTACGGATGGTGGGCTTGAAACCGTGTTGCTTTTTCAGCAAGGGTGGGAGTTGCCAGATTTTGCAGCGTTTACATTGCTGGACCGTCCCTTGGGCACTTCAGCATTACAAAGCTATTTCAGCACCTATGGCCAACTGGCTAAAACCTATCGTATGGGTCTAGTTTTAGAAAGCCCTACCTGGCGGGCGAATACTGATTGGGGCCAGCGGCAGGGCTATGGTGCTGCAGAACTAGCAGATATTAACCGACGTGCGATCGCATTGCTTGAAACCATCCGTACTGACTACGCCACCCCCCAAAGCCCCATCGTCATCAGCGGCTGCATGGGTCCCCGTGGTGACGGCTACAGCCTAAACTTTATGATGAGCGCTACTGAAGCTGAGCAATATCATCAGGCGCAGATAGACAGCTTCCGCGACACTGCAGCAGACCTAGTCTCAGCCGTTACCATGACCTATCCTGAGGAAGCTATTGGTATTGTCCGCGCTGCCCAAAATGCTCAGATGCCCGTTGTCATTTCCTTCACGGTTGAAACCGACGGGACACTGCCCAACGGAATGAGCCTGCAGAAGGCCATTCGTATTGTTGATGAGGCCACTAACAGCGGACCAGCTTACTACATGATTAACTGTGCTCATCCCATTCACTTTGACCGATCAATTATTAATCAAGGCGACTGGGTCGAGCGTATTCGCGGTATTCGGGCCAATGCCTCAATCATGAGCCATGCTGAGCTAGACGAGGCAGAAACGCTGGATGAGGGCAATCCTCAAGATCTGGGCGAGCGGTTTTATATCCTAAAGCAGCTGCTGCCCCATCTAACGGTTCTTGGTGGCTGCTGCGGTACCGACCACCGCCATATTGAGGCCATCTGCCAAGTCTGCAGCCCTGTCTCAGTTGGCTAGGCTCAGCATATGAGATAAACGTGATAGACCAGTAACAGCATCCACGTTTTTCCTTTACGCGCCGTGTTTACCAAACGACTCAAAGCCCTATCTCAGGACCGCTGGCTCGAGATTTTATCTCTACTGGGCCTTGGGATAGGGGTTTTAATGCGGCTCACTCACTATCTGAGCAATCGTTCCCTATGGTTTGACGAAGTTGCTCTCGGACTTAATCTGTTAGACCGCACCTATCTTGAACTGCTAGCTGCCCTAGACCACAATCAGGCTGCCACACCATTAATTTTATGGATTGAAAAAATTGCCGTTGCTACCCTAGGCACCCACGAATATGTGATGCGCCTGTTTCCGCTACTGGGTGGCCTCTTATCGCTGGCTCTGTTTTATCGGTTTACCAAACAGATAGCTCAAGGCTGGGTTAGACCGATTGCCATCCTACTGTTTTCGGTGCAGGGATATATTGCTTATTTTTCTAGCGAGACCAAACCCTATAGCTGGGATGTTGCGATCGCACTTTTATTATTTATGGTCTTAGCTGCCATGGATACCCTTAAGCCACATCTAAAAACACTGTTTACAACAGGTGTTTTGGGCAGCGTCAGCATTTGGCTATCCTTTCCTAGCATTTTTGTTATGGCGGGTGTAGAAGGAGCCAACATTATTAAACTTCAGCCCTGGAACGCATCCCGGCAATCCCTACAAGATTTTTTACTACGCCGCATCTTACTTTATGGCGCTTGGGTGCTCAGCTTTTGCGGTCTTTATTTTGGCGTCATTCGCAATACCCTATCAGACACCGGGCTGGCAGACTGCTGGGCCGGTCGCTATCCCGATAGCTTGTTAGATATCAGCTGGTTACTTGACTCCTTTGGTCGATTCTTTTACCGTCCATTAGGGTTTCCTGGCCCCACAGATGGTGTTGCCATCGTCGCCTTTATCACTGGCTGCATCTTGTTATATCGCACAGCGAAGCTTCGTCTTCTTTATCTCAGTAGCCCATTTATTATTTCTCTGCTCGCTGCTTTTCTCCACAAATATCCTTTTCGAGAACGCTTAATCCTCTTCTTGACACCCTTTGCCCTTATTCTTCTCTCAGAAGGAATTGTTTTTTGGTTGACGCGCTGGAAAAAAAAGCCAAGGCTGCTGAGCATTATCAGCGTCATCATGGCAATAACGATGATATTGATGCCCCTAGAGGGGGGACTACGAGGTACCATATTTCATACAAGTTTACATTTTGATCACGTGAGACCAACGATTGAATATATCGATACTCACTGGCAGTCAGGGGATAAGCTCTACGTTTTGCCTGGAGCACAGCTGCAGTTTGAATTTTACAACCGTCGTTTCGAACTACCTGAGTCTGACATTATCCTTAGCCAGCTGCAGAATATTGGCATTTGGAAAGTATCGGATGCTGACTTAGAACAGCACTACCAAGAGTTAAACACACTTAAAACAACAGATTTACAAGGCCAAAAAAGAGTATGGGTTCTGTTAGCTCGAAAGCGATCCAACTCAGAAGAGGCCATTGTAGACCAGTTAGATCGTCTCGGCACCCAGGTAGAAAGAAAACAATACCCAGGTGCTATGGTAGGGCTATACGATTTGTCATCATAGCGATGACGCTGACTCGTCAGGGCACAGCCTGTTGACCATGGCCAAAGCACCAAAGTTCTTATATCTCACTAACGTAGCCTCTCCCATCGGAGATGTCCTGCTTGTTACCGATGATCAGGTACTTGTGTCGCTGGATTACAAAGGCTATGAGCATCGCATGATGCGTCTGTTAGAGACGCGCTACGGCCCAGTCAATCTGGTTGAATCTAGCGAGCAGGATAGTCAGATACGCCAACTAACCAACAGCATTCAGGCATATTTGGCAGGTAATCTAACCGCTATCGACACCATCGCTGTCAATCCTGGCGGTACTGTCTTTCAAGCCAAAGTGTGGCAAGCACTGCGATCTATCACTCCAGGCACCGTCATATCCTACGGTGAGCTAGCTCGGCATCTGGGCAATCCAGCAGCTGTTAGGGCCATCGGCACCACCAACAGTCTGAACCCAATTTCCATCGTGTTGCCCTGTCATCGAGTCATTGGCGCTAATGGCAGCCTAACCGGCTACGCAGGGGGCATTGAGCGCAAACGCTGGTTGCTAGAGCACGAAGGTGTAGACTTAGCCCACCCCTCTCTGTCTACTAAGCACGGACAACAGCTTTCATTACTTGATTGAGCAGAACCGCCTGCTCTAAATGGCCCCTTGCATAATGCGCTCTCCGACAGCGCTAGGAGACGCTTCAGCAGCGTCAATGGTGACAAAAAGCTCAGTTGCTTTTACGCCTGTTGGCGGTGTCTCTAGTGGAGTAAAGCGCACAAAGACCGAACCGTCTGAACCGGTATTAAATTCGCCACAGTAAATAACCTCGCCATTCTCCAGCTCTAGCCACATACGATAAATTTGATCGGGCGGTAGCGGTGGTAAATCACCCAGCGAGACAATTACTTCATTCCAGTTGCCCGGTGTAAACAGCAATGTTCCGGCAGCGGCGCTATCATTACCAGTTAGCGAAATCAGACGACTGTTAGGCTGCTGCAAAATAGAGGCAACACGGGCTGGCTCAATATCTTGAGCCAGCTGACCACGCAGTCGGAAATTATCTGCAGCAAGCAGCAAACTAGCCAAAGTTGCCAGCCCCAACAATATTTTCAGACCAAGCCGGGCAGGCCCCGATGTCGGTTGCCTTACTAAAGGCACTGGTGACAGACCGGCTGTTATGGTTTCCCTAACATGGGCAGGGGGAGAGACAATTGACAACGACTGAGGAATTAACTCATAGCTCGTCTGCAGGGCCTGAACCTCCTTTAAGACATCGACTTTCTCCGCCATCAGTGTCTCTAGACGAGCGGTTTCATCCGACGTTAAATCTCCTAAGATATAGCCTGCAGCCAGCATCTTTTCTTCGTCTGAAAGCGAGTTTGACATATTAGTTTCCTTCATTCGACCGCTGCCCCCAGTCGCTGCCTTAGTTCCATAAGACCTTTACGGGCACGGGTTTTAACGGTGCCTAATGGCATATCTAGCTGACGAGCAATTTCTGCATGGGTAATGCCCTGATAAAAGTTCATTTCTAAGATTTGACGGTGTTGATCCTTTAGCTGAGAGAGAGCTTCTCGTACAGCCTCTTGCTGCTCTACAACAGATGCATTTTCTAAAGGGGTAATAGATCGATCAAGCGATGAACGCTGACTGAGTCGTTGAATTGATCGCTGTTGCGTATTGCGTTTGGCCAACCGATTAAGCGCTCGTGAACGAGTGATAAGCCCCAGGTAAGTGCTCAGAGCCGCTCGACTGGGGTCATATTTATCTTGCTGCCAAAAGTTGAGAAAAATTTCTTGGGTCAAGTCTTCGGCCTCGGCAGACTGCTTGAGTAGCCTGAGGGCAACTGTGTATACCAATCCACCATATCGGTCATAAAGCAGTGTAAGCGCTTCCTGACTGCCGGCTCTCAAGCTACGAATCAGTTCGATATCAGATACATCATTCGAGAAACGAGCCATGCGCTTTTACAGTGGGGGCAGTCCTGCTAGGGGGTTAGAGGACAGAGTTGCTAAGACAACAGTAGCTTAGCAAGTTAACCCGCGATCAATTGCCTATTTCATTATTGAATACCAATATTTTCTACTATTGGATTTAAAAATTTAGCCAGTATTAGCTAATAGAAATTGCTGATTTAGAGGATAAACCGATTCAGAGCTGCTGATATTGATAGTTTTGCGCATATAACCATCCCAAGAATCAGCAATGCCAATTCATTAAAGCGAGAGATTTTATCTGCCAAAATCTCTCACCCAGGATTATCAATGCCACCCACATAGACCTGGTAGCGTCTCCTGTCGTTCTGGAACAGCGCTAATCTCAACGTTTTCACCAGGAGTTAATGTACGACCCGCTTCGTTAAACACGTCATCAGCGTACTTAAGTGAGAGGCGGCAAATATCTCATGGGTGTGAATAACATCTCCACCCATAAGAATAAATGGCATTGCTGATCCTAAGGAACTCTGGCAGTGCCCACACTGGTTTCACCCGTCGTCACCACAACCGTATCAAACAGGCTGATATCAGTATCACCAGGAAATGCAATATTAAAGGAGCCCTCAGCGGCAGGCAGTGCACCCAGCTCAACCGTCTGCTTGGCCAAATCACCAGCGATGGTTAAATATCCCTGCAGCTCACCGTCAGCATCTGTCGCAAAGTTTTGAAACGCTAGATCGCCACCGACGCCAGCAATAATGGCCACACCCACATTGCCACTAGTGCTGTAGTTATTAGCTCCTGAAAAAGCGCCCATAAAATACTCCCTACTAATGGTTTAAATAGGGTCCGCCGTAGAAATACGATGAAAATTTCCGACAGACCTAAATTTGACGCACAGTCACATTACTAAGGTTCCTGATCCATCGCAATTAGAGTTGGGCATATAGCCCCCAAATTGCCATGGGGCGCAGGTAGTGACAGGCTCGAAAGGTACCCATGGCCGTAATTGCCTCAGGAGTGCGGAACTGCAGTCCATGGTTATAGACTTGCTGCACCACAGCTTCTGTTATTGCCATGGCCTGATCGCGTTTGCCCATCTGGGCTAAGAATGCCGCCACCCCAAAATTAATGCCGGTCCATACCTCTAGCTGGTGGGTATCATCTGGGTTTTGTGGCGCGCCATCTGGTTTGACGCCATTGGCCGCACCGATGGCCATGCCTAATTGAGCCGCGCTAAAGAAGCCTGCTTGGGAGCCTTCAAATTTCTGGTTTTGCGGTGCGGCATGATTCACCGCATACTCGTTAAATTTCACAAAACAAGCGTCATAGATAGTGTCAAGAGCAATCTCGATATATTCCTCATCGACAATGTCTGGTAGCCCCATCAGACGGGCACAAAACTGGCCACAGAGCTGATCGGCCATGACAACATCTGAGTTGCTCTCGGAATCTAGGCGATAGAAACTGCCGGTCCAGAGCTTATTTTGATAGACAATTTTGCCCTGTGTGATCCAGCGCTGATACTGAGACTTGACAATGGCAAAGCTGCCAGAAATCTTTTGATGCTGTTGCAAAATGTCGCCCATTTTTATAGCCGCTTCCAATGCCGCTAGCCATAGCCCACCGCAGTAGGCACTTAAGCCTTTTAGCTGCCAGTCATCAAAGGTTTGGTCGGGGGCGCCCCCATTTTCGGGCACCCCGTCGCCATCCAGGTCAAATAGCTTGAGATACTGAATTGTCTCAGTTACAGCGGGCCAACACTCAGCCAGAAAGTCAATGTCATCTGCGCCAGTCAGTAAAAAAGCACGATACACCTGCAGCACAAAGTCGCTGGGCAGATCTTTCCACTGATTGCAGTCTTGATAGCTGGTGTAGTTTGTCGCGACCCAAGGATTTTCGTTGGGGGCTCCCAAATCGTGGGGTGTTGCACCTTTGAGCTTTCTGGGGGCGAGATGCTCTGCTTCGCCTACGGTGTAGTAGTAGCCGATGATGCGCTTTGTTGGGTCTTCGGTTGGAATTGCTCGGGCAAAGGCGCGAATAATGGATTTCTCTAGTTCAGGCCATAGCAGCAGTGTAGAAAAGCCACCATACAGCCTGACATCCAGGCTTTCATACCAGCGGTAGACCAGACATTCTAAGATGCCAAACTGGCCAACAGGGTCAGCATCGCTCGCCGCTGACCACAGGGTGCCGCCGCTAGCCATGTCGTACAGCTCATTAAACAGGGCCATTTTGAACCAGTCGGGGAGATCGGGGCGTTCTAAAATTGGCTGCTGCCAGTCGATGATTTGTTGTCGCCAGGTTTGGTAGTTTGCTAATGCGTCCTGGGCCAGCTGCCAAGCATTGCGTCCGGAGCGATCATAGAAGTCCGTATATCGCCGATGGGCTAGTTTGCCTATAGCAAACTCGGTTACGGGTAAATCCCAGCTGAGTACAAAGGGCAGTTCTTTTGTTTCACCAGGTGCCAGGGTAAATTTGATTGCGATCGCACACCCCACCTGTTCGTCGGCTGCCGCAGGTGTTGTGTCTGCAACGTCACCTAACATGCCACTGGCAGCAAAGTTCTCCCATAGATCTGCCCCATCTCCATCAGGATTCCAGCGGGTCTGATAGGTCACTCCGTTATCGGCAGGTAGAGCAATACAAAACTGGCCATCTCCTTCACGCGGGTTACCCGTCCAGGCACCATCCATCACAATGCCTGTCGCATTCTCACTGGTTATTAGCTGATTAAAATTTCCCGCACTCCGGCGCAGAGGCGGTACATAGTCATAAAACGGGCTGCCATCTTCCCGCTGCTGAATTTCTGGCGATGCCTCAGCATTGGTAAACCAGCCCACCATATTTTGCCAGCTCAGCAAAATACTCAACGTCATCGGCTGAGCTGTCGGGTTATGAGCTGTCCATACAAACACCACCACCGGATAGCTGCTCTCTTTGTAGTTATCTGGCCAAATGGGCGAAAACTGCTCACAGGTTAGCTCAGCTTTAAAAATATCCCCATAGCAATACCAGCTGCGAGGATACAGGGCTTTGTAGGTTCCTCCCTGAGGTGTTGCCGCGTTGTCACTATTCGTTTCCCTTGCCGGGTACCATTGCCAACTGCTTAAACCTTCCCCCGCCGTCGCCATGGCATAGGTCTGCGATGCCTCGGCCGTTTTCTCATGTATCGCAAATTGGCAGGCGGGGAAATGCTCAAAAATATGCTCACCACCGTCTAGATGCCACAGATTAAAGGTGCCACTAGGCGCACGCCCAATACAGCCTGCCCCTAATCCGCCCAGCGGCACACCATGCTCAGGACCATCATCTAAATTGCTGGTGTAGCGCACACTGTAAGGCGTTTTCCATTTTGCGCCAATGGGCCAAGTCCAAGCAAAAGAAGGGATTTGGAGAGCAGGCATAGATTACCTTAGCAAACAGCAATCAGCATTTTATAAGGGGAAGTGGGGCATAGGGAATGGACAGAACAAAGAATCTCGATGGATGGATCACAATCCAGTGGAGATACGTTAGCGTTGTTTCTAAAGCACAGGGCTAAGACAATCTCGGCGAAAGGAGGCCGCCCCCATGAAGAGGTCCACCAACGTTATCTACACCGTCAAAACACCCATCAGGCGATTGGGATATTGGTGCCTCATGGTTTGGGATGGCATCAGCGGTAACGAATACCGTCGAGTGCAACGGCTACGGGAAACTGTAGCCGTCTTGCAACAGAATGAAGCTCACCTAAATCATCAGCTGAACCAAGCTAACGCTCAGTGTTTTGAACTTCAACAAGACTTAGAAGATAAAAACCAGCAGATCAATGGGCTATGGGAAGAGCTAGATGCATTGATCACTGAGAATGATGCTGAACTTCAAACCCTAAAAAGAGAACTCGCCAATCAAACATCAGCCCTTCACAATTATCATTCCAATTTAGTCGCTGTTCAACGGTTCCATGCAACCGATGTGCAAACGACAGCGGGTTTATCAAGTTCTCAACCTGATACGGCATCGGAGATTAATTTAGCCGATTGGAAACTCGCTTTTGTGGGAGGTCACGGAGCAACTAGACGTGTCGTGATCCGCACATTACACACTGACCATGGACTCATTCATACACCGGTCGAAATTCCATCTCATCGAGAGGTCAGCACGTCTCAAAAGCAACTCAAAGATAAGCTGGCTGACTGCGATCTGGTTGTTTCAATTGTTGGATATTCCAACCATTCGCTGACAAAATCACTAGCCCAATTGAGAAAAAAAGGAGCGCTCAAAGGCAGCATTCTGGTTCCCAACAGTCGCGGTGTGTCTGGTGTCGTTCGCGATATTTTAGCCTTTGCAGCCAAGCACCCAGACTTTGATCAAGAGCAGGCTGGATAAGGAATAGCAATTATATGCTCCCTGTAAGCCGCGACCAAGTTATGGCTAGCCTATAGCCAACCGTTAGCGACGCCCACGAATAGGCCAACTCGAAATAGCTGCCAGCCAATAAAGGCAATCAGTAAAACAAAAATAACTCGATTGGCAATATCTTTTGGAGTACCCATAGCAGCGTGGTGCAATTTTTCTTCACTATAGTGTTTCTTTTTTGAAACAGGTGAGCTGGCAATCGTTGAGTTTATTTGAAAGAATCACGAACTAATGCCCGTCAGCCCTAGGATAAAGAACGTAGTGCGCTCTTACGCGATTTATGGCTGATTCAATCCCCACCCTGACTGATTTAGAGATGCATCCATACTTGGTGGATGGTGAACTCACACCTGATTTAGCTGGCAAGGTGGGTATCTATGCCATCTTTGATGAGGTCAAAACGCTTCAATATGTGGGCTACTCACGGGATATTAGCGTGGGGCTCACCCAGCATTTGGTCCGCTGCCCGCAGCAGTGTCACTGGTTCAAGGTTTACACGGTGACTCGCCCCAGCCGTACATTATTAGAAGAAATTCGAACCGCATGGATAACGGACCATGGCACTGTTCCCTCCGGTAACGCTGACCAGCGTGCCGCTTGGGAAAAGCCAATTGATGCGAAGGCGTTTATGACTGAGGCAGAACGGGATGCGATCGCAAATGCCGAACCTTCTCAGACCAACAAACTGCTTAAACAGCTTGCCCGCCGGGTTGAAGTCGACGTCAAGGCTAAAGTTGAAGCCAGAGGCGCTCAAATCCCGATCAAGTTCAATCCCAAACTAAAAGAACAGGGACTGCTTGCCCTTAAATAATTCGAGACAACGCTAGAGTTTGTCTGGGTCAATGCCTAATTCACGTAATTTATCAGCAAATTTTTGCTTTTGGCTCCGCTCTAGCTCCAGCTCAGCTGATAGCTCATCGACCTGCAAACCTAGCTCGACGTAGCTCAAAAATCGCTGACCATCAGGGCGAAAAATCAGTAGATCTGTATCGCTGAGCTGAAATCGAATCTGCAGGCGAGGGCTTACCCATCCATCCATGTCAACGACGTCAAGCCCCTCATCAGTTCGGACTAGTCCCGTCAGCTCTAGCTTATCTGGGTCGTAAATGTAGTACTCATCCACACCGTAGCGCTCATAAAACCGTTGTTTTCGTAGCATTTCAATCAGTGTGTTTCCTGGGGACAGGATTTCAAATATCACTTGTGGTGCCACATCGTTTTCAACCCACTGACGATAAGAGCCTCGATCCCCTTTAGGACGGCCAAATACCACCAAAACATCAGGTGCAAGCCGCGTTTTTGGGTCACCTTCTACCGGATACCACAGCAAATCACCAGCTACAAAAACGTCATCGCGAGCCGCGTAGAGTCGCTCTATATTTTCCTTTATTGTGACAATCCACCGAAACTGCTTGGTATTATCTGCCATGGGCTGGCCATCACTGTCGGGGTAGACGATGTCAGATGATGTTGAAAGCTCTTGAACCATGGTGATTAACGGCAGCTACTGCATCTACGGTAGCAAACTAGCCAGATTCGCTATTCACATCCCACAGTACCCAGTCCTCTTGCTGGTCTAGCAAAGTACCCGGCATATCTGGATGCCAGTCTTGACGGGTGAGAATATAGCCCGCACCAAACTGTTTGGCCACGTCGACTAATTCTGCCGATGTCCGCTGCATAAAGATTGCATTTAACGTATCTTCCGCATTTTCAGGCATTGTGCCTACCATCGCCTCTAAACGCTGCTGCCAGGTGACAATGCCAGCATCCGTAAACGGGAACGCCTTAAAGGTGACCACCACCGAGCGCTGGCTATAAAAACGGAAAATTCGATCGGCAGGAGGCACTAGCACTAAAGCATCAGTAGGGGTGCGAGCGCGAAAATTCACACCTATTTTTTTCACGGGGTGATCGTACAGCGGCCCAAATTTAATCGCACGATGCACAGGTCCCAAACTGCGATGCACAACCACACCGCCCATATGCAACCCCACAAACACTACGCACACAGCCGCAATGACATAGGCCGCTGGGCGCAGCCGTTTGGCCGGAAATTCTTCTAACAAAAATGGATAGGCAAAGCTTAAAAACAATGCCAGATGGAAGGAATAGGTAACCGTCAGGACTATTAAAAAGAGAGCATAGTTTAGCCAGGGTAAACGATTAACCCGTTGATTTATACGCTGCCAAAAAGCACTGCCGCCCGGCTTAACCAAACTAAGAACCACCAGCACCAGAGTGGCCACACCGCCATAGTTGTCGACCACGGGAGCCGCGATCAATAACAACGCCAGTGCCTGATTTCCGCGACGATAGTGTTCACTGGCATAAACGGCAATGGCCGTCAGTGCCATCAACAAAATAAACGGCGTTGTTCTTGCAAACTGCAGCTTTGCCACAGTCGCAATCGGAAAAACCTCAACAAACCAATAGCCAATAGCTAATAGACCGCAGCCCGCTAGCATAAAGGAACTCATCGTAATTTTGTGGTGAGGCTTGAGCTGTCGAGAGCCATACAGACAGGCCAAACTCGCCACTAAAAAGTGAACAAATCGCCACCAGCTATTAACTGAGAATGTGGACATGATGATGTGGTGAGGATGTCGCACATAGCCATAGAGCCAAATAAACTCTGAACTGCTGAGTAAATCGCTACTTGTGGTGCCAGTTAGCACCATGGGGCTGTAGACCATGCTGGCTAAAACCAGCAGCGCTCCCCACGCCCCTAAAAGCTGTTTGGGTTGTTTGTTACTGAGGCAATAAAAAATTAAAGCTGGTGTGAATAAAACCCCCGGCATCACACCAATCAAAAACTGTAGTAAACAGCTGACACCAAAGAAGATGTATCCCCGAATCCATCGCTGTCGTAAACAAAAGTAGATACCCCAAATCGCGATCGCAATGGCATACACACTGGGGTTAGGCGTGCGCCGAAACAAATCTGTAAACCCGACGGTGCCATCCACAACCGCTAAACCCAAAAAGGGTAAAACAGCGGCGGAGAGTTTAGACTGACCCAGCTCTCGCCCGATGGCATATAGCCCCAAACTAAAGCCTGCAAATGCAATCAAAAAATAGATAAAGCAGACCATGGGCACACTCAACCCCAGCTTTACCGGTAGCGCTAGCGCGTAGTAGTAGTAAGACCTCGGGGTGAACTGGAGCATCTCCTGCACATAGAAGTCCTGGCTGTAGAGTGTGGGGTCCACCAGAGCCATTACCGCAGGCATCTGATTAAAAACGTTCTCTTTCGAAAAGTTGTAACCATAGGCCACAAACCCACTTAGAGCCATTGCCAACTGGGTCAGCAAGGGAGGCATGGTCATTGGTTTCGCGTTGGCCATCATCAATCAGATTTCGTGGGTCTAGCGTTCAGGTTAAAACGCAACGGCATCTCGATCAAAAAAGGAGCAACCCAGGGGCCGCTCCTTTTTAGTAGTAAATTTGACATTGCTGATCCTCGGGATGACTTTAGTTGTGGGATACCGTCAGGTAGCAGTAGCGCTAGACCGGTTCATCCCCTAAATCAGCAATCGCATAAATTTTGGACTTATCTAGAACGTGATGCCAAAGGCATTTTCTAGAATGCGCTGCATAATTTGCATGCCGGTAACAGCCTGCCAGCCAAATAGCCCCACAATGATGACATTGATGCTGATGTGAGTCAGACGAGCAGTTTCGTTACCCCGCTGCATGTAGGGCACTAGGGAAGCTGCGATCGCAATCAGCCCAGTCATGCCCAGACCTGCCAACAGGTGCGGCCCAAAGAACAGTTTGCCGTTGTTGATGTAGGTGACCGCCATACCACCAATAGTCCCCAGCACCATCAGTGCCAAAATAATCGAGCCCATCTGATGGTGTTTGATGGCAAATTTGCCCTTGATCAGCGCCTTCTTTTCTTCACCCGTGACGTAGCGGACTTTACGACTCTGCATACCGAGGTACGCGGCATAAATGGTGAGACCAAACAAGGTCCACATCAACAACGGGTGAAAAAAGTTCAGATACGGCTTAATGGTCTCAATGGTCTCAGGGCTCATGGTGGGTGATTTCTTAACGCGTCATAAAACTTAGTATATGGTGCTCACTTCCATTGCGCTGTCGTATTTGAGCAGCTTTCGTCAAAAAATAAGCCATATCTGAACCCGCAAGACGCCTCAACGCGTATTTTTCTTCAGGTTATTTCAGAGCAGATTTGCCAAAATGATTTCTATTGGGACGTCCCCTTTTAGCTGCCTTGTTATTCCAAATTCACCATGAAGGCCAGTAAACGCTTTGCGCTGCTCTTAGCAGTGGGTATCAGTATTACGCTGCTTTTAAGTCCGGTGCTGCCAGGTCGTGCATCAGACCGCCCTGCTCATATTATTCTCCAGGGCAACACCAGCGAGACATCAGAGCAGCAGCCTGAAACTGCGGAAACTACAGGCGGTGAAGACGCAGCTGACGAGTCCGCGGCCAGCGATGAGGAAACCGCAGAGACCACTGATGAGGAAACAGCGGAGGCCGACGAGGTAGAAACTACCGATGAGACGGCTAGTGACGAGGCGGCTAGCGATGACGCTGATACGGCAGCAGAACCTGAATATGATCCTGAAGCCGCCGCCCTCGAACAAGAAACCTGGTTTCAGCGTGAACTGATTATAGAAGCGGACAGACTCTACTTAGCCGGTGATATTGCAGCTGCCGAAGAACTCTACCGGGAAGCTAAAACGTTTGGTTGGCGCGATGAGGATGACCTAGAAGATATTCCTGCTGAGCCCTTTAGCGACCCCGAACAGCTGTCGCCGGGGGGTGCGGTTTACTGGCGTGAGTCTGGCCGTGGCATCGAGGCAGAGCGAGAGTCTCAAACCTTAGTTCCCTTGGGCTTGATCACAGAAGAAGTTCCCGCGTTTATTCCAGGGCACTTACGCTACGCTGAGCAGCTTCAAACCTATGAGCGCCCCGAGGATGCTGAGACAGTTTTAGAAAAGGCGCTGACGCTTTACCCCTATGAGCCTGATTTACTCAGCGCTCAGATCGAACTGATGATGACCCAGGAGGAATGGATTGAAGCCTCCATTGCAGCCCGTCAGTTTGCCCTACTCAATGCAGACCATCCTGAAGCCGACCGCTATGCTCAGCTGGCTGATGAAAATTTGGGGCGATTTAAGTCGGCGACCAATGCCAAGATTCGGAATAATGCGATCGCAAACATCTTTACAGGAGCTGCAGGCTATATCCTAACCGGTGGCCTATACGGTCCATTTACCGCCCTTAACTCCAGCATCATTCTGCTGCAGGGTGAAAAATCTCTCGGTGAATCAGTGGCCAACTCAGCCCGTGAGCAACTCCCCCTCTCTGAAGATGAGGAGCTGTTGGCCTATGTACGCGGCATCGGTAACAAGCTAGCGTCTGTCGCCGGTCGCGATGACTTCGACTACACCTTTGACGTAGTGCTTGACCGAAACCTCAACGCGTTTGCCTTACCTGGCGGCAAGATTTTTGTGAATTCTGGAGCGATTCTTGACACCGACTCTGAGGCTGAGATTGCCGGCTTACTGGGGCATGAAATATCCCATGCGGTGCTCTCCCACGGGTTTCAAATGGTAACCCAGGGTAACCTGACAGCCAGCTTGACCCAATATCTGCCGCTGCCAGGGTTGGTGACCAATGCGCTTGTGTCTGGCTATTCGCGCCAGATGGAGCGGCAAGCAGACATTGTTGGCACCCAAATTCTAGCCGCTAGTGGCTATGCCGCCGACGGTATGCACGGCCTGATGATGGCTTTAGATGAACGTTACGGCGACCGTCAGACGATTCCCTGGATGTCCTCACACCCTGCCCCCCAAGAACGTGTCGATTATCTACAGGCCATTGTCGAAAATGGCGGCTACAATCGCTATGCCTATGAGGGTGTATTAGGCCATGAGGCAAAGCAGGCAAGGGCCGAGGCCGAACTAGCTGCCTATGAAGCCGAAAATGGCAAAACGGCAGAAGACCCAGATGAAACAGTGGCAGACGACGAGGAAATTGAAGAAGCCGTCGAAGAGGTACAGCAGGAACAGGAAGAAGCCGTTGATAAAGAAACAGAGTCTACGGAGGCAGCAGACTAAACCGTTCAACGATAGCTCGACTGCACCCCACATCGACCATGGGCTAAACTGACGCTCATGGAAACTCAGGAATTACGATTAGCCAAATATTTCACAGCAGGTATCTCCTTTTTGCTGATGGCTCTAGGAGGTACATTTTGGCCATTTACCCTATGGGATATGTATTCCACAGGCGATAATTACAGCCCACCTACCGAGGTCAATCGTCTTGAGCTGCATGTGTTAGACAAGTCTGGCAAACAACATGTTTTGCGTCCCATGGACCTCTACACATTAGATGACGACACTTCCAATCAAACCCCTGGGCATCAACTGATGCAGAAAGCCATAGAAGGCAATGCCAAACAGCAGGCCATCTATCGCCCTTATCTGATTCAGCAAGTAGAGTTTGTGCTCGACACCCAAATTGAGCAGGTTGAAGCCTGGCGCTATTTTTGGCAAGTTGACTTTGAGCAACAGCCCCCTATTGATATCAATCAGCCAGCGCAAACCGTTTTGATTGATCGCTTTCTGGCCGATTCCACAGACTGAGTGCCCCCTTAAACGTCAGACCCTATGAGCTTTTTTCAGCGTCTTGAGCATCGCTATGTTCAGTGGCTCACCCGCCCTGCCCAAAATGCTGCTGGACGAATGGGTCTCTATCGCATCATCTATAGCGTTTTCTATCTATGGTTTCTCAGTCCTCTAAAGTTTTCTGAGCTGAGCTTGGTCCCCAAAAGTCGATGGGAGCCCACCATTTTATTTAGCAGTCTGCCTGCCTTACCAGGGGTTAGCTATCCTGCTATGGAGGTACTTTTAGTGATGGCACTGGTGCTGCTATTGCTAGGTTACAAAACCCGTCTGGCCAACCTGATTGTGTTGGTGATGGGGTTTGGGTTAGCTGGCTTTCGCACTGGCTTTCTCATGCAAGAACGCACCATTGTGCTGACAGTGTTTTACGTCCCCCTGTTTATGCTGTTGTCTAGATGGGGCGAGACCTACTCAATTGACGCGTTACTTAGGCAAAAGCGAGGACAGCCCGTAGTCTCACCACATAAATCTTCTTGGCGCTATATTTGGCCAGCGCGCGGGCTGATGGTGGTTTTATCAATCTTGTTTCTGTCTGCAGCAGTCATAAAATTTATAGAGCTAGCCTGGCTGGTTGAACCGCGACTAGTGGGTGATTTAGTCCTAGCCAAGGGGGTTAAAAGTCTTCTTACCAACGGGTTTCCCATCCATCCCTTAGGACCGAACATAGGCCGCACTAATGCCTTAGCCATCCCATCTCAATATGTAGTGCTGTTATTTGAAACCTGTTTTGTTTTAGTTCTCTTTAACCGGTTTGCCCAAGCCCTTATTTTGAGGCTAGCCCCTATTTTTCATAGCTTTAACACACTGCTGCTGGGCATACCCTTCATATCGATTCTCAGCATGTATGCAGCGTTCCCAGACTGGCAAGCGCTATATGAGAAGTTTTACCCCAAGGCTTTAAGAATCAAAGGGTTAGACAAACTACCCTCCTCGTTCTTGATCGCTGGGTCTTTGGGGTTAGCATTACTCGTTGGCCTACTTTGGAATACTACGCCCAGTGCCCGCCAGATCTTTGGCCTTTTTGGGTTACTTAGCTATCAAACCCTTTGGTTTTGGCTACTGCCATTTGTCTTGCTATGGATTTTTAGCCCTCTTTGGCGACGTCTGCGAGGTCGTAAACCCTTGCCCACCCCTGAAAGACTCTAGGCTTTTTTATTAACTCCATTGATTAGGCACACCAATAGATACAAGTTTATTGCGAAATGTAACCTATTCGTTACCTGCAGGCTGCTCCAAGTCGATGACCTTGGTAAACTAGAATCCACGTACGATGCCAGTTTTATATCGATTTACTGGCCCGACATCTTAATGCGGTTTCATAGCGCTTTAACCATAAATATCTTGATAGAGGACTCATGGTAGATTCCCTAAGGAAACCTCAGGAAAATACTCAATTTGATGAGCTACGGCCTGGGGTTAAGGCACCTTCAAAGG
>JBHJIV010000026.1:0-18491 GCA_050043105.1 Leptolyngbyaceae cyanobacterium | reverse complement strand
GGACACGCTACCGCACATCTGCAGCGGTCGAAGAAGCCTTAGCAGGTCTGCGCGCTACCCGCCGTCAGCTGTATCAGCTGCAGCGCCGTTACCAGGTTACTCTGCCCATCCCCCTTGAGTGGAATCTGAATGCCCTCGTGGAAGAATGGGCCTTGGAAACTGATTGGAACGAGCTGTGTCAAAACACCAGTCTAGATGAGGGAGATGTCGTCCGTATTCTGCGTCGTACCTTAGATATCTTGACCCAAATCCCCCACGATCCATTTCTGCCAAGTGCGCTCAAGTCCACAGCTCGTCAGGCAGCCTACCTAATCAATCGGTTCCCAAATAATGAGGTGGGGGTGTCAGCCAATGACGGGGTGTCAGCCAGCGACGGGGTGTCAGCCAATGCCGGGGTGTCAGCCAATGGTTTGGGCGAGGGCGAAGAAACAGATAATAGCGATGAAGAAGAATAGCCCTGACCACTGTTCAAGTTAACCCTTGTCTATGACATCTTCCTCTCTACCCATTCAGCCCAAGACCCTGACCCGTGCCCAGCGAGCCGTACGCTGCGCACCGTTCTACATGAAACTGCTGGAAGCGATGCGATCGCAAAGTGTTTCCCTCCGCGCCATCAGTGACGACCGAGGCATGCTCAGCGGATACACCCGTCAACCCCTCTCAGACGTAGCTGCCGATAATCATTTAGGGTGGCTGACGACAGTGGGTATCATCCGTAGAGAAGTCGATGGCCAGGGTCTAACCGATAGTTTTCGCCTGACGCCAATTGGTCGTCAACTAGTTGAACAATGGGAAGCTGCAGGTCGTCCGGATTCCACTGGCAGCCCTCTGGATTATTTACTCAACGCCAGAAATCGCTGGTTAAGACTACCGACTTGGCTATCATAGTCAGGTAAATTTTTAGACTTCTGCCTGCAAATACAGCAGCATGTAAAAGTCACGATGTCTAAGCGATGGAGTTTGGGTAAGGTTAAGCAATAGTGCGAGTCATCAATTATCAGCTGAACTATCGGTAAGGTTATTGATTATCGACACATTGGCCAGCCGAGTTTGCCCAAGCCCCAGGCACTAGTCTGCCAGAGTTAAGGTTTCAAGATTTACACTCAACCCCTTATTCGATTTTTTAGTTTGATACAGCCTACTTCTAAAACCTTGTATCGAAAAGCCGTTATTCCAACTCGCTATTTCAACTCAGTATTTCAACCATTAACAATTCAATTAGACCGGGAGACGCTCTAGCATGAAGGCCATTATGGTAGTGGGGACAACTTCCCACGCAGGGAAATCTCTGCTCGTTACAGCACTTTGTCGTATGCTAAGCCGTCGCGGCTGGCGAGTGGCTCCCTTCAAAGGGCAAAATACAGCTCCTAATACCTACGTCACAGCTAACGGTGCCGAAATTGGCTACGCTCAAGCAGTGCAAGCTTGGGCAGCCGGTGTCTCTCCTCAAGCCGAAATGAATCCGGTACTGCTCAAACCCAACCAGAGTGGTAGCACATCCCAAATCATTATCAAAGGCCGCCCGGTTGGCCAAACGACACCGGCCCACTACTACGAAAACTACTTTGAGACTGGCTGGCAGGCCGTACAAGAAAGTCTCGCACGCCTCGGGCAAGAATTTGACTTACTGATTTGTGAAGGCGACGGCAATCCTGCTGAAATCAATATTAAGCATCGAGACCTAGCCAATATGCGCATTGCTAAGGCGCTCAAGGCACCGACTATTTTGCTGGCTGACATCGACCGAGGGGGAGCCTTTGCCCATATCGTAGGCACCCTTTAGCTCCTTGTCCCCGATGTACGAGTGCTGGTTAAGGGCATTGTTATCAACAAGTTTCATGGTCAGAAAAGTCTGATCGAGCCAGGTATTGAATGGCTAGAAAAACGCACGGGTATTCCCGTACTTGGTGTCATCCCTTGGATTGAAAGTGCATCGCCAAAGGAAAATTCCCTATCCCTAATGGAACGACCTGCCGAAAAACAATCCGCTGAACTCAATATTTCCGTTATCCGACTACCGAGGATCTCTAACTTCACAGACTTTGACCCATTAGAAGCTGAACCATCGGTCAATGTTAAATATCTCAGCCCCAAAGATGACCTGGGCCATCCCGACGCCGTCATCCTTCCCGGCACTAAAACAGCTATTGCTGATCTGCTGATTTTGCAACGCACCGGTATGGCAGAAGCCATTCAAAACTATGCTGCAGCTGGTGGTACCGTACTGGGCATTTGCGGCGGCTTCCAGCTGATGGGGCAAATGCTGGCCGACCCAGAGGGTCTAGAGGGGCAAGAGGGACGCTTTAGAGGATTAAGTATCCTACCGTTACGCACAGTCATCACTCAAAACAAGGTAGCCCGGCAACGCTCTGTCAGCTCCAAATATCCCCAAGAAGGTCTACCCGTCAACGGCTACGAAATTCATCATGGACGCACTCAGTTGGTGATGACACCTGAAGGTGGCGAACCAGGTCCTAAATTTCAACCAATCTTTGACGACCGCAGCCTAGGCATTGTGGATGAAACTGAATCTCTATGGGGAACCTACCTGCACGGCATCTTTGACAATGGCCCATGGCGTAGAGCATGGCTCAATCGTTTGCGGCAGCAGCGAGGTCTAGGCTCACTCCCCACAGGGATTGCTAACTACCGTGAACAGCGTGATGCTGTACTCAACGATTTAGCCAATACAGTTCAGCAATACATCAATCTAGAACCCATTCTCACTCAGTCTTAGAGGCACTTAAAGGTATTGGCCCACCCAAAGGGCTTTGTTTAGACTAGCAACCTAAGCACTTCATCATTCAAACCAGCTATGGCAGAATGCTGAAGCCGTATACCTTTCCTTTTATGCCCCTTCATACCATCCTATTGGCGGTCGGTGGTCTGGCTGCAGGACTGCTAGCTGGGCTCCTGGGCATTGGCGGTGGGGTACTGATGGTGCCGCTACTGCTGCTATTTGGCATTGAGGTTGATCAAGCTGCCGCAACAAGCCTACTGGCCATCTTAATCACAGCTACAACAGGAAGTTTTCAAAACTGGCGTATGGGGTATCTGCAGCCCAGAAATGTGGTGCTGCTAGCAATACCCGCTGCCGCCTTAGTCATTGTAGGTACAGAATTTGGCAACCTGTTGTCAGAACATTGGAGAAGAGCTGCTTTTGGCATGCTGCTACTCGCCAATCTCTATCTTGTCAGTCTCAAAAAACGTGCTGCTGCTGCTCAACCGACCAGTCCCATTTCACCCATCGCTGCACGACTAGTGACTGGGAGTACCTCAGGCTTTATGGCCGGTTTATTTGGAGTCGGTGGTGGTGTGATCATGGTGCCGTTACAGGTATTACTGATGAATACCAACATCAAAAGCGCTGTGCGTAACAGTCTGGCAGTCATTGCCCTAACCTCCCTTGTAGCCTGTATCCACAATGGCCTTAAGGGAGACATCGTCTATGGAGCAGGCTTGAGCCTGGGCATAGGGGGCCTAGTGGGGGTACAAATCAGCACCCGATTTTTACCTAAGCTGCCAGAAAAATTTGTAAGTCGGCTGTTTCGCACATTACTTTGTGTTTTGGCAGCCTATGTGTTTTGGCAAGCATGGCTGGCTTACGCCAGTCAGCTATGAGCACGTAACAAAAATGGGTACCAGACTGGTACCCATTTGCTGACCTAAAGCAGCTATTATGCAAGCTATTTGATATTTTCAGAAAATCCAAAGACTAGCTACCCAGAAGAGACTAACAGCGCACCAGATTTTTAGACCCTTTGCTTAACAAAACCTAGGCCATAACAACCACAACCTTAGTCAGATCCGCACCAAAATTCAGACAAGGATATCGACAATAGCCCCTCTTACTCTCTGGTTTGAATGTAAAGGATGAGCAAGAATACGGTGGGGACAAAGACAAACAAAATGCTGGCTACAAACCCTAGATTATTAACTTCCATAGGACTCGCTACTACTTCTCTCAACAACAAATCACAAGGCTAAGCATATCACCCTGCTTTAACCGAATGAACCCATAGTCATGTGATTTGCAGCTAGCGAAAAAGGTGCGAAGCACTACTTTTACTAGCATCTTTACCTACTTCTTGTTTTTTGGTTTAGTTATTACACTGACTGGACCATTAACCAATGTCTGGCAAGCCAAACGGCAGTTGCCAGGGCGCTTTTTAAGCCTTTTCTCCTCAACCGCTGTGCGTGGGGAAAGGTTTTCTAATCCTTCAGCAATTTCGACTACACAAAGCGCACATTGACCATATCCACCACAGTTCATCATCTTGCCTGTGAAGGTATAGATGTCAACGCGGTTGTCTATAGCTTTCTGCCGCAGATTTGCACCATCTGCCGCTGTGATCTCAACATCTTCTTTAACAAACTTAATGGTGGGCATCGATCAGCTCCAAAGGCAATCGCTATAAAGTCAAGAACGCCACGAGCAGCACAATCCTAAGCAGTCCAACTTGCAATGGATTGTGAACTCTAGTTACACTTCTTTATACACTTTAATCTTCGAATTTGAGTGTATTAGTCCGTTGGGAATCGTCTGGATTCAATACCAAGCAAGGTTGTTTGCTTATTGTCCCTGCTTTGCTTAGCCATTGAGGAAAATTCCTCAAGTCTTAGCTTGGAGTGACTATGGCAATCTGGTAGCCTATTTGTATCGGTATTTTAATGTACGGCTAACATTTCCAAACTAGGAGGAGGCGCGTAGTCAATGGGACTACCCTGGTACCGGGTACATACAGTCGTGGTTAACGATCCCGGACGACTGATTTCTGTACACTTAATGCATACTGCACTTGTAGCAGGCTGGGCGGGCTCTATGGCCCTGTTTGAGCTTGCTACCTTTGATCCAAGCGATCCTGCTCTGAACCCCATGTGGCGTCAGGGTATGTTTGTTCTTCCATTTATGTCTCGCCTCGGTGTAACCGGGTCTTGGGGCGGCTGGAGTGTGACTGGTGAGACAGGTGTTGATCCTGGCTTCTGGTCTTTTGAAGGCGTTGCTTTAGCACACATTGTGCTATCTGGCCTGCTGTTCTTAGCGGCTGTTTGGCACTGGGTTTTTTGGGATTTAGAGCTATTCCGTGACCCTCGAACTGGTGAGCCCGCTTTGGACTTGCCCAAGATGTTCGGCATTCATTTGTTCTTATCTGGTTTACTTTGCTTCGGTTTTGGAGCGTTTCACTTAACAGGTGTTTGGGGACCTGGCATGTGGGTTTCTGACCCTTATGCCATCACCGGACACGTGCAGCCTGTAGCGCCTGAATGGGGACCGGCAGGCTTTAACCCATATAATGCTGGCGGTATTGTGGCTCACCACATTGCAGCGGGCATCGTGGGTATTGTTGCGGGTCTATTCCACCTGACAGTGCGGCCACCCCAGCGTCTTTACAAGGCGTTGCGTATGGGTAACATCGAAACTGTGCTGTCCAGTAGTATTGCAGCCGTATTCTTTGCTGCATTTGTCGTCGCCGGTACTATGTGGTACGGCAACGCTACTACGCCGGTTGAGCTGTTTGGCCCTACTCGGTATCAGTGGGATGGTGGTTACTATCAGCAGGAAATCGAGCGCCGTGTTCAGGCTGATATGGCTGATGGTCTAAGCCGCCAGGAAGCCTATGAGAATATTCCTGAAAAGCTAGCTTTCTATGACTACGTGGGTAACAGTCCTGCTAAGGGCGGTCTGTTCCGTGTAGGTCCTATGGATAGTGGTGATGGTATTGCCACCGGCTGGCTTGGCCACCCTGTTTTCGAGGATGGTGAGGGTCGTGAGCTTTCAGTTCGCCGCTTACCTAACTTCTTTGAGACCTTCCCAGTAATCCTGACTGATTCCAGCGGTGTAGTTCGTGCGGACATAACATTCCGACGGGCTGAATCTCAGTTCAGCATTGAGCAACCCGGCGTAACTGCCACATTCTATGGAGGTGAGCTTGATGGTCAGACTATTAGCGATCCCGCTCTAGTTAAGCGTTACGCCCGTAAGGCTTTGCTAGGCGAACCGTTTGAGTTTGATCTTGAAACTATGGAATCTGACGGTGTATTCCGTTCGAGTCCTCGCGGTTGGTTTACGTTTGGACATGCAGTATTTGCACTGTTGTTCTTCTTTGGCCACATCTGGCACGGCTCCCGTACTCTATACCGCGACGTATTCGCTGGTGTAGATCCTGATCTATCTGCCGAGCAGGTCGAATGGGGCTTCTTCCAGAAAGTGGGCGATACCTCTACCCGTACTAGCAACTAGTCGTTGTTACGGATTTTAGGTTGACTGAAGATGGACTGGTGTGCACCGGGCCATTTTTTTGGTATAATAGAATTAGCGGTCCTTGCTGGTGTCTACGGCAATGGCAATTAATGTTAATTGAGTAGGGCTAAACCATGGAAAGTGTTGCTTACATTCTGATTTTTACCTGTATCATCGGTACACTCTTTTTTGCGATCGCATTCCGTGAACCCCCTCGGATCAAAAAAGACTAGACGCTTTTATCAAGCTAGCCTGTAGTACAAGCAGACTAGTGAAAAGCTTCCCATTTGCTCCTAAGGGTATGGATGACATAATAGAGGCGTTAACTTCTTTGCATTTAGCGAAGTTAGCCTCTATTTTTGTTTTAAGCGTGCTCTAATGAGCGAACTTCGCTTCATTGATTTGGGTTTAGTGGTTTATGCAGTGTCCTTTCTGCCAACATCCCAGCAATCGAGTCCTAGAATCTAGGTCTGCCGAATCGGGCCGCAGTATTCGCCGCCGCCGGGAATGTCTAAAGTGCAATAGCCGATTTACCACCTATGAGCGTATTGAATACGTGCCCATCACTGTTGTGAAACGGACTGGCAGCCGAGAATTGTTTAATCGCTCTAAACTTCTCAGAGGGATCGCTAGAGCTTGTGAAAAAACGGGTATTGATGCAGCTCGTTTAGAAACCATAGTCGACAATATTGAAGCTGATTTACAGCAGCGGGCTACCCGAGAAATCGCTAGCGAAGACATCGGTGAACTGGTCTTAGAGCAGCTGCGACCTCTGAGTGAAGTTGCCTATGTGCGGTTCGCATCGGTATACCGTCAATTTACTGGCATTCGCGATTTTGCAGACGCCCTTAGCCACTTAGAAGCCACTGATGGCGCAGCTAAGAGTGACTCCTACATTAGCGATTTCAATGGGTCTGCCCTGACGGTTTAAACAATATTTCAGCGGTGAATATCCCCGTTGGGACTCTCCCAAAAATCAATCCTGTAATAGTCAGTGACAGGGGCGCTAAATTCACTTATCATAAATAGTCTTGCGAAGGTTTGTGTATTTTGCTAATTTTCGATGCGGTTTGCCGTCTCGATCTTATCTGTGTGTTAGCATTAGCTACTTTGCAAGGCTCTAAGTACTGAGCCTGGTTCAGGTTTATGTCAGCCTCTGACAGTGGTATGGTTTTCCATTCTCAGGGCGTGACTACTCAGAGTTATTTAACAGGGAATGATGGTAGAGCATTTTGGGTGATGCCTTAAACCTTGTCTGAGATAAAATCTGGATCAATGTAGGGGCGGCACACAGACGCACAACATGTCCACTCAATTATGGAGAAACCGTAGGAAACATCTAGCATGGCCAATCTTGAAACGACACAAGCCGATATAGGTTTTACTCATGAAGATTTTGAAGCTCTTTTAGATCAATACGACTATCATTTCAGTCCTGGTGATATTGTCCCTGGGACTGTTTTTAGTATTGAACCTCGAGGCGCTCTGATTGATATTGGTGCAAAAACCGCTGCCTATTTGCCCATCCAAGAAATGTCAATCAACCGAGTCGAGGCTGCTGATGAAGTACTTCAGTCTAATGAGACTCGTGAATTTTTCATCCTCACCGATGAAAACGAAGATGGCCAGCTGACTCTCTCCATTCGTCGCATTGAGTACATGCGCGCCTGGGAGCGTGTGCGTCAGCTACAGAATGAAGACGCCACCGTTCGCTCTGATGTATTTGCCACAAACCGTGGTGGTGCGCTAGTCAGAATCGAGGGTCTACGAGGCTTTATTCCTGGTTCTCACATCAGTACTCGCAAACCCAAGGAAGACCTGGTTGGCGAAGCGTTACCCCTCAAGTTCTTAGAGGTAGATGAAGAGCGCAATCGTCTGGTGCTGAGCCATCGTCGTGCGCTGGTTGAGCGTAAGATGAACGGTCTCCAGGTAGGCGAAGTTGTTATCGGTACAGTGCGCGGTCTCAAGCCCTACGGTGCCTTTATCGATATCGGCGGTGTTAGCGGTCTGCTCCATATTTCTGAAATTTCCCACGATCATATTGACACTCCAAACACAGTGCTCAATGTGAATGATGAGATTAAGGTCATGATTATTGACCTTGATGCTGAGCGTGGCCGAATTTCGCTCTCCACCAAGCAGCTCGAACCCGAACCCGGTGATATGGTCAAGAACCCTGACATCGTATTTGAGAAGGCTGAAGAAATGGCAGAGCGCTATCGTCAACAGCTACAGAAAGCAGCTGAGGCTGAAGCTGCTGCAGCCGCTGGTGAGGAAGTTGAGGAGACTAGCGAGGATGTCTACACAACTGAAGAAGATGCAACTGAGATGGCTGTGGCTGAATAGTCAGCTCTCTAAAAAGCTGTAGGGTATCCTGCGACTTTTCTTCTAGTTTATTGCTAAAAAATGTGGGGCTTAGGCTCCACATTTTTTATTGGTTATTTTGCGATTGCTGTTTAATATCCCATCACAGCTAGAGTTATGCCGAGAATCGGTAATGTCGTTATTTTTAACGCCAATCAAGTAGATGGCTACCGTTTTCTGTAATGACAAACGTTTTATCAATGTAAACGCTGTCTTTTTAGACAAAGACGGCACCCTTGCCGATGTGGCTAACTATCTCCAACAGCTAGGACGTACCCAAGCACAGCTCATGGAGCAAGCACTACCGGGCGTCCATGATGCCGTCCTCAAGACCCTGGGCATTTATTCGGGTCGCTTAACCGCCGCTGGATTACTAGCTGTGGGCAGTCGTCAGGAAACTATTTTGGGCACAGCCGCCGCTGCTGCAATGTTAGGGCAACCATGGGTAGAGGCCGTAGAGCTAGCCGCCACCACACTAGCAACAGCTGACCAAACATGCTTCCCTAAAGCCGCTTACACTCCCCTACTGCCAGGAGTCTTAGAATTTCTAAAGAGACTGAGGCAGGCTAACCTTAAAATTATTATGGTTTCGGCTGACTCCCAAGATAACCTTGAGCAATTTGTCAAGTACCACCAGCTACACCCCTATTTTGACAAGCTGCAGGGCTCAGGTTGCCGGCATCCTGACAAGACGGCTCCTGAGTTCTTATTAGCAGCCTGCCAAGCAGTTGGCCTCTCACCCCATCAAGGGGTTGTCATTGGAGACTCGGCTAGTGATCTACGTATGGCCAAATCAGCCAGCGGCTTTATTGGGTATCTAGGAGGGTGGCAGCCAACTCTGACCACGACCGATATATTGTGCAGCATCAACTCTAGCCCATCGGTGGCATGCCGATTTGTCAAAGACTTTAGCCAAATTGCCTTAGCCCCTTAATATTCCAATAAAAATGGAGACGACAAAAAGCCGTCTCCGAATTCAACCTTGATCTGCACATTTATTCAGTTAGACCTATTCTGTTAGCTGCGACCCAATATCTCAAGTGACGCCGTGTCACACTTTATAGATCGATAGTGTGCCTTAACCTCTCAAGTGACGCCGTGTCACACTTTGTAGATAGCTACAGAAAACTAAAGCAGCATCTGAGCCAAGAGGATACACTACTTTATAATGCTTGCTGGAGTTAGCCGATGTCGCCATTTCCCACTTATCGTCCTAAACGACTATCGCTGGGGCCTCTCGAAACCGAAATTTTAGATATTTTGTGGGAGTGCGGAACGACATCAGCAACGGTGATTCACAATCAAATCTTGGAAGATATTGACCGAGACCTTACCTACTCGTCAGTTGCGACGGTTCTGCGGCGGCTTGAGACCAAAGGTTGGATTGCCAAGCGACGAGTCGGGCGAGCGTATCACTGGGAGCCTCTGATATCGGCAGATAATGCCAAAGTTTTAGAGTCCCATGAGCGTTTGCAGCAGTTTCTAGCGGCTAGCAATCCAGATATCGTAGCGGCTTTTGCCGATACGCTAGATCAATCCAGCCTGGACCAGCTAGAGGCTATCACTCAGCGTATCCAAGCAGCACGACGGGCAGAGGAAGACCGTAACCAGGGGCAGGAGAAATAATCATGATGCATGTGAGTTTAATAGGAAGTGCGATCGCAATCGCCTTTCTACTTCGGCTAGTTTTTGCCCGTTACTGTCTACAAAACGCTCAGTGGTTAGCCGTCTTATCGCTGTTGATTGTTTCACCACTGCTTTTACTTACAACAGCCGTGGCCATTGTTATCATGGGTCCCCACGGTCATTTGGTAAGCCCAACGGAGGGTTGGTGTAGCTATGGCGCAGCCTGGTTATTTTTAACAATCAGTGTCGGCCTTCTGGGCTACTTAGGGTGGCAGGCCCGCATAAGCATTGCCAGCATCCAGCAACATCCACAACAGCTTGTGCAGGGTACCATCAGCCGGGTCATGGATGAAGACGCAGCATTTAGCGCCCAAATCGGATTGTGGTCATCGGAGCTGGTGATTAGCAAAGGGCTGATGACCACGCTAGATAATGACCATCTAGCCGCTGTCATTGCCCATGAAAATGCCCATCATTACTACCGCGACACCTTCTGGTTCTTTTGGTTAGGCTGGTTGCGACGTCTCACTAGCTGGCTGCCTTATACCGATGAACTGTGGCAAGAACTATTACTGCTGAGAGAAATTCGAGCCGATAACTGGGCTACAACGTTTGTTGATCGTCTCACCCTGGCAGAATCATTAGTCCAGGTGATTGCAGCCCCCTTATCACCCATCACAGTTGCAAACTTTAGCTGTACAGTCCCCACTAGTCGACTAAATCGTCGCATTGACGCCCTACTGTCAGGCCATGACTATGGGTTTAACCCCCAGCGGTCGTTGATCACCTACGGGTGCATTGCAGGGCTTTTGGCGGGGCTTATACCCCTGTTTTCAATTCCGTTTCACTATTAGCGCCAGCTGCTAGAAAGGCACATCGGGTCCGGGTTCTGTAGATGGTTTGGGTGTGTCAGTCCCTTCGTCATCTAGGTTGACAATTTGGCCATTAAAAAACTGAGCAAAACTTTTAACGCTGCGATCTAACTCACTTGATTCCTGCCACTTAGCCATGGGGGGTGGGTTATTTTGAGCCGATGGCTGAGCGTGGGGCGGCGGCACAGAACTATCAACGTTTAGCGGTTTAGCTGCCGATATGGTGGGGTCGCTAGGCGGATCAGCAGTAATGACGGGTTTAGCCGCCGCAGGAAACGTGCTGGGTGGTGCTGACGGCAGAGGCGTTTCATCAGATTCTTTAGAACCCGTTGAGGACTCCGAGGTCGTCACCACCATCGTCACTCGAATCTTGTGACCAAATACTTTTTCAAAGGCTATTTCAACATTGCTGAGTCGCTCTTGGGCCATCCGCATCAGCGGCTGAGAACGAATACCGACCGTTGCTTCAACACCATCACAGGTGATTAGCTGAGCCTGCTGACGCATAAGCACCTTGGTGCCAAAAGGCTCTAGCTGGGCAACTATTTTGCCCCAAATATCGCTAAGACTCCCCATAGCTGGCGCATCATTGGAGGGTGCTGGGGCAGGCGCTGACACAGCGGCACTTTTTGCGTCATCCTCAATACGGTTGATCTCAAGATCAGTGGTTTCAACATCGTCCGCTGTCTCAGCATCGTCCACCTTGCCAGTGCTGACCTGAGTATCGGCGATATCAACAGTTGGCGACACCTGAGCCACACGAGTCGGTGATGAGGTATCTGGTCGGGGAGCGGACGGAGTAACAGGAGGATTGGCGGGTATGGCGGCGGCTACGTTTGGCGGTGGGACCGATAGCTTGGGAGCCGTGACCGACGCCTGTCCCAAGGCCGAGGGTAGCAATCCCATTAGGGTGATTTCTAGCCAGAGCCTGGGTTGAGTCGTGTTTTTGACCTGGACCTCGGTAGCTCGCAGATGCTGTTGACTCGATAGCAGCAACGGCAGCGATAGTGACTGGGCGAATGCCACCATCTCTGTCCAAATTGATGGAGTGATTGCCACCAAATCACGACGCTCACCTGCCGTCTTAGCAATCAGCAGATCTCGGTAGAACGCCACTAGGCTCTGCAACACCATTAAAGGCTCACGGCCACGATCCATTAACTGGCGCGCCAGAATGATTACTTGAGCACCATCATCTGCACCTATGGCTTGTACTAGAGCCAGCAGCTCCCGTTCAGAAACTGCACCGACTAAATCCCAGACGGCTTCGATAGTAATTTCTCCATCAAGCAGCCCCAGCTGGTCTAGCAAACTTTCGGCATCACGCAGGCCACCTTGTGAAAGCTGCGCAACTAGCTGTAGAGCGTCCGGTGATATGGCAATGGACTCTCGCTGGGCGATATAGGTTAGATGCTGCACCATCGCATCTAAGGGGATACGACGAAAGTCAAACCGCTGACAGCGAGAAATGATTGTTGGCAGCACCCGCTGGGGATCGGTCGTCGCTAGTACAAACACAACGTGGGGTGGCGGGTCTTCGAGGGTTTTAAGTAGGGCATTAAAGGCTGCCGTACTTAACATGTGCACTTCATCTAACACATAAAGCTTGTGGCGACACTGCACAGGTGCAAACTGGGCACGTTCGATTAGCTCACGAATATTATCGACACCGGTATTACTCGCAGCATCAATCTCAATGATATCGAGGGAGGCTCCAACGGTAATTTCACGACATACCTGGCATGTGCCACAGGGTGTCGACGTTGGACTATCGCTGCTTAGACAGTTAAGCGACTTGGCTAAGATCCTGGCGCTTGAGGTTTTACCAGTGCCCCTGGGGCCACAAAAGAGATAAGCCGGGGCAATTCGATTTTGCTGAAGTGCGTTAGAAAGGGTTGTTGCGATCGCACCCTGGCCGACAAGCTGTGCAAAGGTTTGGGGACGATACTTGTGGTGGAGAGGTTCGTAGGCCATAGATACCATGTCCTACATCAAAAAAAGCTATGCAAATGAGCCATGCCTCATCAAAATAACAGGCACACTAATTATACGAGTTTCAGCCTCTTTCAGCCCACTGCGATAGGACCCTTAGAAAGTCGCATTCCTTGCCACCAGGTTAACCAACTGGGCCAGCGACTTAACCGTTTACAAAGACGCACTTCATTTCCTTTTGGCGACCAATGGACCTGATCAAAAATCTGATGCAGGATAAACAAGCCACGACCGCAGTCACCAGTATCATCACCGCTGTCACCTTCAGGACATGCCCGACAGCCGCTGGGTATATCAAACCCACTACCTTGGTCAGTTATTACCCACCAGTAGCAGCCCTGAACCTCAGCATGGTAAACACACACATACTTACTGGGGTCAAGACAGTTACCGTGCTTGGCAGCATTAACCAACGCTTCCTGTAGCCCAAGACGCAGATCGTCACGCATTTGCGAAGGCGCACGCTCTAATAACGTATCAATAATCGGATACAGATATAGGGTAGAGGCGAAACTTAGCTTATCCCACTCCACTCCAGTGGATGGTGTCATCACACTAACCATGAAATCAATCCCCAACACCAAGTCCGTTGCCTATTGATGGCGGACTCGTATATCAACATAAACCTTAGCTTTAGCCGTTTAATTCAGATGCGCTATAGAAGTTTTAAAGGCGTCTTTAAAGAGGTATATACAATACGTACTACAGGGAATTAATGAGCATTCATGCCTTTATCTAATATATCAGATATGCAATAAGTCAAACTAAAAAACAGGAAAAGTCATCTAATTAGTCATTATTTTTAGCCTAAATAAAAATGATTTTCCTCCTTTTTTAGCGCTCAATTCAGATTTCAGAACTCCGTCGTCTTTCAGTATGAACTCCCAACGGGAATATAACATTAACCACACGCAGCGCTGACGAGCACAGCACATAGGTAACAGTTTGACACTGTCCACAAGGACTGAAAAATAATCATTTTTGTGATGTATTAAGCAAGCAATAAATCGGCCTATGTCAAAAAAATAGCTTGCCATCAAAGACATTCAAGATTAATCTCTTCTGCAGCCAATAATTAGCTTGCTTGTCCTTAATAAAATTATTGCTGTAGTCCGGTAATCAATACTCAGCAATTTCAACTAATTTTTGTTCGTAACATTTAACGCTCTGTCTAATAGTCCGAACAAATACAGTTGATATTTTGACGGATATAGCAATCGACGGATGCATTCGTCGATTGTGAGTCCAGTTAGCTGTTGTAATTTGGGGCTTTCAGAGATATCGATTGTCCTAACTAACCTGACAGATGCAATATAAGCCCATTACAGTCAGATATTCTCTCAAGAAGGCTTCCAGAGAGAACTATCTAATGAAGTATTAAAATTATTGACAGCTTGCTATTGACAAATAGCCTAAGACAAATAGCGCCTAGCCGCATCAGAGACTATCTCGGCATCATCTTGAGCTAATGTCTCAAGCGTCGGTAGGACCTCATTGGCGTGGGGAGTATCTAGATAGTTGCTAAGCGCTTGAGCTAGACGGTGCCGTACTTGCCAATCGTCACTATCCAAAAACTTCAGCAATAACGGTATGCCTCGAGGGTCTTTCAGCTCACCGAGGGCACCAATAGCTGTGAGTGCAACTAAGTTATTCTCAGACTGTAATGCCTGCTGTAGTAATTCAAAGCTGCGGCTCTCCCCGAGTTCACCAAGACAAGCAATAATGCTCATCTGCACAATCCACTCAGAGGTGTTGCTATAAGCAGTTGCCAAGTCATCATAGGCTTCTGTCAACTGAAGCGCACCAATAGAGTCAGCGGCGGCCGCTTGTACATCAGCTTCTGGATCGTGATAGAGCGCTCCCCTCAATATCGTTAAAGCAGTCTTCTTATCTTGGGTCCCCAATGTCGCAAACTGACTGATGGCAGCGTAGCGTACCCGAGAACTGCTATCGCTCACAACAGCTTGAATCAACTCAAACGCAACCGCAGGATCAATATTCCGCAGCAGGTTGATCGCTCGCAGTCGTTGTCCTAGGTCTTCAGATGCAAGCTGTTGCTTTATTTGATCTGGCGAAATGCCCATAGCTTAAGAATTAACGTAGCAGCGCAGTCTAGGCGTATTGCTGAGCGAGTTCACGCACAATATCACCGCGGGTCAATATACCAATGACATGTTTATTATCATCAACGACCAACAACCGACGAATTTGTTTATCATGCATCAGCTGAGCAGCCCGTTGCAAGTCATCATCAGCCTTTACCAACGTCATCTTACGGGACATTACATCAGCTACGGTTTGACCTAGCGCCTTGTGGAGTTCTTGGCTGTAGCGAGCTGGATTCGTTAGATAAACCACGCTGTCAAGCAGCATAACGTAGGCGGGTAGTGACGCTCCACTAACTTGCCACATCAAATCTGTTTCAGAAATCTCACCAATGGCTTCCCCAGCAGCATCAACCACAGGTAAACCGCTGATCCGATGAGTGGCCAGCAGTTGAATCGCATCCTTGAGAGGCATATCGGATGTCACCGTTAAGGGTGGCGTTGTCATCATCTCACCAACGGTCTTAGTTGTCGTTGAGGCTGGCTTGCTATCCATAGGCGGCACATTAGAGACGGCTTAAGTTTGTCCAAGTCGACTCCATAGGGTCTTTTGTAAAAAACTCCGGCAGACATGAACAAACTTATATCTCCATTGTAGAAATGGTTTTGGGGTAAAACACAGCTAGTTCAAAGGTCGTTACATAGAGATATATACTTGCAACAAAATAATCTATAGGGCTTTAATTAGAATAGATGCTGCCGACCTGCAAAATCTTTCTTGTAAGCCGCGTAAACAATACGGCTTTTATAACAAAACAAAATTATTTCTTAAGCTGCCACTGCCATTCTTTCCCAATGCTTCTTTTGAGCTGTGGTCTTTAAAGTTGGCCACAACGACTTACACATTATTTATGTCTGATCGCATTCTTCAACCCGTACCTCATGCCATGGCGATGCCATGGTAGAAAGCACCCATATTATTTCTTCAGCTTCCCTAGCCCCAGAGCCCCCCTCCCAGCTGCATAAACAGTTGAGTCTAGGGGCCTTATGGAATATGAGCACTGGTTTTCTCGGCATTCAATTTGGCTGGGGATTACAGATGGCCAATGGAAGTGCAATTTTTGAATCCTTAGGGGCTAATCCCCAACAGCTACCACTACTGTGGTTAGCGGCTCCTATGAGTGGCTTGTTGATCCAGCCGGTGATTGGCTACTGGAGCGATCGCACCCGTACCCCCATAGGCCGTCGACAGCCTTACTTTCTAGTGGGCGCGTTACTTAGCTCTGTGGCTTTGATTTTATTACCCAACGCGCCTAGTCTGTGGATGGCGGCAGGGCTACTCTGGCTATTGGATGCGTCAGCCAATATCAGCATGACGCCGTTTCGGTCGTTTGTAGCCGATCTAGTGCCAACCCAACAACAAACCCAGGGATTTGTTGTGCAAAGTTTGCTCTGCGGTCTGGGGGCTGTATTGGCATCATCGATGCCCTGGTTAGTCGCTCATATCGCGGGTCACCCATCCTTGGATACAGCATCAGACCTTGTGCCATTCTCGATAAAACTATCCTTTTACCTAGGAGCAGCCGTGTTTTTAGGCACCGTGGTGTGGACTATGGTGACAACCCCAGAGCCTCAGGATATCGAACGCTCACCGACAACTCAAGACGGTATGGTACAGCAAATTTGGGATGCGATCGCAACGATGCCACCCACCATGCGACACTTAGCATGGGTGCAGTGTTTTAGCTGGTTGGGAATATTTTGCATGTTTCTCTATTTGCCTCCAGCCATTGCCCACCACATTTTTGGCGCGGTGCCAGGCACACCGCTCTATGCGAAAAGTGTTGAGTGGTCAGGACTGTGCTTAGCGGTCGACAACTTGGTATGTTGCATTGCAGCTCTGGGAATTTATAACGTTGTGGCACGCATAGGAGAACGTCATACCCATAGCCTGAGTTTGTTGTGTGGTGCCATTGGACTGATCTCAATTAACTGGATTCATCAGCCAGGGCTGTTGTTGTTACCAATGGTGGGGGTGGGAATCGCAATTGCAAGCATGCATTCACTACCGTATGCTCTGTTGACAAAGTCGATTCCAGCAGAGCAAAACTGTCTCTACATGGGTATTTTTAACTGTTTTATTGTGCTGCCTGAGATTGTTGCGTCGTTGGGGCTGGGCTGGATGATGACCTGTGTAGGGTGTGATCGCATTAGCATTGTTGTCCTAGGCGGCTGTTCTATGGCGATTGCAGCTTTATTAGCCCAGGGAATTCCATCTTCAGAGGAGCTTCACCGGATTTAGACTCTATCTAGAGTTGGTCAGGCTCAACCCCCAGTTCTCTGAGCTTTGCGGCCAGCTGATTAGCTCTATCTTGAGCCTTTAGCGCGGCTTCCTCAGGAGTTGGCAGCAGTTCTCCAGAACTCTCAAAGTACCTAAGCTGATGGTCATAAATACCCAAAAATAGTTCTAACTCCTGACTCCATAAAAGCCCCTGTTCATCAGGCTGAATGGGTTCGTAACTCTTTTCGACTAAATGAAAGCCTTCAAATTCGAGCGTATCGGGTGAAAACCAAAAATATTCATGAGTACTAAACCGACTTTGATAAAGCTCTTTCTTCAAAGTGCGATCTGTTTTCGCCGTATCTTTAGATAACAGTTCAATAATTAGATCGGGGTAGCGTCCGTCCTCTTCCCAAACCACCCAAGACTTACGAGGGCGGTTTTCAGCTCCTTTAACCAGAAAGAAATCAGGGCCACGAAAATCACGATTTTTGAGCTGCTGACGGCTAAAGTAAATCGTCAGGTTGGCTCCGATAAAGAAGTCGTTGCGATCGCGCCATAGCCATTCTAAGCAAGCCACTAGCAACATCAGCTGAGCATAGTGCAGCGAACTTTCCATTTCAGGTTCATCACTTTCTAACTGAGATGCATCTGGCATTAACTCTGCCAGTTCTCGGGCTGTAATAATCATGGCGCTATCCAAACTCAGGGCTGGTTCCCCATAATTCCTCAAAATAAGGGGCTACCTTTGTAACGTACAGACGTTCCATGGAACGTCTCTCCAATATATTTTTAGAATTTTACAAACTCCCTCCACACACCCATAGCCTAACCTTTAGCTTTTTAAGAAGGCCACCAGTTGCTCAAGCTTGTCCCAAGCGGCACCGCTGGCAATAATCTCTTTTGCCTTGGAAACCCCTTGAGCGCAGGCCGCGTCAAACGTATCGCCGGTCACAGCTCCCCCCACCTGTAAAGCCAGCGATGCATTGAGAGCCACAGCTTCTTGCTGAGCCTGAGTGCCCTTACCCTGGAGCACGTTGCGCAGAATTGTCATATTTTCCTCTAGCTCA